>NZ_JAPEMC010000003.1:329760-659520 GCF_026343115.1 Streptomyces sp. NBC_00102
TACTCCGTGGTGGTGAGGTGCTTGCCGGGGGTGGCGGTATTGACCTCGCGTCCCGATGCGTCCGCGTACGAGACGGTGGCCCGGGTGTAGTCCGAGGCCGCCAGGTCGGAGCCGGTGTGCGAGGTGGGAACCGAGTCGGCCGGGAAGACGGCGGTCGCGTCGGTGGGGACATCGCTCTGGCCCCAGGCGGCCACGTCCGAGGTGCCCATGGCGTTGGGCGCCTTGGCCCCGGTGAGCGGGACGTCGTAGACCACGCTGGTGATGGCCGTGGTGCCATCCGGGGTGCTGGCGCTGCCCTGGGTCAGGTTCGGGCGGGAGGCTGCGAGCAGCATGCCTGTCCCTGCGGTGGCTGCGTTTCCGGCAGTGCCGTAGGTGAGGGTCCAGGGGAGTTCGCCCGGCGGGGTCAGGGTGGTCACGCGGCCGGCGCTGTCGTAGCCGTAAGCGGTCTTCAGCGCGGGGCTGATGCGCGGGTCCCAGGTCTGGCGCAGCTGCCCGGTGGTGTCGTAGGCGTACTGCGCGATGACGGTGGAGGTCGATGCGGAGGCGCCGGGAGTGGTGGCCCATTCCTTGATCTGGGCGACGCGGCCGGTGAAGTCGCCGGGTGCGGTGCTGGTGGCGGTGGTGGAGGTCGCGTAGACGTACTCCAGCATCCGGCAGCCCTTAGCCGCCGGGGTGCTCTCGCAGGTGGAGGCGGTGACCGCGGTGGTCGGGGCGATGAGGTACTTGGGGCGGGCCAGGGTGCTGGTGCCCGAGGTGACCGCTTCGGAGACCACCTTGGTGGTGGAGTTGTCGGTCGGCAGGTAGGAGGTGGACACCTGCCAGGTCGTCGCCGCCGAGGCGACCTTCGCGAAGGTGGTGGTGGTGCCCTCGGTGTCCTTCAGGGTGAAGGAGCCGGTGAGCGACCCGGTCAGGGTCAGGTCCTCTGCGCCGGGCTCGCTCTTCCAGCCGCCGGTGGTGGTGGCGGTGAAGCCGGTCTCGTTGCCGTCCACGTCGACCAGCGCCACCGAGGTGGCCGAGGTCTTGCGGACGTAGGCCCAGTCGGAGTCGGTGATTTCGGCGGTGGTGCCCGAGGTCCACTGCGGGCCGAAGATCGCCGCCTGGCCCTCGGCGTCGGAGCCTGCGGTCGGGCGGCGGGAGGAGGCGGTGCGCGTCACGCTGAGTCCGAACCCGGAGGCGTCCGTGTCGGACAGGGTGTAGTCACCGGTCAGGTCGTTGACCGAGCCGGGACCGACGTCGTCGGACGGCGCGGTGCCCGCGTTGCGGTCCACCGTGATGGTGTTCGCCTGGGAGTAACCGGTCGCGGTGCCGTTCGTGAACGCGGCACGGATGTCGATCGCCCCGTCCTCGGTCAGCGACTTCGTGATGTTCCAGGTCAGGCCTGCGGGAACACCGTTGGCCACTGCCGCCGGCCAGGCCGCCACAGCGCTGCCGTCGGAGGTCTTGGTCACGTCCGCGAGCGGGACGGTGTGCCAGGTGTCGGTCTCACCGCGCCGGTACTGGTAGGTGACCCCGGTGTAGGAGGTCTTGCCCGTGGCGGTCAGCGATACGCGCCGGGCGCTGGTGTCACCGTCGCCCGGGGACAGCAGGGCGGCCCCGTCGGCTCCCACGCCGAAGGAGTACTTCGTGGTGGTGGCGGAGATGTTGCCGCCGGAGTCGATGGTCTTGGCGTACAGGGTGTGCCAGCCGTCGCCCGGGGTGATGGACACGGTCAGCGGGTCGCCGCCGCTTCCGTCCACCGTGTCGTCGATGCGCTTGGGGGCAGCCGGGTCGTCCAGGCCCCAGGAGTAGCCCTGCCCGTCGGTGGAGGCGGTGTCCAGGGTGCAGGTCACCGTGCCGTCGGCTTTGGTGGTCCAGGTGTCCTGGCTGTAGGGGGTGCAGGCGATGGCGGGTGCGGTGGGCAGCCCGGTGTTCATCACGAAGGCGGTGTAGCCCGACCAGGTGCCGTAGTCGGTGCCGTCGAAGGCGCGTACCCGGTAGCGAAGGTGCACGCCTGCGGGGAAGGCGTTGGCGGCCGGGACGGCAAGGGTGGAGGTGGCGCCGGAGGCCACCGTCTTGCCGTACGCCGTGTAGGCGTAGGTGGTGTCCGCGACGGCGGGGTCGGCGGTGATCTCGTACTGGCCCTGGGCGTTGTCGCCGTCGGCGTCGGTGACCTTCGCCGACAAGGACGGGGTCAGCGAGGTGACGTAACGCTTGCCGTTGTAGGCGTTGACCGCCGACGGGGAGATCGCCTGCGAGCTGGTCGTGGCATGAGAGTTGTACGTGATCGTGAACGTCGGGTTCGACGCGAACCGCACCAGGTCGGTGGAGTTGCTCTCGGTGCTGTTGAAGAGCCCCAGGGTCCAGTTGCCGTTGGAGATGTTCGCCAGGTACTGCATCCCGGCGGTCACATCGAACGACACCGCTTTGTTGGGCGAGGAGCTCGTGGTGGTGAACGTCGTTGACGCGTTCGGGCTCGGGTAGTTCGGGTTCGCCGCGCTGGTGGACTTGGCGGGCTGCTTGCTCCAGGTGGTCGTCGAGCTGATCGAACCGGTCGAGAAGGCGTTGATCGTTGTGGAGTTCGACCCGGAGGCGGCCGCGTAGGTGACCGTGGTGTTGAGCTTGCCCGACAGGATGGTGGTGCCGTTGATGCGGGCGGGCAGGCTCAGGTTGTAGTAGGTCCGCTCGATCCCGTAGGGGGAGGAGAAGCCCTGGTAGCCCACGGCCAGGCCGGAGCCGGGTGCGGCGTCGTAGTTCGACGTGGACGGGTAGGCCTCCTGCACCTGGTCGTAGTGCAGCGTTGAGCCGGTTTCGGAGTGGGGCACGTAGGCGGGGTCCACGTACACCGGGTAGACCGTGCTCTTGGCCCTCAGCAGGTTCTGGTCCACGAGCAGGTGAAGTTTGTGGTCCTTCAGGCTGCTTTTCACGCGGGCCCGGTGGGCGCGCGAGCCCGGGGCCTGGGCGCTGGAGCGTGTGCCGGGTGGGGGCTTGAGGCGCGCCAGGGCCACGGTGGCCCTGCCGGCCGCGTTGTCGCCACCCGAGACCGTGCTGGTGCTCTCGGGGTCTGTCACGGTTGCAGGGTCGGCGGCGTTGGTCGCGGAGTCCCACATGACGGGCGCGGGCGAGGTGACGATGGCATCACCCTTGCTGTCCTCGACGGTCAGATTCCCACCCGCGTCCGTAGTCGCGGTGATGCCGTTGCTCGTGGACACGGTCTGGACGAGGTCGGTCAGCGCTGGATCGGCCGCGGCGGTGGCGTTCTTCACCACCAGGGTCTCCTCGGCCCCGCCGGCGGCGGTGGCGGTGACCTGGAGGTCGACTCCCGAAGCAAGCACGTCGGCGTAGGTGGCCGTGGCTCCCTTGACGGTCGGCTTGGGCAGAGACGTGGACCAGACCAGCTTGGTCTGCTTGCCGTCCACGGTCATGTCGACCAGCGGCCCCTCGCCGCCCCCGGACAGCACCAGCGGCGACTCGCTCGCCGCAGGGGTGAGATCACCGTTCCCTGTCGTCACCAGAGTGGTGTCAACGTCCGTCCACTCGCCGTGCTTCTTGACCCAGCGCGGTTGCGCGGAGGTCTCGTACGACAGAGTCCCGTCGGGGTTGGCGAAGGTCTGCGCGGAGCTTGTCCTCGCGTTCATCACCTCGATCCTGCGCTTCTGCAACCGGGCAGTCAGGAGCGCGGACGACTCATTGGCCGCCTCCGCCGGACCGCTCAGCGACGGTGTCAAGGCGGGAGCGGCGGCAGCCACCGACGGTTCGCTTGCGAACGCGACTGTCTGGCCGGTCGCCTCGACGACGATGGCCGCTTCAACAGCGAGCAACAAGCCCAGTGAGCCCGCTATGCGCCTCAGCCGCTTGCGTCTCGCCTCAGCAGAAGCCAACCTCGAGGGAGGCTGAGCCCCACCCAGGAATCGAATCCCCATCACGTCTCCTTCACGCCCACTTCACATAAGTGCGCAGTAAGGCTGAAGGATCGCAGTCACGCAATCACAAGCGGATCACAGGGTTCCGATCGAGGGTCGCGGTCGTGCGCGTCAACGCTTTCGGCGCGATCAATGTAGCTATTTGTCCACTACGTCTTACTGCTCAATCGGTGGTCGGATCGTCAGTTGGTCAATGAAGGTTCAAGGAAAAGATCTCCCAATCCTTTACATTCGTGAAGTCTTCTGCCCCTCCGCGTCGCGAAACAGTGGAGTGCCCCCTTATGCGGGAGTCACTGCTCGCTTCGCTCGCCATCGCCGCCCAGCTCGTGCAGGACGGCTGGGAGGTCCACGAGGGCGCCCCAAGACCGCCAGCGGCATTCGGACGATCGCCCTCGGGGAGGAGACGAAACAGGACCTCCTGTCTCGCAAGGCCCGCCAGCAACGGGAGCTGGAGGCGTGGGGCGAGGGCTGGTAGGCCACCGGCCGGATCTTCACCCAGGAGGATGGCTTCCTTCTGCACCTCGGCAAGGGCAGCGACCTTTTCAAGCGTCTGGTGGAATCCGCTGGTCTCCCTCCGATCCGCCTCCACGATCTTCGCCACGTCGCAGATGCTCGCTGCCGGGGTCGACATCAAGGTGGTCTTCGAAACTCTCGGCCACTCGGACACGCGGATCACCCGGGACATCTACCAGTCGGTCCTGGACGATCTCGCTCGTGACGCCGCCGAGAAGGTCGTGCAGCTCGTGCCGCACGCCCGGAGGACCTTGGCGGCGGTGAAGAAGACCCTTGATGTTCCGGGCTCCTTTGAGCTCGTAACACGATCATGGTCGGGTCTTCTTGAGGCGTCGGTAGCAGATGAGGCTGCAGGCGAGGGATACGAAGGCGTCGTGGAGTTCGGTGCGGCGTTCCCAGCGGACGGCGAGTCGTTTGAAGTGGTGGAGCAGGGCGAAGGTCTGCTCGACGACGTATCGCAGCTTGCCGATGCCCTTGATGTTCGGTGCTCCCTTGCGGGAGATGACGGGCAGGATTCGCCGGCGACGGAGCTCGTCGCGGTTCGGGTTGGAGTCGTAGCCTTTGTCGCCGAGCAGGGCCTCTGGTCGTCGGCGGGGTCGTCCGGGTCGGCCTGCGACGGGTGGGATGCCGTCGACCAGGGCGAGGGTCTGGGTGACGTCGTTGACGTTGGCCGCGGTCGTGATGACCTTGAGCGGGGTGCCGCGTCCGTCGCAGATCAGGTGGTGTTTGCTGCCCGTTTTCCGCCGGTCGACCGGCGACGGACCGGTGTCGGTGCCCCCTTTTTCGCGCGGATGTGGGAACCGTCCACACACGCACGTGACCAGTCGAGTTCGCCGGCCGCGTTCAGCTCGGCGAGCAGGACCCGATGCAACTGGTCGAAGACTCCTGCCTTCTGCCACCGGTCCAGTCGGCGCCAGCAGGTCTGTCCCGAGCCGAACCCGAGCTCCAGGGGCAGGAGTTGCCAGGCTATGTCGTTGTAGAGGACGAACAGGATGCCCTGGAGGCAGAGCCGATCCGACACCGGCCTGGGCCCCGGCGACCGCTCCGGCCACGGCGGCAGCAACGGCTCGACCAGAGCCCACAACTCATCGTCGACGATCCACGGTCGGGTACCCACACCCTCACGAACGGCCGAATCATCACACCGGTAACGGCCTACCAGGACGATTCAGCAAGATCGTGTTACGAGCTCGAAGAGACGTCGCCGCCTACGAGGTCGAGTCGTGAACGCTGTTTGCGAAACACCCGTCGCCCGGCTGGCCACCACCGCCCTGGCTGAACTCCACGACGAGTGAATCGCCTACCCCCGCCGCTACCTGTCCATCGAGAGCATGGACAGCTCCTATCCGGACAGCACAACTCCCCTGCCCGGTACAGCAAGTGATCGCCTACACCACATCACGGGACATGACCATGCCATAGACGGGGGGCATCGAGGGAGGGCGACGCCTGAGCCCCGACCACCCCGACACCATCCGCGCCCGCCAGAATCTCGCCATCGCCTCCGCAGGGAGGGGCCCGGGAAAGCCCCGGGCAGGTCTGGACGCCGGCGACGGTCGGCTTCGTGAGAGGGAGAGTTCGGCGGTGCGTAGCACTGAGATGAGGCGGAGGGCGAGCAGTTCCTCACGTGCGTACGGGAGAGCCATTCCCGCCGGTGATGGTGTCGAGGGCGAGGATCTCCCGTCGTACGAGGCGTAGCGCGGGTCCCGGCGGGCCAGGAGCCATTCGGACGACAGCGTGGGCAGGTTCGGGCTGGGCTGCTGGCTGGCGAGTTCCGCTTCGAGGCCGCCGATCCGTCGCTTCGCGCGGTCCATCGCCCGGTCCCACCCTCGCTGGAACGCCTCTTTCTCCTCTTCCTTCAGCAGACGGCACTACCAGCCGCACAGTTCATGGGCGGCCTCCCCGTGTTCTTGGGCCCTGTCAAGCAGGGATTTATTCGGCTTGTTGGGCGGTACAGGGCTGGGTGAAGAGGTGCTGGGTTCCGGTGATGTCGAGAAGGCGCCGGAGGAAGGAGGGCTGGTTGTCCAGGTGGAGGCGTGCGGAGTGCGCGGTGGTGTGGCGGTGGATCATCAGGAAGGAGGAGACGCCGATCGAGTCGCAGAAGGTGAGTTCCGCGCAGTCGATGTGCAGGTCCTGCAGGCCGGGCTGCTCGGTGAGGCATTGCTCGGCCCGCTCTGCCACCGCGTCGCCCGTGCTGAAGTCCAGGTCGCCGGTGAGGCGGAGGTACGCGCTGTCCCGCCCGGTCTCAACGGTCAGAGTGAGGGAGGAGGGCAGAGGCATCATGCGGTCACTCCGGGGCGGGACCCTGCGGTGGGGGTGGCACGGTCCAGAGCGAAGCGCGCCTGGTCGAGCAGCCTTGTGGTCCGGGGGAAGTCGTTGAGTTCGGTGGCCAGGATGTCCAGGGCGGGATGCAGGGAGCGGGTGGGGACGTGGCGTGCGGTAAGAATGCGCGCGGTCCACGTGATGAAGGTGGTGAACAGGTCGTCGTCGTCGAGGTAGAGGGCGACGGTGAGGAATTCGACGATGTGGGCGAGGTCTTCGGCGGTGCGCTCACGCTGGTGGGCGGTGTAAGCGGACATTGCGGGGAAGTGCTCTTCAAGCCGGGTGAGAACCGTCTTGACCAGCTGCGGCTGGGAGCGACCGACGAGCGTGTACTCCTGGTCGGTGAGGTGGGGCAGGTCGTCGATCTGCTGGTGCCCTCGATCGAGTGTGGGGGCGGGAACGCCGTCGGCGAGCAGGCGTGCTGCAGCGCGTGCGTCGGGGGCCCAGGCGTCGGCGCCGAGGAGGCGGGCGTATCGGCCGTCGTGTCCGAAGGCTGCGCCGCCGACGAGGACGGGAACGCCGATGGCCTGGCACGCGGTGATCGCCGCGTGGGCGGCGGGCAGCCGGGTGGGGAGGGAGGAGGAAAGGGCCACCGCGTCGGTGCCACTGGTGTGGAGGTGGGCGATCAGGTGCGGGGTGGGGACCTGAGCACCGAGGAAGTCGACTTGCCAGCCGCGCAGGGTGAGGACTTCGGCCAGCAGGCGGGCGGGCAGGGAGTGCCATTCCTGTTCCACGCAGGCCACGGTGATGTGCCCGAGGCTGGGTGGGGTGCGGTGGGCGGGGTGGTGAGCGAGGGCGGCGATGACGCGTTCGGTGATGGCGCTGGCCGCGTGCTCCTGTGCGACGCTGAGCCGGTTGGCGGCCCATTCGGCGCCCACCTTCGCCTGTACCGGGGCGATGAGATCCAGCAGGGCGGTCTCCGCGTCCAGCCCGTCGTCGAGAGCGGTGAAGACGATGTCGGCGGCGCGGTACTCGTCGCGGGTCGTGACGGCCGCCCACAACTGGTCCCGCAGGCCCTGGGCGACAGCGGTCGTGGGGGTCATGCGGTGTACCTGCCTCGGGTGTGGCCGTTCACGGCGCTGAGATGCTGCGTGCGGGGTGCGCTGATGGCGATGAGCGCCATGTCGTCGTGGCGGCCGTTGCGCAGCCATTGGGAAGCGAGCATCTGGATCTGCTCGATGACGGCTTCGGCCGGCATGTCGGCACACTCGGACAGGGCCCGTCGCAGGCGTTCGTCTCCGAACAGTTCGTCACCCAGGGGACCGCCACGGGCTTCGGTGAATCCGTCGGTGTAGAGCAGGCAGGTGTCGCCCGGCTCCAGCACGGCCTCCACGGTGAGGGCCTCGATCGTGGGGAGGACCCCGATCAGTGAACCGCGGGTGGGGACCTCTTCGATGTTTCCGTCGGCGCGGACCACGAGGGGGTGGGGGTGGCCGGCCGAGGTGAGGCGCAGTCGCACCTGGTTCTCCGCGCGGTGCACCGAGGCCAGTACGAGTGTGGCGAAGCGGGTGTGATGGGAGTTCAGCAGAGCGCCGTTGAGGAGTCGCAGCATTCGTCCGTGGTCGTCGGCCATGGGCAGCAGCGCTTGCAGGGTGTTGCGGATCTTGCCGGTCAGGACGGCGGCTTCCAGTCCCTTGCCGCACACGTCCCCGAGGACCACCAGCGACGCGTCCGCCGCGGTGCTGCCGGGGTGGACGTCGTAGAAGTCGCCCCCGACCTGTTCGGCGGCGCCTGCGGGGCGGTAGCCGCCGGCGATCTCCACCCCGTCCAGGCGTTGCAGGGTCGGCGGCAGCAGGTCACGCATCAAGGTCTGGGTGATGGCGCTCTGTTCGCTGTAGAGGCGTGCGGCGGACAGCGCGGCACCGGCCCGGGCCGCGAACAGGCGGGCGAAGACCTCTTCGTCCTGGTTGAACTGCGCACGACCGCTGCGGCGGAGCAGGATCAGGGCTCCCGCCGGCACCCCGTGTCCGGGCAGGGGGGTCACGACGACCGAATCGATCTTCCCGGTGAAGCCGTCCGGGAGGGCCCATCCGGGCAGGGCGGCGGGATCGATCCAGCGCGACGGCACGGGCGGGAACCCCTGGAGCGCTTCCGCGAGTCCGGGGAGATCGGACGGGTCGGCGACGAGCAGAGCGCGGTCGGCTTCCCGCCCGGTGAGGGCCCGGGAGACGGGTAGTTTGCCGCCCTTGGCGGGGGCGACGACGATGGCGACGTCCGCGAGGTACTCGGCGGCGAGCTGCGCGGTCGCGGACATGCACTTGTCGGTGTTCAACGAGGCCAGCAGGACATTGGACGCCTCCGAAAGGAAACGAGTGCGTTCACGCTCCGCGACAAGTGCGTCCTCCGCGAGCCGACGGTCAGTGTCGTCGACCAGCCACCACACCACGCTTCCCTCCGGCGTGGGCGTGGCATGCGCCTCGAAGCTCTGGGCTCCGATCCGCCCCGACAGGACAGTCGGCGCAGCACAATCCTGATCGGCCCGTCGGGCGGAGCCGGTGTGTGTCGCTGTCATGCGCCGGTGGGCGTCGGTCAGCCAGCTGGGAGCCACGTCCTGCATACTCGCCCCGGGCGTCGCACCGTCCAGGAGGAGAGCGGCCGCGCTGTTCAGCTCGAGAACGGTCCCAGCCGCGTCCGCCACGATGGCGGGGTAGGGGGCGAGGCCCCACCAACTCGTGTGGGTAGCGGTATTTTCCCTGGTTGAGGCCATGTAAGAGGGCCCGCCCTGGGCGAACCGCACCACCTTCCCCTGCTCGATGAAAAGTATTTGCCGTGCGGCAAGCATCCTCCAGGGGTGTCCTCGATAGCAACCTGCCCCCGCGTGCCGCGTTCCGGTCGCGGTGTGCTTGCACGCGAAGAACACGCCGCAGGACCGGAACCTTCACACCGTGGCCACATCAGGGCTCCCGGAGGCAGGTGCTCAGCTATCGGCGGCGGGTCGGCCGTGCCAGTCCAGGCACATCACCAACGAGTCGTCGGCAGCCGGGCCGGAGCCGCGGTGTCCGAGCAGTTCCTGCAGCATCGCGCGGGGCACCTGGGAGGCGGGGAGCAGCCGTGTGCTGGTGATCGACCTGGCCAGGGCGCGCAGGCTGTACTTTTCCCCGGCGGGTGACAGCGCGTCGTAGACGCCGTCGCTGATGAAGAACAGGCGGTCACCGGGCTCGACGGCAAGGTGCTGGGGGACGTAGGCCGTGTCCTCGAACATCCCCAGCGGATCCTGCGCCTCCAGCTCGACCGTCTCGACCGCACCCGCGCGAAGCCGCCACACCCGCGGCGAGCCCGCGTCGATGATCTCCACCTCACCGGTGGGCAGGTGAAACCGGAGCAGCAGCGTCGCCAGGTACTTGGCGCCTCCGTACTGCCCGTGGACCGCCTGGTCCGCGAGATACGCCTGATCGCTCAGGTCCAGTCCGGCGCGGCGGGCGTTGCGCAAGGCGTTGACGGCGAGGTTGGTCAGCAGCGCGGCGTCGATCCCCTCGCCCATGCCGTTGCTCACGGTCAGATACAGATCGTCTGCGGAGGCCGACCAGTCGAAACTGTCACCGAAGATGGCGTACGCGGGCTCCAACTGCGCTCCAAGGCTGTACTCGGGGCGGGCACATGAGCGGCCGGGCAGCAGCTGCCACTGCATCTCGGCGGCCAGCGTCAGGCGCTCGGCCCGACGGGCCTGCAGGAACACGTCGGTGTCGCGCTCCGCCACGACCACCTCATGCGCCAGCGCATCCGCGTACAACTGGAGTTCCCTAGCCACGTCCGCCCCCACCGTGTCCCCAACGCCTGGCAGGGTGACGCTCAGCACGCCGAGGCGGTCCCCCCGGACGCTGACCGGCAGGTGCACCATTACCGCGGAAGCCGAGTCGTCAGGCACGCAGTACGGCTCCTGGGCCCCGAACGCGCGGCCCGGCGCGCTCTCGTGCACCGACAGCGGCCGCAGCGTGTGCGGCAGCACACCGACCGGTTGCAGCCGGGTCATGGCGTAGTCGGCCATCAACAGTTCCACCGCGCGGGCGCCGAAACGATCCTCGATCAGGGAACGGAGCACGTCGAAGATCTCGTGGGGCGCGGCCTCGCGCAGAGCACGCTCAACCGCACTGGGTCTGTCCACCGGTACCGGTCTTCCTTTCCTTCACATATCTTCATCTATGCGACTGCTCACATCGACCAGTCAGAACGGGCACGAAGCGCCCACTCGGGAGTGTCACATGCGCGAGGCCCACGCCTCCCACGACCAGCACCCTTCCCGAACCGCGCCCGGAATCGGGAACATGCTGGAGCTGCTGGAAGCAGCGTGGGAGCGCCACCGCGACACGCTCAGCACCGCGCCGCTCTCCGCCGCCCAAACCCGTGTGATGTACCTCATTGAACGCGAACCAGGCATCAACCTGACCGCGCTCGGCCGTCGCCTATCCTCTGCCGCACCGTCCGTCACCCGCCTGTGCGACCGCCTTCAAGCCGCCGGATTCCTCCGCCGCACCCCCCACACCGAGGATCGGCGCGCCACACAACTGGAACTCACGGAAGCGGGCACCGCCTACCTCCACGGCATCCGGCACCGCCGGGAACAGGTCCTGCGTCAGGCCATGGATCGTATGAGCCCCGAAGCCCAGCAAGCTCTCGCCATCGGTCTCGCCGCCCTGTGCGACGCCGCCGGCGAACCCACGAGGCAACCCGAACGCCGCGAAACTGCCTGAGCGACGCACTCCTCACCACTGGGTGAGCCGTCGGAAAAGAGGAGTGCGTGACCGGTGCCGGCAAGGCTCCGCCGCTTCGCCGCCGCCGCTCGATCTCTGGGCATCCGGTACCGCCTTCACGAGGGTGACGGCCTGCCCCACGCGCACAGCGGCCGCTGGGGCGGTGCCGCCGGGCCCTACCGCGCGCCGCCGCGTCGAAGGGCGGGCAGTGGGCGACCGTCCCGACGACCAGGACCGGGACGGGGGTGGTGGCCGAACAGGATGGGTTCGGCCACCACCATGGCGGACCATTCGTCCCCGTCCTCCGCCGGGCGCGCGAGACCTATCCGCTTCCCCGGCTCCGCTGCGGGAAGCCGCAGGGCGTGCTCAACGGCCCCCGAGTAGCTTCTTGCGGATACCCGGGGGCCGTTGAGGGAGCTGAGCGCGGGGTCAGGCCACGACGTTCATGCCTTCGCGGAGCTTGCGCAGGATGCGGTTCAGCAGCCGGGAGACGTGCATCTGGGAGATGCCGAGTTCCGCGCCGATCTGGGCCTGGGTCATTTCGGCGCCGAAGCGCATCTGAATGATGAGGCGCTCGCGTTCGTCGAGCTGCTCCAGGTGTGGGGCCAGGTCGTGGAGGTTCTCGAAGGTCTCCATCGCCGTGTCCCAGTCGCCGAGCACCTCGGCGTAGCCGCGCTGCTGGCGTCCGTCGTCGCTGTCGGAGGAGGGTACGTCGAGCGAGCCGGCCGAGTACCCGTTGGAGGCCACGAGTCCTTCGATGACCTCTTCCTCGCTCAGGTCGAGGTGGGCGGCGAGCTCTTTGACCGTCGGGTCCCGGTCGAGCCGGACGGAGAGCGTCTCCTTGGCCTTGGTTGGGTACCCGCCGGCGCACGGCTGCCCACGGGGGATCAGCCGACGTTGGCCTGGCTGGCAGTGGGGTGGGTGCGCTGGTGCTCGGCGTTGATCCGTTGTGCTTCTTCGAGCTGGTCTTCGAGGATGATGATGCGGCAGGCGGCGTCGACGGGGGTGCCCTGGTCGACGAGTTCGCGGGCGCGGGCGGCGATGCGCAGCTGGTAGCGGGAGTAGCGGCGGTGTCCGCCGGCGGAGCGCAGCGGGGTGATGAGGCGCGCGTCGCCGAGGGCGCGGAGGAAGCTCGGGGTGGTGCCGAGCATCTCGGCAGCTCTGCCCATGGTGTAGGCGGGGTAATCGTCGTCGTCGAGACGGTGGTACGAGTCGTCTGCGGTCATTTGCACCTGTTTCTGGAACGCGTGGAGGGGCCCTGGTGCCAGTGGCACCAGGGCCCCGAAGGAACTACACCATCCGCCGGCCCTGGTTCTGCGCGGGCCTTCTGTGTCCGCCGTCCCGACCTGAACGGTGTCGGGGGTGCGGGGATCGCGGTTGCTTGACCGGAGACCACCTCACTGTCGATGTCCTGCGGTACCCGGACTCAGGTGTTCGGTCCGGGCGATCCTGATGGCGCTCGACTCCTCCGTTCTTCCCTCGGTGATCAACTGCTGCCAGTGGGGACTGGGAACTGCTGCTACTGCTTTCTCGTGTACTGCTGGTGATGCGAACTGCTCGGCGGCCTCGACCGGCGCCGCTCCTTCGGCAGCCAGCCCCGTCGCCCGTCCTGCGTCCGCTCTGGCTTGGAACCCCACTGCCGAACCACCCGGTGCGTGCGTCCGCAGCCGACGCCTTCACCGAGGTACTGCTTCACTCCACTTCGCTGCTGGGTACTGCCCTTGCGTGAACCGCAGTCCTGCTGGTGGCGGCCCCTGATCACTGCGGGCCACCCGGTCCGGTCGTCAGCCACGTCGCCGTCCTGCACCTGCTCTGGCTTCGCGACTCCACCACCGCACCGTCCTGCGCGCGGCAACTACATGTACCGCTCCCGGCAGTTCGTGTCTGCCGGGCCTTGCTGTCTCTCGGGGCTACGACAGAAACCATAACCACGCCACCACCCAATGTCTACTCCCGCCATGACAGATTTTGGCCCGTTCGATGATGAGGTATTAGGTCTCGAACAGTGAGGGATGTGGCCGGGCGCGGACCTGTCACCGCCGGTTGAAGAGCCATGGTCCGGGCATGAGCCAGGCACGGGGCAGAGAGAGCCGGGCCCCTGCCGACGCAGAAGCCAGGGGCGGCCAGATGGACACGATGAGCGTGAACCTCACCCCCGCCCTCTCCGCGTCCTCCATCGCCGGCGCACGCGACAGCGCCCGCACCTTCCTCGGCGCACTCGTACCGGCATGCGCGACCGAGGCTGCCGGCACCGTGGTTCTGGTCGTCTCCGAACTCGTCACCAACGCCCTGCGCCACGGCGGCGGCGCCTGCACCCTGGACCTGACCGCACACCCGGACGGCATCGAGGTCGCCGTGCACGACCACAGCCCGCTTCTGCCACGCATGCGCACCCCCGACCTGCACGGCGGCACCGGAGGCTTCGGCTGGCCCATGGTCAACCGCCTCGCCCGCACCACCAAGGTCACCCCCCGCCAGCGCGGCGGCAAGACCGTCAGCGCCCTCCTGCCCAGGTAACGCTCCCGAGGTGCACACGATCAAGACCACCTGCCGTCACGTTGGGGTGAGCCGCCCGCGAACCTCAGATCGCTGTTACCCGGGCCGCAGCCAGGCAGGCCCACTCGCCAGCGCCGCAAGACGCAAGCGTTGACGGGGACGACTTCCACATCGACTTCGAGCGCCGACAGGCCGCCTGCCTCCCCGATCACCAGATCGCCTTGTCATGTCGCAGCACTATTGGCGGGAGCCACGAGGCTGACCTGCACTGTTGCCATGCCGTTTGAGAATCTCGGGCTCTCCGTTCTCAACCGACATGGCAGTCGTGGAAGAGGTTCGGTCCTTACTGGCCCTGGTCGAGGGGAACGTCACCAAGCCGAACACTGAGCTGGGCACCCAGTTCCTGGAATCCCAGAGCTACAGCCACACGCTGTGATGGGTAGGGCCGTGCTCTCCACTGTGGCAGCAGCCCGGCATCGAGGGCATGGGCCACTGCTGCGGACGCCACGGTTCGGGCCAGGCACCGGCCCCGAGCCGGGTCGGCTCAGGACGGGCCCGGGTGTGCAACTGCTCGAGGCCGCGGTGACCCTCCAGACGGCCAGCGGGAGGACCGTGAGCGCCCTCGCGGGCCGATAGAGCAGCACCGGTCGCACCAGTCACCAGGGTGTGCCATGTCAGGAACCGGCCGGGTCTGTCGGACGGTCCGGTCAGGCGGCGGTCGGCTGGGGCCGGCGCAGTTCTGCCCGGCCGAAGAGGAGGGCGTAGCCGTCGGGGAGCCGGTGCAGGATCCGGGTGATGAGGTCGGGGCCGGCGAGGTGGGTGATGACGGCGAGTACGGCGCCGGTGTCCCAGCGGGTGGTGGCCGGGGTGGCACCGGTGCGGGTGGCCAGGTCCTTGACGAAGCCCCAGCCGGTGAGGGGTTCGGTGTCGGGGATCTGGGCGGTCAGGGTGAGCGCGGCCTCGACGGGCAGACAACGGGCGAGGTCGACGCGTTCGTCTCCGGTGAGCTGCCGGCCGAGGGCGGCCAGGACGTTGTCGACGGATTCCGCGGCGCGTTCGCGGGTGGGGTAAGCGCCTTCGTAGCGCACGCGTTCCAGCATCTGGTCGAACGTCATGACCGTCTGGGGCCGGTTCGTTCGGGGCTGGTCGTACATGGCTGCGGTTGCCTTTCTGCGAAGGAAGCCGCCGCGCGCGGGCGGCGGGCCGGTGGTGGTCAGGTGGGCTGGGGGTGTCCGAACAGGAGGTCATAGCCGGGCGGGAGCTGGAGAAGGACCTCGCGGGTGAGGACGTTGCCCGCGGCGGCGGCCGCGGTGGACAGGACCGCGCCTATGTCCCACAGGGCGGTCTTCTCCGTGGCACCCTCGATCCAGGCTGCGGTCGCGCGGACGAACCGCTCGGACGAGAGCGGCTCCGCCGCCTGCAGCGGGTTGAGGAGGATCAGGGCGTAGGTCTCGGGGAGCCGGGCGGCAAGCTCGGCGCGCACGGTGCCGACCAGGTGCGCACCCAGCAGGGCCAGGACGACGCGTGCGACGCGATCGGCCTCTTCGGGGGTCTCGTACTCGCCTTGTTGCTGGACGTGGGCCAGAAAGGATTCCCTGCGCATCGACATCACGTCACCTCCGGGAACGGAGTGAAGGGGTCAACGGGGGTGCGGAGGGCGGGGCACCGGGGGGAATGGGATCTTCCCGCCCTCCGCTGCCGGGTGCTGCTGGAGGACTCAGCCGGAGATCTGCTTGCGGCCGGACTCCCCGCCGATGGTGACCTTGCGGGGCTTGGCTCGCTCGGCAATCGGGATCCGCAGGGTCAGGACACCCGCGTCGTAGTCGGCCTCGATCCGCTCGGTGTCCAGGGTGTCGGCCAGGACGATCTGGCGCGAGAACACGCCCAGCGGCCGCTCGGACAGCTCCACCTTCACCGAGTCGGCCTGCGCGACCGGGCGGCGCTCCGCCTTCACGGTCAGCATGTTCCGCTCGACGTCGATGTCGATCGCGTCGGTCGTGACCCCGGGAAGGTCGAAGGCGATGACGTACACGTCGCCCTCGCGGTAGGCGTCCATCGGCATGACCGATGGCTTCGACCACGTGCCCGACGTACCCGACAACTGCTGGACGATCCGGTCCATCTCGCGGAACGGGTCGGTGCGCATCAACATCGCGAAACACCTCCAGTTGGTTCAGGCAGAAACTGCCAATGCGCTTCAACGTGCCACTGTTGTAACATGTCATCGAAACGATGACAAGCAGGAAGTCATCAGGAGGATGACAGGACGGAAGAGAGTCCCGTGAACCAAGCCACCCCACCCACCACGCCCGTTTCCCTCAGCGCCGCCGCGGCGGCGCTGGAAGCCATCAACCAGTCCATGAAGGTCGCTCAACAGCCCCCCGCCCTCACGCCGACGAACGCGGCCCCGCCGTCCGACGCCGGCCCGCACCCTGCCCTGGCCGCACTGCTGATGCTGCGCGAGGTCCGCGAACAGCTCGCCGGCTGGGAAAGCGGGCTGATCGAGACCGCCCGCGGGCACGGCGCGAGCTGGGCCGACCTCGCCGGGCCCCTCGGCGTCGCCAGCCGCCAGGCCGCCGAACGCCGCTACCTGCGCCTGCGCCCCGGAACCCCTGGAAGCACCGGCGAGGAGCGGGTCCAAGCCACCCGCGACACCCGCGCCGCCGACCGCTCCGTCACCGCTTGGGCCCGTGACAACGCCGCCGGCCTCCGGCGCCTCGCCGCACAGATCACCGCCCTCACCGACCTGCCCGACGGCGCCCGAGACGCGGTCGGTGAGCTGAACCTGGCCCTCGCCGACAACGACCCCGCCCGGCTCCTGGGCCCCCTGACCGCCACCCGGCCCCATCTGCGGCCGCGGGCCGCAGACCTCGCCGACCGCGTCGAGGACCTCACCCGGCACACCGAACAGCTCCGCCGCGACATCCACGACCAGCGCGGCACCTGAACCGCATCCGGTCGCCCCGCCACCCCGTCGGCGAAGACTTCGGAGCGGCGCATTTCAGGGCCGAGCTGCCCCCACCACCACGGACTGCCGGTGCCACCCTCTTGAACCCACTCAAAGGAGATCAGAAACCGGCACCCATCAGCCGAGGGCTCTGCGGAGCCGGATGATGGCACGCTCCAGATCATCGAAAGCACCCTGTTCCTCATGTGGAGACACACGGGACGCCTGGAAGATGCTGTTGCGGGCTCCGCGAATTCGGGCGTAGGCCTCGAAGCGGGCAATGGCTTCGCGCGCCTCGTGCATTGTCTGCTGTGGCGAAGGAGTCGCGGAAGGCGGTTCGTTCTGCGGGGAGGTCCGCGTTTCCTCCATCATCAGGCGACTGTCCCAGCATGCGAGGCCGATGGTTGCGATGCGGTGCCGCCTCATCCTGACCGTCCACGACCAGGCCGACCTCAGGATCGCCGCTACCCTCGTCCGCCGTGCACCGGATCCTGCGCATCGTCGGCGCCGATACCTTCCTCCGGCTGCACCCCACCGTCGAAGACGCCCTCACCGCCGCCGAGTCGGCCCGAGTCACACCGCCGCGCGACTGAACCGGTATGAAGAACGTGCCTGAGGAGGGTAGGAGCGACGTGACGACTGCGACGATCTCTCGCAGGGACGAGACCTGGCACAGACGCCGCGTCCGTCTCCCAGGGAGACGGACGGGAGAAAGATCTTCCCAAGCAAGGCCAGCCGAGGCCAGCCGAGGCCAACTAAAGCCAAGTCCGGCCAAGTCGTGGAGCGAAGAGAAGCAGGTCAGGACTCCGACCTGGTCTTATGTCGACGCAAGAATGACCCAGACGATCACGGCTCCCCCTTCACCAGGCATCTCTTCCGGTCCGTGCCGCGCTCGCGCCCCGCCGTCGTACCGCACGGGCGCCGAGCCCGGCCCGCCCCGTACGGCCGTCCGCCCGGGACCCGCGACGCGGGTCCCGTCCCTCCGCGGGGCCGGGCCGTCCGGTGGGGCACTGGCTCTCTCTGGCTTGCCCTGAACACCCTGTGGCGAAAACCCGGCGCGACGAACCTGTTGTACGGAGCCGTGGACGGGGTACCCGTCGGCAGACGCCCCGCCGGCCACCGGACCGCGCCGGGAGACGGGCCCGGTGGCCCGGGTCCACGGCGGAGGCCGTCACCTGGAACCGTGGTCGGGCGAGACCGCGCGGAGTGCGGCAGAGGAGTTCACCATGCGTCAGAAAGTGCTCGGACAGTTTCCCGCCGGCGGCCCGCGCGGCAGCTGGCCGGCGGAGGAGTTCGCGGCCGCGCGCCGCGGTGAGGGGCTCGCGGTGGAGGTCGTGATGGATCTGGACCGGGACGCCTTCCTCGTGGTGCTCGCCCGGCCCTCCGCCGGGCGCGCCCGCTGAGCCGTCGGCGACGCCCGCCGAGTGGCAGGCCGTCGGGATCGTCCCGGACGCGCCCAGGAGGCCGGCGGGTCCGGGACGCGCCGCTGGGGCGTGTCGTCGAACGTCCTAGCGCACGGTTGCCGCGGCGGCCGCTCCCACGAGTCCGGCGTCGTTGCCCATCACCGCGGGCGTCACCGTGAGGTTCCGTACGAAGGAGAGCGTCGCGTAGTCGGCCAGGGCCCGGCGCAGCGGGGCGAAGAGCACGTCGCCGGCGCCGGCCACTCCGCCGCCGATCACCGCGATGTCGATCTCGACCAGAGTGGCCGTGGCGGCGATCCCGGCGGCGAGCGCCTGGGCCGCGCGGTCGAAGGACGCCTGGGCCACGGGGTCTCCGGCCCGTGCGGCGGCGGCCACGGCGCGGGCCGTGACGTCCCCGTCCGCGCCGGGCAGCCAGCCGTTGTCCAGGGCCCGGCGGGCGATGTTGGGGCCGCTCGCGATCCGCTCCACGCAGCCGCGCGCCCCGCAGGGGCAGGCGTCGCCGTCGAGGTCGACGCTGATGTGGCCGATGTGGCCCGAGTTGCCGGTGGGTCCGGCGTGGAGCCTGCCGCCGAGGACGAGTCCGCCGCCGACCCCGGTCGACACGACCATGCAGAGGGCGTTGTCGTGTCCGCGGGCCGCTCCCTGCCAGTGCTCGGCCGCCGTCATCGCCACTCCGTCACCGACGAGAGTGACCGGCAGTCCGCCGATCGTCCGGCCGACCCGGTCGACCAACGGGAAGTCACGCCAGCCGGGGACGTTGATCGGACTGACCGTGCCCGCCGAGGCGTCCACCGGACCGGCGCTGCCGATGCCCAGCGCCGAAGCGCGCGCCCAGTGCGGCGATGCCATCAGTTCGGAGAGGACACCGTCCACCGCCCCCATCACCGACTCGCCTGACTCCTTGGCGGGCGTCGGCCGCTGCGCTCGTACGAGCAGCGTGCCGTCGTCGCCCACCAGCGCGCCGGCGATCTTGGTGCCGCCGATATCGAGGGCGGCGACGAGGTCGGTATGCATGGCCTGGGCTCTCCGGATGAGTAGAAGGGCGGACCTGCTGGTTCCGTCCCTGCGGTCTGCTTAGTCTGTATTGCCATGACAACGTTGTCCAGGGCCTATGCTCGACGCCACAGCCCCGAAACCCCGCGGCGTTGACACCGGTGTCGACGCACCCTACGACAGGACAGCGCACTGTGGCCGAGACCGCCCGTCATTCCGAGCCCCGCTACGGCAACAGGCCCACCATGAAAGACGTGGCCGCGCGCGCCGGGGTCGGGCTCAAGACGGTCTCCCGGGTGGTGAACGGCGAGGCCGGTGTCACCCCCGACACCGAGCGCCGGGTACAGGAGGCGATCGACGCGCTCGGCTTCCGCCGCAACGACAGCGCCCGCGTTCTGCGTAAGGGACGTACGGCGTCCATCGGTCTGGTCCTGGAGGATCTGGCCGACCCGTTCTACGGTCCGCTGAGCCGCGCCGTGGAAGAGGTCGCCCGTTCCCACGGGGCACTGCTGATCAACGGATCCAGCGCCGAGGACCCGGTACGCGAACAGGAGTTGGTGCTCGCGCTCTGCGCGCGCCGGGTGGACGGGCTGATCGTGATCCCGGCGGGCGACGACCACCGCTATCTGGAGCCGGAGATCAGAGCCGGGGTGGCCACCGTCTTCGTGGACCGGCCGGCCGGTCTGGTGGACGCCGACACGATCCTCTCCGACAGCTTCGGCGGCGCCCGGCAGGGCGTGGAGCACCTGATCGCGCACGGCCACCGCCGGATCGGCTTCATCGGCGACCAGCCGCGCATCCATACGACGACGGAGCGACTGCGCGGCTACCACGCGGCGATGACGGATGCGGGCATCACCGTCGACGACCGGTGGGTCTCCCTGGGGACCACCGCTCCGGAAAGGGTGCGCGCCGCGGCCGAGGAGATGCTGTCGGGACCCGAACCGGTGACCGCGATCTTCGCGGGCAACAACCGTGTCACCGTGACCGCCGTGCGGGTGCTCGCCGGCCGAGAACGGCCGGTCGCTCTGGTCGGGTTCGACGACATCGAGCTGGCCGACCTGCTCGGCATCACGGTGATCGCGCAGGACGCGGCGGCCGTGGGGCGCACCGCCGCGGAGCACCTCTTCCGCCGTCTGGAGGGCGCGGGCCACGCCACCGCCCGGGTGGAGCTGCCGACGACCCTGGTGGCGCGGGGCTCGGGCGAGCTGCCCCCGGCGTGAACGGGCGCGGGGCTCCGGGGCCCTGCCCCCGGCATGAACGGGCGCGGGGCTCCGGGGCGGCTCGGTGACGGCCGTGCTCAGGCGGCTGTCGCGCCGTGGCCGGTGCGCGCGTAACCGTCCAGCTCGGCGCGGCCGAGTCCCGTCAGCCGGGTGACCTCCGCGGTGTCCAGGGCCCCGCAGTCGATCCCGCGCAGCAAGTGGCCGCTGAGCGCCTTCGCGGTGGCGGGCTCGTCCATGACGTCCCCGGCGGACTTGGCGACGTATCCGGCGAGGCGGGCGGCCGTCTGCTCCAGGCCCTCGCGGTAGAAGGCGTACACGGCCGCGTAACGGGTCGGCAGATGTCCGGGGTGCATGTCCCAGCCCTGGTAGTAGGCGCGGGCCAGGGCGCGGCGGGTGAGGCCGTAGTGGAGGCGCCACGCCCGGTGGACGCGGTCGGCGGGGCCGACCGGCAGCACGTTGGTGGAGCCGTCCGAGACGCGTACGCCGGTGCCCGCCGCGGCAACTTGCATGACCGCCTTGGCGTGGTCCGCGGCGGGATGGTCGCTCGCCTGGTGGGCGGGGCCGACGCCCACACTCGCGCTGTAGTCGAAGGTGCCGTAGTGCAGTCCGGTGGCCCGGCCCCGCGCGGCGTCGATCATCCGCGCGACGGTGGCGGTCCCGTCGGCCGCGAGGATCGACTGGCTGGTCTCGATCTGGATCTCGAAGCGCAGCCGCCCCTCGTCCAGGCCGTGCGTCCGCTCGAACGCGTCGAGCAACCGGACGAAGGCGGTGACCTGCTGCGGGTAGGTCACCTTGGGCAGCGTGAGGACCAGCCCGTCGGGCAGCCCGCCGGAGCGTACGAGCCCGGTGAGGAACACGTCGGTGGTACGGATGGACCGGGCACGCACCGACGCTTCCATGCACTTCGTCCGGATGCCCGCGTACGGGGGCGCGGAGCCGTCCGCGTACGCCCGCTGGACCAGCAGCGCGGCGCGGGCGGCGTCCTGGTCCTCCTCGGCGTCGGGGCGTCTTCCGTAGCCGTCCTCGAAGTCCACCCGCAGGTCCTCGACGGGCTCGCGCTCCAGCTTGGCGCGTACGCGGTCGTGGACGGGCAGGGCGAGCTCCTCCGGGAGACCGAGTACGGCCGCGAAGGAGGCCGCGTCCGGGGCGTGTTCGTCGAGCGCGGCCAGGGCCCGGTCGCCCCAGGTGCGTACGGTCGCCGCGTCGAAGGCGTCGGCCGGTACGTAGACCGTGTGCACCGGCTGGCGGGTTCCCGGATCGCCCGGATAGCGGCGTGCGAGCTCCGCGTCCACCCCGGCGAGGGACCGGCCGATCTCCTCGCCCACCGCGTCGTCGAGGCTCGTCGCCACTTCGGCCCGTCGGCCCATGACCGTACCTCCACGCTCTCGATGCTTCCGCTTGCCGGAATCGATGATCCGCATGGCGAAGCTATAAGCGGGGCCGGACACGCGTCAACGGTGGGGCCGCGGGCCGGGGTCGTGCGGGGTGTCCCGCGTGGTCCCGGCCCGCGGCCGCTCACCTCTTCCCCGCGAGCGCGTCGCGGGGAAGGGGGTGTTCAGCCCTTGCGGGCGTTGATCTCTTCGGTGAGCTGGGGCACGACGTCGAAGAGGTCGCCGACGACGCCGTAGTCGGCGAGCTCGAAGATCGGGGCCTCGGCGTCCTTGTTGACCGCGACGATCGTCTTCGAGGTCTGCATCCCGGCCCGGTGCTGGATCGCACCCGAGATCCCCGACGCGATGTACAACTGCGGGGAGACGGACTTGCCGGTCTGACCGACCTGGTTGGTGTGCGGGTACCAGCCCGCGTCGACCGCGGCCCGCGACGCGCCGACCGCCGCACCCAGCGAGTCCGCGAGCGCCTCGATCACCGCGAAGTTCTCCGCACCGTTGACACCCCGGCCACCCGAGACCACGATCGCGGCCTCGGTCAGCTCCGGACGCCCCGACGACGCACGCGGCGTCCGCGACAGCACCTTCGTCCCCGACGCGGCCGCCGAGAACTCCACGACCAGTTCCTCCACCGCACCCGCCGCGGCCACCGGCTCCACCGGAGCCGAGTTCGGCTTCACCGTGATCACCGCAACCCCGCGCGAGACCCGCGACTTCACCGAGAACGACGCCGCGAACGCCGACTGCGTCGCCACCGGACCCGACTCACCCGCCTCCAGATCCACCGCGTCCGTGATGATCCCCGAACCGATCCGCACCGCCAGACGCGCCGCGACCTCCTTGCCCTCCGCCGACGACGGCACCAGCACCGCCACCGGCGACACCGCCGCCACCGCCGCCTGCAGCGCGTCGACCTTCGGCACCACCAGGAACTCCGCGAACTCCGAAGCCTCCGACGTCAGCACCCGCACCGCACCGTGCTCACCCAGCACACCCGCCGTGCCCGACGCACCCGCACCCAACGCCACCGCCACCGGATCACCGATCCGCCGCGCCAGCGTCAGCAGCTCCAGCGTGGGCTTGCGCACCGCACCGTCCACGTGATCGACAACAACCAGAACCTCAGCCATGGAACATCCACTTCCTGCGAAACCAGAGATCAAAGGGGAGAAGGCAGGGGGCCGACCGGCCCGTGCCCGGGACAACACCGCGACGCGACGCCGCAGGGGATCAGATGAACTTCTGCCCCACGAGGAACTCGGCGAGCTTCTTCCCGCCCTCACCCTCGTCCTTCACGATCGTGCCCGCGGTACGCGCCGGACGCTCCACCGCCGCGTCGACCACCGTCCACGCACCCGCCAGACCGACCTCGTCCGCATCGACCCCCAGATCGTCCAGGTCCAGCGCCTCGACCGGCTTCTTCTTCGCCGCCATGATCCCCTTGAACGACGGGTACCGCGCCTCGCCCGACTGGTCGGTCACCGACACCACCGCCGGCAACGACGCCGAAAGCTCCTCCGACGCCGAGTCACCGTCACGCCGCCCGGTCACCGTGCCACCCGACACCGACACCTCCGACAACAGCGTCACCTGCGGCACACCCAGACGCTCCGCCAGCACCGCCGGCAGCACCCCCATCGTCCCGTCCGTCGACGCCATCCCGCAGACCACCAGATCGAAGCCCGTCTTCTCGACCGCCTTCGCCAGCACCAGCGACGTCCCCATCACATCACTGCCGTGCAGAGAATCGTCCTCGACGTGCACCGCCTTGTCCGCACCCATCGACAACGCCTTGCGCAACGCGTCCTTCGCGTCCTCCGGACCCACCGTCACCACGGTGACCTCCGCCTCGTCCGCCGACTCCGCGATACGCAACGCCTGCTCGACCGCGTACTCGTCCAGCTCCGACAACAGACCGTCCACGTCCTCACGGTCCACCGTCAGATCATCGGCGAACCCCCGGTCACCGGTCGCGTCGGGCACGTACTTCACAGGGACAACGATCCTCAAGCTCACGCCGGCTCTCCTACTGCATCGTGAATTCTGGGCTGCCTCGGTTGCTCGCAGCATAGGCGCCCCGGGAGGCGGTTTCCCGGTCAGGGCGACCGGCACACCGAGCGAAATATTACTCGCCAGTACACCCTTCACGTACCCGGTAAGCAAGCGCTTGGAACTGTGATGTGGCCAACGCGGCGGCCCCGGAGAAAGGACCACTGCGCGACGGGGCCGCTCCCGGTGCCGGATCGCGTGATCCGGCACCGGGAGCGGCCCCGCGGCAGCCTCCGGGTCAGTCCCGGAGGGAGGTGAAGCGGCCCTCGTGGTAGACGAGCGGACGGCCGCCCCCTTCGGGGTCGCCGGCCTCGACCTGTGCGATGACGATGCAGTGGTCGCCCGCGGGAACCCGGGCCACCACCCGGCAGACCAGCCAGGCCAGCACCCCGTCGAGCACCGGCACGCCCTCGGGTCCGTGGCGCCAGTCGGTGCCCGGGCCGAACCGGTCGGCCCCGGAGCGGGCGAAGGTGGCGGCCAGTTCGGCCTGGTCCTCGGCGAGTATGTGCACGCCTATGTGCGCGGCCTCGGCGACCACCGGCCAGCTGGAGGACGAGGTGGCCACGCCGAAGGAGACCAGCGGCGGTTCGGCCGCGACGGAGTTGAGCGAGGTGGCGGTGAATCCGACGGGCTGCCCACCGGAGGCGGTGATCACCGCGACCCCTGCGGCGTGCTGCCGGAAGACCGAGCGGAGCAGCTGGGGAGAGGCGGGGACGGCGGTGCGGAGTTCGGGTGAAACCGTCATGGAGTTGTCCTTCTGCGAGTCGGGCATACGGGGCCGTAGGTGCTCAGGCACCCGGACAGCGCGCACTCGCGTTGCGTGCCAGGTCGACGTGGACCCGGCCGTAGAGAAGGATTTCCGGTGGCATAACGTCAGACTGACGATGCGTGGGCGCCACCGTCAAGTGCGTATCGCCATGTGGGAGAAGCGTCACGGCCCGTCACATCGCCCGACCGAGCGCGGCCACGACGTCGACGGTGCGTGGCTGCCCCGTCGCTCGGCGGACGACCGCGCCCCGGGCGTCGAGGACGAGGACGGTCGGGGTGCTGCGGATGTCGAGCCGGCGGACGAGAGTGAGATGGCCCTCGGCGTCGATCTCGATGTGGGCCACCCCTTCGACCATGCCCGCGACTTCGGCGAGCGTCCGGCGAGTGGCCCGGCAGGGCTGGCAGAACGCGGAGGAGAACTGCACCAGCGTCGCCCGTTCACCGAGTTCCGCGCCGAGTTGGGTCGCGTCCAGCCTCTGCGTATCCGTCGCCCTGTCCACCGTCGTCCTTCCGTCGGAGCTCTTCGCAGGACGTCAGCACCGGGGGACGACCGCGCATTCCCGGCAGGGGCACGTGATGAGAATCTCGCCTCAGGGCCCCATCGGGACTGGCCACCGCGTCGCACATGGGGCACCATCGCCACAATGCCGAAAACCTACGGCCGCGTAACTTCCGCCGGGAGAACCTCCCCAGGCGCAGAAGAAGGAGTCTTCTCCAGATGGCAGAACTCGTCTATCGACCGGTCATCGGCGCCGCTCGCACCATGTTCAAGGCGCTCGACCTGAAGATCGACACTCAGGGTTCGGAGAACATCCCGAGAACCGGTGGCGCGGTGCTGGTCAGCAACCACATCAGTTATCTCGACTTCATCTTCTCCGGCCTCGCCGCCCTTCCGCAGAAGCGGCTCGTCCGGTTCATGGCGAAGGAGTCGGTGTTCCGGCACAAGGTCTCCGGTCCGCTGATGCGTGGAATGAAGCACATCCCGGTCGACCGGAAGCAGGGCGAGGACGCCTACGCGCACGCGCTGGAGTCGCTGCGGTCCGGCGAGATCGTCGGGGTGTTCCCCGAGGCGACCATCTCGTCGTCCTTCACCCTGAAGAGCTTCAAGTCGGGTGCGGCCCGGCTCGCCCAGGAGGCGGGCGTACCGCTGATCCCGATGGCACTGTGGGGCACCCAGCGGATCTGGACCAAGGGCCACCCGCGCAACTTCCGCCGGAACCACATCCCGGTGACCATAAGGGTCGGCGCTCCGGTCGAGGCCCCGACGGACCAGTACGCGGGTGCCATCACCCGCCGGCTGCGCGAGGCGGTCCAGGAGCTCCTGGAAGCCGCGCAGCGCGCCTACCCGGTACGGCCGAAGGACGCGGGCGACACCTGGTGGGTGCCCGCGCACCTGGGCGGTACGGCTCCGACCGCGGCGGAGGTCCGCGAGCGCGGCTGATCCACGGGCAGGACCCGACTGCCGGGCCGGCGCACGGACCGCCCCCGACCGGAGCGCGCCGGGTCAGAGCGCGCCGGGCAGCGTCTCCCAGAGGTGGTTCCGGTCGCGCGCCCGTCGGAGCACCGACAGCACCTCGGGGTGCGGGCTCGCGTACAGGACCGGGTAGTCCACTCCCCCGAAGGCGGGGTGCACCGGCCAGGCCAGCCGCTCCTCGTCCAGGGAGAACCGCGCGTCGACGCCGGGCTTGTTGCCTCGCGGGTCGATCCGGGACCAGCGGTCCCGGCCCGGCAGCCGCAGGGCGACGAGCCCGTGCACCACGGGGGCACCTCCCTCCTCGTCCACGAGCCGCTGGTAGCAGAGCGCGGCGGGGATGCCCGCGGCGCGCAGCAGGGCGGCCAGGGCGTGGGATTTGGCGTAGCAGATGCCGTTCCGGGTCGCGAGGACGTCGGAGGCGCGCCAGGCGACCCGAAGGTCCCCCGAGTCCGCCGAGTGCGGGACGGTGTCGCGCACGAAGGTGAAAGCGGCCTCGGCGTACGTGTACGCGTCGCCGGTGTCCGCGCCGATGCGGTGCGCGGTCTCGCGTACGTACGGGTGCCGGTGATCGATCGCGTCGTCCGCCGCCAGATATGCGGCGAGGTCCGGGTTCTCCTGGATCAGTTCCATGGGCGCCGAGCGTAGAAGTGCGGTCGACCGGAAACAAATACTTTTCCGGTCGACCGCATTTCCATGCACCCATGTACCGCGCCGACCGCCGTTGCATCACGGCGTCAGCTCTTCGGCTTTTTCAGACCTTCAGACCTTCAGCTCTTCGGCGAGTGCCGCGAGGAAGGCATCCACGTCGCTCTCGCGCGTGTCGAAGGCGCACATCCAGCGGACGTCGCCCGCGGCCTCGTCCCAGAAGTAGAAGCGGAAGCGCTTCTGGAGTCGCTCGGCCACGTCGTGCGGCAGCCGGGCGAAGACGCCGTTGGCCTGCACCGGGTAGAGGAGCTCCACCCCGTCCAGGGCGCGGACGCCCTCGGCGAGGCGCTGGGCCATCGCGTTGGCGTGCCGGGCGTTGCGGAGCCAGAGATCGCCCGCGAACAGCGCTTCCAGCTGCACGGAGACGAAACGCATCTTGGAGGCGAGCTGCATCGACGACTTGCGCAGGCGCTTCATCGCGCGGACCGCGCCGGGGTCGAGCACGACGACGGCCTCGCCGAAGATCGCGCCGTTCTTGGTGCCGCCGAGGGAGACCACGTCGACGCCGGCGTCGGTGGTGAAGGCGCGCATCGGGAGGTCCAGGGAGGCCGCCGCGTTGGCGATCCTGGAGCCGTCGAGATGGACCTTCATCCCGAGCCCGTGGGCGTGGTCGCAGATCGCGCGGATCTCGTCGGGGGTGTACAGGGTGCCGAACTCGGTGCTCTGGGTGATCGAGACCACCTGGGGCATCGCGCGGTGCTCGTCGTCGAAGCCGAACGCCTGGCGGTCGATGAGCGCGGGCGTCAGCTTGCCGTCCGGGGACGGGACCGTGAGGAGCTTCAGTCCGCCGACACGCTCCGGGGCCCCTCCCTCGTCGGTGTTGATGTGCGCGGAATCCGCGCAAATCACCGCGCCCCAGCGGTCCGCCAGGGCTTGGAGGGCCACCACGTTGGCGCCGGTTCCGTTGAAGACCGGGTAGGCCTCGGCGGTCCCACCGAAGTGGCCGCGTACGACTTCCTGGAGGTGGTCCGTGTACGCGTCCCCGCCATAGGCGACCTGGTGGCCGTCGTTGGCGAGGGCGAGGGCTGCCAGGATCTCCGGGTGGGTGCCGGCGTAGTTGTCGCTGGCGAAGCCGCGTATCTCCGGGTCGTGATGACGACGCGCGTCGGTCCTCACGGTTGCGGGGTCAGCCACAGGCGCTTTCCGTTCACATCGGGGGCGGGGCGTTCCCAGACGCCGGCGATGGCCTCGGCCAACTCCTTCACGTCCGTGAATCCCGCGAATTTCGCAGTCGGGCGCTCGGCGCGCATCGCGTCGTGCACCAGTGCCTTCACGACCAGGATCGCAGCAGCCGTCCTGGGCCCTTCCTCGCCCCCCGCCTTGCGGAAGGCGTCGGCGAGGGCGAGCGTCCACGCCTCGGCAGCCGCCTTGGCCGCCGCGTACGCCGCGTTTCCCGCAGTGGGCCGGGTCGCGCCGGAAGCGCTGATCAGGACGTAACGGCCCCGGTCGCTGCGTTCCAGGCCGGCCTGGAAGGCGAGCGAGGTGGACTGCACGGTACGGATGAGCAGCCTCTCCAGCGCGTCCCAGTCGGAAAGGTTGGTCTCGGCGAAGTTCGCGCTGCCGCGCCAGCCGCCGACGAGATGGACCAGACCGTCGATCCGGCCGAACTCCGTCTCCGTCTTGTCCGCCCACTCGCGGGCGGCCGCGGGGTCCAGCAGGTCCACGGTCTCCCCGGTGACGCTGGCCCCGCCGTGCGCGTACCGCGCGGCGTCCACCGCTTCGGCGAGCCGCTCGGGATGGGCGTCGGCCCCGACGACCGTCGCCCCGGCCTCGGCGAGACGGAGCAGCGTGGCACGGCCCGCCGGGCCGGCCGCGCCGGCCACCGCGATCACCGCGCCTTCGAGTGGGCCGGTTCCGCTACGGACACCGTTCATGGCCACCGCCTCCTTGCGACCCTCGCTCACGCGGCCACCTGCTCGGCGCTCACCGCGGTGATCCCCACCGTGGACGCGATCACGTGCTTCAGCTTCTTGGAGAGCGCCTCATAGAACATGCTCAGGGGAAACTCGTCCGGAAGCACGTCGTCGACGAGCTTGCGCGGCGGTTGTGTCAGGTCCAGCGCGTCGGGACCCTTCGCCCAGCGAGAGCCCGGGTGCGGGGCGAGGTACTCCGCGACCAGGTCGTAGGCGGCGAACCAGTGGACCAGCTTGGGCCGGTCGATGCCGTCGCGGTAGAGCTTCTCGATCTCGCCGCAGAGCTGGTTGGTGATCTGCGGGGCGCGGTCCCAGTCGATCTTCAGGGTGTTGTCCGTCCAGCGGACCACGTCGTGCTTGTGGAGGTAGGCGAAGAGCAGCTGGCCGCCGAGGCCGTCGTAGTTGCGCACCCGCTCACCGGTGACGGGGAAGCGGAACATCCGGTCGAAGAGGACGGCGTACTGGACGTCGCGGCCCTGCGGGAAGCCGTCCGCCTCCAGTTTCACCGCCTCCTTGAAGGCGGTGAGATCGCACCGCAGCTCCTCCAGTCCGTACATCCAGAACGGCTGGCGCTGCTTGATCATGAAGGGGTCGAACGGCAGGTCGCCGTGGCTGTGGGTGCGGTCGTGGACCATGTCCCAGAGGACGAATGCCTGCTCGCAGCGCTGCTGGTCGCCGACCATCCGCTCGATGTCGGCCGGCAGCTCCAGGCCGAGCAGGTCCACGGCGGCCTCGGTGACCCGGCGGAAGCGCGCGGCCTCGCGGTCGCAGAAGATGCCGCCCCAGCTGAAGCGGTCGGGGGCCTCGCGCACGGCGATCGTCTCCGGGAAGAGGACCGCGGAGTTCGTGTCGTACCCGGAGGTGAAGCCCTCGAAGGTGATGCCGCAGAACAGCGGGTTGTCGTACCGGGTCGCCTCCAGGTCGGCGAGCCACTCGGGCCAGACCATGCGCAGGACGACGGCTTCGAGGTTGCGGTCGGGGTTGCCGTTCTGCGTGTACATCGCGAAGACCACGAGGTGCTGGAGGCCGTCGGCCCGGTTCTTGGCGGGCTGGAAGGCCAGCAGGGAGTCGAGGAAATCCGGCACCCCGAAACCGCCCTCGGCCCAGCGGTGCAGGTCGCCGACGAGGGCGCGGTGGTAGGCGGCATCGTGGGGCAGCAGCGGGGAGAGTTCCTCGACCGCGCCGACGATCCGGTCGAGGGTGGCAGCCGCGACGGCGGCGGAGGGGGCTCCCTCGGCGGCGAAGTCGATCGAGCCGTCCTTGGACTGCCAGGGCCTGACTTCCTCCACGGCGTTCTTGAGTACGGGCCACGCAGGGTGGTCGACCACCCGCGCGGCCGCGGACACACCGCCGCCGGGGACGTCGTGTACCAGAATTTCCGTCATAGCCGTTTCCTCCACAGGGCCTCGCGTTCGGCGAGCGTATCCGGGCACGGTTCCCCAGGACAAGTGCGATCCAGCAAATTATCCCGTGGACCCCCATGGTCACCGCCGATTTTCCTGCCACCTCTGAGAACCACGTTACTTCCGTCACCCGTGTCGTGCCGTATCGAGAGCTGGGTAGGTTCGCCCCGGCAGCCGGGGCAGCACGGGGAACATGGCCGGGCCACACGAGAAATCAGGAGAGTGTCTTGTCCTTCGTCACCATCGGTCACCGCGGGCTCATGGGCGTGGAACCGGAGAACACCCTGCGGTCCTTCGTCCGCGCCGAGCGCGCGGGAATGGACGCCATCGAGCTGGATCTGCACCTGAGCAAGGACGGCGCGCTCGTGGTGATGCACGACGCGGAGGTGGACCGTACGACCGACGGGACGGGCCGGATCGCGGACAAGACGCTGGCGGAACTGCGCGAGCTGGACGCCGGGCAGGGCGAGCGGGTGCCCCTCTTCGAGGAGGTGCTCGACGCGGTGGCCTCGCCGATCCAGGCGGAGATCAAGGACGCCGCGGCGGCCCGGGCACTGGCCGAGGTGATCACCCGGCGGGGTCTGACCGGGCGGGTGGAGGTGTCGTCCTTCCACGACGAGGCGGTAGCCGAGACCGGCCGCCTCCTGCCGGACGTACCGACCGTGCTGATCGCGAGCCGCTGGGGCCCGGACGTGGTGGAGCGGGCCCGCGCGGCGGGCGCGGCCACGCTCGCGCTCAACATCCGGCGGCTGACGCTGGAGACCGTGGAGCAGGCGCGCGAGGCCGGGTTGCGGGTCATCGCCTGGGTGGTGAACACCCCCGAACAGCTGGCGCTGGTACGCGCGTTCGGGCTCGACGGGGCGACGACCGACCGGCCGGAGATCCGCGGGGCCTGAGCGCCGCGGGCCGGGGAAACGCCGGTGGCCCCGCCGGGTGCGGCGGGGCCACCGCGAGCGGAGGAGGAAGAACTACCCTTCGTCGCTGCGGAGCGTCTTGACCAGCAGTTCGAACTCCAGGTCGTCGCGGAGCGGGACCCCGAAGCGCTCGTCGCCGTACGGGAAGGGGCTCATCCGGCCCGTACGCGCGTATCCCCGGCGCTCGTAGAAGGCGATCAGCTCGGCGCGTACGGAGATCACCGTCATCTGCATCTCGCCGGCGCCCCACTCCTCGCGGGCCACCCGCTCCGCCTCGGCGATGACCGTCTTGCCGAGCCCCGCGCCCTGATGGCCCGGACGGACCGAGAACATGCCGAAGTAGGCCGCGTCACCGCGGCGTTCGAGCTGGCAGCAGGCGACGATCGCGCCGTCCGCCTCGGCCACGAGCAGTCGCCCGCCGGGGGTCGCGATGATCCCGCGCACCTCGTCGTCGTTGGTCCGGCGGCCTTCGAGGATGTGCGACTCGGTGGTCCAGCCGGTACGGCTGGACTCACCCCGGTACGCGGACTCGACCAGCTCCACGAGCGCCGGCACGTCGTCCTCGGCCGCGTCACGGAAGGTGAGCCGGTGCGTGACGCGCGGCGGGGCGATCTCCATGGAACGGTCTCCGTTTCTCCGCCGGCCTCGGGTGCCCTCGGGCCCGCCCGCCGCGCGGTGCTCTGCTTCGACGCCGGACCTCTGCTCCGGCGTCGCGCACGAGGGTAACCCGATCGCCCGAGCCCACCACGAACGCGGTCGCTCCCCCTTGTGCCCCCCGCGCACCACCGTGCGCCGGGTTGTCGCACCGGCACTCCGGGAATCGAGTACGGGACAGCTTCGGCTGAGGGGGAGGTGCGCTGTGCACGGACCGGCGCTGTCCGGCTGGCTGCTCATGGTGCTGTGCGCCGCGACGGGCGCCTACTGCCTGCTGCGGGCGCACGCCGAGACCGGCGAGGAGCGCAGAGCCGCCCACGCCGAGGCGCTCATGGGGTTCGGCATGGCCGCGATGGCCGTTCCGGCCGCCCTGCTCACGCTTCCGGAGGGGGCCTGGGCGGCATACGCCACGCTCTTCGGCGGGGCCGCCCTGCGGTCCGCCTGGGCGGCGCGCAGGGGCGGGCACCATCTCCACCATCTCGTCGGCTCGCTGGCCATGGTCTACATGGCGCTGGCCATGGCCCCCGGTGCGGGCGGCGGCCCGCACGCCGGGCACGGCGGTGGCGCTTCGGGCCCGAGCGCGGGTCTGCCCCTGCTGACCGGGGTGCTCCTCGTCTACTACGCGTTCTACGTCCTGAGCGCCGCAGGGCGCCTGATACCCGTCGCCGGAGGCGCCGGAACGGGTGCCGGTGCGGGGACGGGAGTGGGGACGGGAGTGGGTGGCGGTTCGGGAGCCGCCGCGGTGGCCGGGGGCCGGCGCTCCCGGCCCGAACTGGCCCTCGCCTGCCGGGTGACGATGGGCCTGGCCATGCTCGCGATGCTGGCGGGCCTCTGACCCACGCATCCGTCGGGGCTCTCCGGTCCCGTGCCCTTTCTCACCGTTGTGCGCTTCCATGCCTCTGCGCGCCGTGGCGTACGTCACTTGCCGGTCGGAGCCATATCGGCGCGTACCGCGCGCTCATAGGCTGACCGCATGTTGGTCTCCCTCGCCCTGCTGTCGCTCGGCGCACTGACCGCCGTGGTGGCTCCCCGCCTGATGGCGCGGGCCCGGTGGCCGGAGCGTGAGCCCGTGGTGGCCCTGTGGGTCTGGCAGTGCGTGGTCGCCGGAGTGCTGGTCTCCTTCGCCCTGTCGATGACGTTCAGCGCGGCGGCGGCCTGGCAGGCGGTCCGGGGCCACGTCTTCGCGCCGGCCCCGCGCGCGGTGGTCGAGGCCTACGCGCTCGCCGGTTACGGCCCCTGGTCGGCCGTGGTGGCCGTGGCGCTGGCCTCCGCGGGCGTGTGGAGCGGGGCGATGCTGCTGCGCGAGGTGGGCCGTGCGCGCAGACGACGGAGCCTGAGCCGCGCCGAACTCCTGGTCCGATCGCCGCTGTTGGACGGCGAGGAGCCCGGCGACGAGCGGCTGGTGATCCTGGAGGGACCGCGCCCCGACGCCTGGTGGCTGCCCGGTCCGACTCCCCGGCTCGTCATCACCACCGCCGCACTGGCCCGCCTGAAGGGCCGCCAGCTCGACGCGGTCCTCGCCCACGAGCAGGGGCACGCCCGGGCCAGGCACGACTGGCTCCTGCACTGCTCGGCCGCCCTGGCCAACGGTTTCCCTCAGGTGCCGGTCTTCGCCGCGTTCCGTGACGAGATGCACCGGCTGGTCGAACTGGCCGCCGACGACGTGGCGTCCCGGCGTTTCGGCCGGCTGACGACCGCCCTCGCGCTGGTCGGACTCAACGAGGACCGGGGCGTCTTCGACCCGTGCCGCTCCCAGGACGGACAGGTGCCGCGGCGCGTGAACAGGCTGCTGGAACCGGTGGAACGGCTCACCGCCGGACACCGCCTCCGGCTCACCGCCGCGGCTTCGCTGGTCCCGGTCGTTCCTCTGCTGGTGGCATTCGTACCGGCGATCGGCGCGCTGCGCCCGTAGGGGGCCGGGCGGCTGCCGCCCGGGGTGGTGCGGCCGGACGCGGCGGTCCCGCCGAGACACCCCGGTGCGGGGGGGCCGCCGAGGCAGGAACGCTTCGATCGAAATCCGTAAATCCCTTGCTGGTAAAGCGAGTTCGAGTTGTCATGGACCACTGGGCCGGAGGCGGGGTCCAGGTCGCGCAAGACCGGACTCGAAAACGGGGGAAGCGCATGGAGGCGCATGGCACAGGGCTGAGGGTTTTCGTCCCCATGAAGTACGACCTCGGCGGGACCATCACCGATACCAGGCGCCTGATGGAGGTGGTGGAGGCCCGGCACGGCGCACTGACGGTGGACATGACCCTGCTGCGCAGCTGGAATCTGTCGTATCTGGCCGGACACGCGCCGGTCGTCTCCTGCGCGCTGCCCGGCGGGGAAGCGCGGCTCGCCGGGGGAACGTGGTCCTTCGCCTGCCGGATGCGGGTGTATCCGTGGCTCGGCGTCGTCTCGGTCGACTACGCGTTCACCCTGATCGAGGGCACGGCCGACATCGAGACCTTCTACGACGACCTGGTCGAGTGGAAGAACCGGGACTACCTGCCCTACCTCGAACGGTGCGACGCACTCAGCGACAACCTTGGCCTGCGGATCCCGGCCGGTTTACGGTCCGGTGACCTCGAGACGCACGGATCGGCGGTGCGGGCGCTGCGGGTCGCGGCGGCCGACATCATCGAGCCCCGGCCGTTCTGCTACGCGTTCCACGACTTCCGCCTGTGCTTCGTCGGCGACCTGGGTGATCTTCCCGGCGAACGGGTGCGGCAGTTGCTCTGGCTCTCCGACGACACTGCCGCTCTCCCCGAAGACGGAATAGCCGACTCGCTCGGATTCAGGGGCCTGGAAATCACGAGTTCCGGTTGGTCGACCGTGATCCGGGGGGAGGCCGGAGCGGTGGCGGCCGAGGCCGAGACGGTCGTCTCGCTGCTGAACCTGGTCCACGCCCAGTGGTACGTCTGCCAGTTGTGGATCAACGCCCACGACCTGCGTGGACGGCCGGCAGGCGCGAGCAGGGGGCTCGCGGGCGCCCACGTCCTGTCCGAGAACCAGACCGCTCTCGTGCAAGACCTGTCGGAGATCGACAATCTCGACGTCATGCTCAAGGACCCGGTTCTATTGCGGGTCGCGGAGTACCTCGAGACGAACCTGAAGGTCCGCAGGCACAAGGAGACAGCCATGTCACGCCTGCACGCGCTCGAAAACCACTCCCGCCAGCTGGCCGACTACAACAACGAGACCGAACTCCGCCGCGTCCAGGTACTGTTCGCGATCTCGGCGGCCGCCGGAATAGCCAGCCTGGTCCCGTCCCTCACCGACGTCGGATTCACCCTGCTCCATGTGGTCGCCACCATCATCCCCCTCCTTGGTTTCTGGGCTCTGTTCGCAGTAGATTTCACGCGCGTGCGCCGACGGCCGAGGACGCGACGCCGACGGCCCTGAGCGGCCTGCCGGGCCGGCACCGTCGGCTCGACGAAGGAGTGGTGTGAGCGACATCAGCACACGGTGGTACCGCCCCGGGGCAATTCCCCGGGCGGAAGTGCACGAGTTGACGGAGATGTTCACGGAGGTCGCCGACGAGTTCGTCCCCCCGCTGACCCTTCGCGGGGGGACTGCCGTGACCGATCTGCGTGAGCGCGCCCCCGACGCCCCGGATGCTCCCGACCCCGGCAACGACTACCTCGAGGAGATGCTCCGCCAGGACCTGGTCATGGCTCGGCACGAAGGCCGGGCCGCCGGTTTCGTGTCCTTCCGGAGCAACCACCAGGATCCGCGCTTCGCCGACCTGTGTCCCTGCCTGTACGTGAGCACCATCGCGGTACGCGACCGCTACCGGCGGCACGGCATCGCACGCGTCCTCTACCAGGAGCTCTTCGCCCTCCCGGAGTCCCTGCCCCCGTGGATCGTGCTGCGGACCTGGTCCACCAACACGGGCCATCTCGGTCTCCTCGACAGCCTTGGATTCGCCACCGTTCTCCGCATCGCGGACGACCGTGCCGCCGGGGTGGACACCCTCTATCTGACGATTGACCGCACCGCGCGGGCGGCGGACGCGCAGGCCCCGCGAGGCACCCCGGTGCGGGGGTCCGCCCAGTAGGCAGCGGCGCACGCCCCGCACCGAACCTCCGTTCCGCACGGGGCGGCGTCCGCCGCGGAGCGGGCGGTGTCGGCGAAGATCGCCGTATGTCCTCTCCCGCCCGCACCCCCGCACAACGTCCCGGGTCGGCGACGATCGCGTGTGCGGTGCGGACCGGGTCGGTCTGCGGTGCGCTCGCTCTCGCCCTGCTGGTGATGGTGGCCACGGGCTGGGCCCCGCTGACGGATCTGGACCGTGCCGTCGCCGAAGGTCTGCACCGCCGGGCCGTCGTCCGGCCCGGAGAGGTCCGGGTCGCGCGGGTGCTGACGGACTGGGTGTGGGACCCCTGGACCGCACGCGCCCTGATCACGGTCGCCGTCGTGGCCCTGTGGTGGCGCGGGGCGCGGCTGCTCGCCGGCTGGATCGCGGCGACCATGCTCTTCTCCACGCTCCTCCAGCAGGGGATCAAGGCGGCCGTGGGCCGGGACCGCCCACGGTGGCAGGATCCGGTGGACTCCGCGCAGTACGCGGCCTTCCCCTCGGGTCACGCGATGTCGGCGACGGTGGGGTGCGGCCTGCTGCTGTGGCTGCTGTGGCGGGCGCGCACGGGAACGGCGCTCCGGAGCGCGGCGGTCGTGGTGGCCTGCGTGTCGGTGGCAGGCGTCTGCTTCACCCGGGTCTACCTGGGGGTGCACTGGCTCTCGGACGTGGTGGCCGGGGTGCTGTTCGGCACGAGCGTGGTGGCGTTCTCGGTCGCGGGTCATACGGCGTACTGCTCGCGGGCGGGCCGGGGCGGGAGGGCCGCGGGGAATTTGTCACACCGATCCTGAGCGCGGCAGGATCGGCCCCATGACGATCAAGGGCGTGCTCTTCGACTTCTCCGGGACCCTCTTCCGCATCGAGCCGGTCGACTCCTGGCTCCGCGCGGTCTTCGACGAGCAGGGCACGGTGACCGACGAGGAGAGCTTCGACCGGTACGTACGCGAACTGACGGACGCCGGAGCGCTGCCGGGCGGGCCGAGCCCGCTACGTGTACCGGCGGCCCTGGCCCGGGCGTACGCGGCGCGCGACGAGACGGCGGAGCTGCACCGTGCCGCGTACACCGGTCTCGCGCGCGAGGTCGGGTTGCCCGGCGAGGGTACGTACGACGCGCTCTACGCACGCCACATGTCGCCGGACGCCTGGCTCCCCTACCCGGACGCCGCGGAGGTACTGGGCGGCCTGCGGGCGAACGGCACGGCCGTCGGGGTGGTCAGCAACATCGGCTGGGACCTGCGCCCCGTCTTCCGGGCGCACGGGCTGGACGAGTTCGTGGACGCGTACGTCCTCTCCTACGAGCACGGCGTCCAGAAGCCGGACGCACGGCTCTTCCGTACAGCCTGCGAGCGGCTCTCCCTGCGCCCCGAGGACGTGGTGATGGTCGGTGACGACCGTCACGCGGACGGCGGCGCCGCCGCGCTGGGGTGCGGGGTGCGCTTCGTGGACCACCTGCCGGTGACCGAGCGGCCGGACGGGCTGCGGCGCCTGGGGCTGGTGACCGATGCGCGGGCATGAGGGTTGCCTCGTGTGAGGTACGAGGGGTGTGAGATGTCCCGCCCGCCGGGCGGCCGGATCGCCCGATCCGGCCCCGTAGCCTGGTGGGCATGTCCTGTCTTCCGACCCCGTCACGTTCCGTCCGTCCCGCAGCGGTGATCAACCAGGAGATCCGCGATCTGCTGCAGCGCTCGGACGGTCTCGTGCTGTCCGCCGCGGACGAGGCGACGTACCAGGGGCTGCTGGTCGAATGGGCCGCCGCCACGGGGACGAGCACCCGCCGGACCGCGGCCTGAGCCTCCGGCCGAACCCGGGGCACGCCGCCGCGGAAACCCGTGCGAGCCTTGCGGAATGAACGATCGCCCGGCCTTCCGTACGGTGCGCCTTCCGGGCGCCCAGGTCTCCCCCACACAGGGCCTCACCGGCCTCCTCACCGCGTACCACCTGCGTACGGAGGAGGAGAAGGGCCTGGCCGTCGCGCGCCCGGAGGACCTTCCCGAGCGGTATCTGTCCGAGATCCGGGACCCGGCCTCCGCGTTCGCCGGCTCCCTCGTCCTGTCGGCCCTCCATGACGACACCGCCGTGGGGTGCGCCGTCCTGACCGCTGCCGGCGGGGACGGACGCTCGGAGATCAAGCGGCTGTGGGTCGAACCGGCCTACCGCGGCGGCGGTGTGGCGTCCGGTCTGATCCGGGAGGCACTCTCGGCGGCCGAGGAGACCGGCGTCCGCGCGGTGCGTCTCTCCGTCTGGCACTGGCGGGCCGGCGCGATCGCGCTGTACGTCCGCCACGGCTTCACCGCCGTCGAGTCCTGGGAGGACCGGCAGGATCTCGTCTGCATGGAGCGCCGCATCGGCCTCTGAAGCTGATCCGATTCCGGCGATCCCCTGCGCCGCCGGAATCGGCGACTCCAGCATCTCCCCGCGTCCGGCGCCGGTCAACGGAATACCCGGCCGTCCGTCGCGGGCCCGGCGACGCGCTGCGGTCCGCCGGGCCGGAGCCCGGCGGACCGCGTGGCGGACGCCGCGTTTCCTCTGCCGCGGGTTTCCTCTGCCGCGGGTCAGCGGTCGAAGTAGTCCGGCTGCGTCTGGACGTTCAGCTCGTCGAGCCGGACCCGCTTCGCCGGGTCGGTCCGCCGGTCGTGCAGGGCGAGGACGTCCAGACCCTTCGCTATGTCGTTGGAGTAGATGTAGCCGTTGTAGTAGTACGCCGACCAGGAACCGGCCGTGGTGACGGCGTCGAGGGTGACGGGTCCGCGCTCGAAGTAGGCGATCTCCTCGGGCTTGCTGGAGTCGGTGAAGTCCCAGACGGAGATACCGCCCTGGTACCACGCCTGGACCATCAGGTCCCGGCCCTTGACCGGGATGATCGAGCCGTTGTGGGCGACGCAGACCTCGACGTCGGCCTGGTAGCGGTCGATCTTGTAGTAGCTGCGGAAGACCAGCTTGCGGTGGTCGCCCTTGCCGACGATGTCGTAGATGCCGTCGGCGCCGCGGTTCGGTCCGATCTCCGCGTTGCAGGTGGCCGCGCCGCCGCCGCCGAGCTCGTCGGTGAAGACGACCTTGTCGGCGTCCTGGTTGAAGGTGGCCGAGTGCCAGAACGCGAAGTTCACGTTGTCCTGCACCCGGTCGATGATCTTCGGGTTGGCCGGGTCCTTGATGGAGAACAGCAGGCCGTCACCCATGCAGGCGCCCGCCGCGAGGTCTTCGGAGGGCAGCACGGTGATGTCGTGGCAGCCGGTGGTCTTGGAGACACCGGGGTTGTCCGGTGCTCCCGGGTTGCCGCCGTCCGGGAAGAGCACCGGGAAGTTCACGATCCGGGCCTGCTCGGGCGCCTTGCGGGGCACCTTGATGACGGAGATTCCGTCGTGCGGCGGCTGGCAGTCGGGGAACGTGGCGTTGGGCGAGTACGAGGACACGTACACGTACACCTCGTTGCGCTTCGGCACGATGGTGTGGGTGTGCGAACCGCAGGCGGTCTCGACGGAGGCGACGTACTCGGGGTGGCGCTTGTCGCTGATGTCGAAGACCTTGATGCCCTCCCAGGAGGACTTCTCGGTGGCGGGCTGGGTGGTGCTGGCACAGGAGTTGTCGCTGCGCGAGGAGTCGGTGGAGAGGAAGAGCAGGTTCCCCGAGACCGAGATGTCGTTCTGCGATCCGGGGCAGAGCACCTGGGCGACGGTCTTCGGCTTCTTCGGGTTGCTGACGTCGAAGATGCGGAAGCCGTCGAAGTTGCCGGCGAAGGCGTACTTGCCCTGGAAGGCCAGGTCCGTGTTGAGGCCGAGCAGCGCGTCCTTCGGCACGTTGGCGAGGTGCTCGATGTTGTCGCTGTGGACGATCTCGTCGACGCCGGGGATGCCGCCGTCGGCGATGGCCGCCTCCGCCTCGGCCCGGGTGTCCGCCGACACCGCGGTGCTGGTGGTGGCCCGGTCACCGGGTTCGGGTGACGCCACGGCGTTGGTCGCTGTCAGCAGCGTGGCGAGGAGACCGGCCGCGGCCGCTGCCGCGCCCAGTCGTCTCCGTCGCACGCTTGTGGTGTGCAACAAGGTCACTGCATCCTCCCTTGATTCCGTTCGGGATCGAACGGTTCTCGGTCGGTGAAAGTATGGACTCTTCCATGTACACATCAACAGACGGCAACAGAGACGTAATGAAAGTTTTTGATCAACGTGGCGTGGAGGCATGCTAGTTGTTGGTCACCACACCCGCTTCGGCAACGGAGGCCGCCGTGTTGTTCGACCGACAGACGATCCACCCGAAGGCGGCAGCCATTGCCGTGGCCGCCGTCGTAGCCGTGCTCGCCCTGTCCTCCTGCGACGCGGACGACGACGCGTCGCCCCGGAAGACCACCGGCCAGAGTGTCGTCGCCCCCGGAAAACCGGGCGAGGAGGCCAGAACCCTCACCGCCGAGGAGGCGCGGAAGGAGACGGTCACCGACACCCCGAACTCGGCCGACTACCAGTACGTCCAGCGCATGATCCACCATCACGAACAAGCTCTCGTGATGACCGGACTGGCCGAGCGGCACGCCGCCTCACCCTCGGTGCGACGGCTCGCGGAGCGCATCTCGGCTGGGCAGAAGCCCGAGATCGCGGCCATGCAAGGTTGGCTGAAAGACAACGACGGCGAACAGCGCGCGGCACACGATCACACCGCGATGCCCGGCATGGCCACCGAGGCGCAGCTGGCACAGCTGAAGGCCGCGCGGGGCAAGGCGTTCGATCGGCTCTTCCTCACCCTGATGATCGCCCATCACCAAGGGGCCATCACGATGGCGACGGAGGCGCTCACCGACGGCAACAACGTCCGGGTGGAGGAGATGGCCACCGACGTCGCCGCCCAGCAGGCCGCCGAGATCGACCGGATGCGCGCGCTGCAGGTCTGACGCGAAGCACCCCGGGGGCGGTACGGAGGGCCGGGCGGCTCAGACTCCGGTGAGCCGCTCCGCCTCCTGGTCGGCGGCCCGCAGGACGCTGTCGAGCAGCCCGGGGAAGAGTTTCTCCAGGTCCTCTCCGCGCAGTTCGTTCAGTTTCGCGGTGCCCCGGTAGATCTGGTGGATGACGCCGCTCTCCCGCAGCACACGGAAGTGGTGCGTCAGCGTGGACTTGGCAACCGGAAGCTCGAAGTACGAGCAGGCCAGCCCGGTCCTGGCGACGGCCATCTGCCGGACGATCCGCAGCCGGATGGGATCGGCCAGGGCGTGGAGCACGTGCTCCACCCTGATCTCCGCGAGGGAGGGGTGTGCGAGCACACGCCCGCCCGCCGTCGTGAGGCGCTCCCGGGTGGGGGACGCGGCCGGAACGACGGTGTCGCTGGCGGGGGTCACTGTGGGCTCCACTTCGTCCGAGGGCCTCCATGGTACGGAACTCGCGGAGGGCGATGCCGGGTGCGGGTCATCGTGCGGTGGCCACCACGAGCCTGGCCCGCGGGCTGCCGTCCGCTCGGGTGCCCAGGTCCGCGAGAGGGATCAGGCGCACCGAGAAGCCGGTGTCCGCGAGGTCGGCGAGCACGTCGGGCAGCCGGAACGTGCGGTAGTACATGACGAACCGCGGGCGCCACAGGGCGTTGCGCACGCGCATCGCCGCGTCGAACCCGAGGAGCGTCCAGTAGGCGCGCGAGCCGAGGGCGGGCGGGGCCCCCACCGGGAAGACGAACCGTCCCCCGGGCCGGAGAGAGGCGTGCACCTGGGCGAAGAGACCGGGGCGCTCCCTGGGCAGGAAGTGGCCGAACGCCCCGAGGCTCAGGGCGAGATCGAAGGCCGGCGCGAAGGGCAGGGCCCGGGCGTCGGCCCGAACCCAGTCGACCACCGGTCCCGGCTGCCCTGCGCGTCCCGCCCGCCCCCTCTCGCCGGCCCGTGCCGCCCGGCCCATCGCTCCCGCCCGTGCCGTCCCAGCGTCCGGCAGCGAGGCCCTGCCGACGGTGAGCATGCCCGCGCTGAAGTCGACGCCGGTGACCCGTTCGTGGCAGACCTGGCGCAGCACACCGAGGCCGGCGCCGGTACCGCAGCAGACGTCCAGTCCGCGGGCGAACGGTCCGAGCGGCCGGAGCGCCCCGGTCACGGCGTCGAGGACGCGGTCGGGGGTGCGGTAGGGCGTGTGGTCGAACTTCGGGGCGAGCAGGTCGTAGCCGCGCTCGGTCGAAGAGAGCGCCTGCACGGCGAGTTCACGGAAGGTGGGGCCTTGTGTGGTAGGCATCACGGCCACCCTACCGAGGCGTCCGCCGCTCCCCCGGCCTCCGCCCCGCCGACGGGAGCCGTCGGCTTCCCCGGTCCCGCGGTAGGGGCGGGACCGGGGAAGCCGCGTACGGGTCAGGCCGAGCGGCCGTACTGGGACGGGACGTGCACCTCGCCGCCGAGTTCCCGCGCGGCGCTGCGGGCGAAGTAGGGGTCGCGCAGCAGTTCACGGCCGATGAGGACGGCGTCGGCCTGTCCGTCGACGACGATCTTCTCGGCCTGTACCGGGTCGGTGATGAGTCCGACGGCGGCGACCGGCAGCCCGGTCTCGGTCCGTACGCGTTCGGCGAAGGGCACCTGGTAGTTGGGGCCCACGGGGATCTGCGCGCGGGGCGCGTTACCGCCGGTGGAGACGTCGAGCAGGTCGACGCCGTGCGCCTTGAGGTCGCGGGCGAAGCGGACGGTGTCGTCGCCGGTCCAGCCCTCACGGGGATCGTCGGCGTTCTCGGTGAGCCAGTCCGTGGCGGAGATGCGGAAGAAGAGCGGCAGTTCCTCGGGCCACACCTCCCGTACGGCGTCCACGACTTCGAGCGCGAAGCGGGTGCGGTTCTCGAAGGAGCCGCCGTACGCGTCGGTGCGGTGGTTGCTGTCCGGGGAGAGGAACTCGCCGATCAGGTAACCGTGGGCGCCGTGAATCTCGACGACCTTGAAGCCCGCATCGAGCGCACGCCGGGTGGCGTCGGCGAACTGCCGTACCACCTGCTGGATTTGATCGGTCGTCAATTCGGCCGGAACCAGGCTGCCCTCGTCGAACGCCAGCGGGCTGGGTCCGAGCGGCCGCCAGCCGCCGTCCGCCTCGACGAGCGCGCCGCCACCGAGCCAGGGCGCCGTGGTCGAGGCCTTGCGACCGGCGTGTCCGAGCTGGATCCCCGGCACCGTCCCCTGCCCGTCCAGGAAGGAGGTGATCTTGCGGAACGCCTCGACCTGGCGGTCGTTCCAGATGCCGAGGTCGGCGTCGCTGATGCGGCCCTCGGGGCTGATCCCGGTCGCCTCCACCAGGATGAGGCCGGTGCCGCCGACAGCCCGGGAGGCGTAGTGCGCGAAGTGCCAGTCGTTGGGGACACCGGCGTCCGGGCCGGTCGGCGCCGCGCTGTACTGACACATCGGCGGCATCCAGACACGGTTGGGCACGGTCACCGACCGCAGGACGTAGGGCTCGAAAAGGGCGCTCACGCCGGACTCCGTTTCGCGAGGGACGGCCGCGCCGCCGGGCGGAGGCACCGGCGACGCTAGTACGAGAACCACCGTACTACGACGATCGACGAACTAAGGATCGGGCCTTACCGCGCCCCCGCGCTCACCACGAGCAGCACGGCAGGAGAAGCCGCGTCGCCCCCGCCTCACTCGTCCGTCCGCAGCCGCCGGCGCAGGGTGATGGGCGTCGCGGCGTCGTAGACCTGGGTCCAGCTGCGTCCGGCCCCGGACGTCCAGGAGACCTGGACGGTCGCCCCCTCGGCCCTGGCGCTCTCCACGGTCATCACCCGAGGACCGTCCCGCACATCGCCCCGCACCAGCTCGTCGGCCCGTACGGTGACGGGGCCGGCCGGACTGGCCCGCTCCGCGAGGTCGGCCGCGGCGAGGAGCGCCGCCGCCAGTTCCCGGGCCGCCACCGGCGCGCCCCCGAGGTCCAGGCGTCCGCCGGGGGTCACGATCCTCAGCCCGACCCGGAGCGGATCTCCCGGAGTGCCGGGCTCCACCTCCCAGGCCGCCGTACGCCCGTCGGCGTCCTCGAAGCCGCTGCCCATCCTCGCGCCCCGCTCCCGTTCCGGGGCTCGTGATCCGCGTACCGGGCCCGTTCCCGGCATTCCAGCACATCCGGGCCGCCGATCCGGCACGGAGGTCACCGTCGCCCCCGCCCACCGCCCAGGACGCCGCCCGCCCCGGGGACACGCTCCGATCGCATGCCCCTGCGCTGCGGGACACGTCCGGCGTACAGGTGCAGACTGACGCATATCCGTCACCACGGCGTCTCGGGAGGTCTGACCATGACTGACGTTCTGCTCACGGTGGGCACGCGCAAAGGGCTTTTCATCGGGCGCAGGCGCGGTGGGACCTGGGAGTTCGACACCCCTCGCTTCCACGCGCAGGCCATCTATTCGATCGCCATCGACACCCGGGGCCCGGCACCGCGGCTGCTGGTGGGCGGGGACAGCTCGCACTGGGGGCCGTCCGTCTTCCACTCGGACGACCTCGGCGAGACCTGGGTGGAGCCGACCCGGCCCGCGGTGAAGTTCCCGGAGTTCACCGGCGCCTCCCTGGAGCGCGTCTGGCAGTTGCAGCCGGCCGGCCCCGAGGCGCCCGACGTCGTCTACGCGGGCACCGAACCCGCCGCACTGTTCCGCTCGGAGGACCGGGGCGAGTCCTTCGAACTGGTCCGGGCGCTCTGGGAGCATCCGACGCGTTCGCGCTGGGTACCGGGCGGCGGGGGCGAGGGGCTGCACACCATCCTCACGGACCGGCGTGACGAGCGGGCCGTCACCGTCGCCGTCTCGACGGCGGGGGTCTTCCGGACCAGCGACGGCGGCGAGAGCTGGGAGTCGGCGAACAAGGGGGTGTCCGCTACCCATCTGCCCGACCCCGAACCGGAGTTCGGCCAGTGCGTGCACAAGGTCACCCGCGACGCGGCCGATCCCGACCGCCTCTATCTGCAGAACCACTGGGGCGTGTTCCGCAGCGACGACGGAGGCGACCGGTGGACGGACATCGGGGCGGACCTGCCCTCCGACTTCGGGTTCGCGGCGGTGGCGCATCCCCGCCGGGGCGGTACCGCCTACATCTTCCCGATCAACGCCGACATCGACCGGGTCCCGGCACAGCACCGCTGCCGGGTCTTCCGCACCACGGACGCCGGTTCGAGCTGGGAGCCGCTGTCCCGGGGACTGCCGGAGGGCGACCACTACGGCACGGTGCTGCGCGACGCACTCTGCACGGACGGGGCCGACCCGGCGGGGATCTACTTCGGCAACCGCAACGGCGAGGTGTTCGCCAGTGCCGACGACGGAGACACCTGGACTCAACTCGCCGCGCATCTGCCGGACGTGCTCTGCGTCAGGGCCGCGACGCTGGCTCCGTGACCGTCCGGCGTGCGCCGTGCGCAGGGTACCGGCTCGCCGCCGGGCGGAGGCGTACCGACCGGGCAGTTGATCGTTCCGGTCGTACGCCCAGTAGAGTGCGCCCGTGGCAGCACGACCGTTGAAAGAAATCATCGAGCCCGGCTGGGCCGAGGCCCTCGAACCGGTGGCCGGACGCATCGCGGCCATGGGCGACTTCCTCCGTACGGAGATAGCCGCGGGCCGCACCTACGTGCCCTCCGGCGCGAACGTCCTGCGGGCGTTCCAGCAACCCTTCGCGGACGTACGGGTCCTGATCGTCGGTCAGGACCCCTATCCGACACCGGGTCATGCGATCGGGCTGAGTTTCGCGGTGGCACCCGACGTGCGTCCGGTGCCGGCGAGCCTCGACAACATCTTCCGCGAGATGCACAGCGACCTCGGAACGCCCCGGCCCTCCAACGGTGATCTGACGCCCTGGACCCGCCAGGGGGTTCTTCTCCTCAACAGGGCCCTGACCACGGCTCCGCGCCGTCCGGCCGCGCACCGCGGCAAGGGCTGGGAGGAGGTCACCGAGCAGGCGATCCGGGCGCTCGTGGCGCGCGGTACCCCGCTGGTCTCGGTGCTCTGGGGCGCCGACGCCCGCAGGCTGCGTCCGCAGCTGGGCGACTACCCTGCCATCGAGTCCGCGCACCCCTCCCCGATGTCGGCGGACCGCGGCTTCTTCGGCTCGCGCCCCTTCAGCCGGGTCAACGAGTTCCTGGAGCGCCAGGGGGCGCAGCCGGTGGACTGGCAGCTGCCGTGACGCCCGGCGCCGGCGCGTACGTGATCGGGGTGGACTCCGGTGGGTCGGGGCTGCGCGTCGCGCTCGGCACCGCCTCGGCCGGCGGGCCCGCGCCCGTCGCCACGACGGAGTGCCCGGAGCCGGTGCGTACCGGCCCCGACGGCATCGACGCCGACCATCTGCTGGGCCAGCTCCTCCCGGCGGTCGACCGGTTGACGCGTGACGCCGGCGCACTCGCACCCGACGGCAACGTGTGCGTCGCGGCGCTCGCGGTGGGCGCCGCGGGCATGGCGACGCTGGGCGGCCATCTGCGCGCCCGGCTGCCGCAGGCGCTCGCGGCGTCGCTCGGTGTCCGCCGGCTGGCCCTCGCGGCGGACGGGGTGACCGCGTACGCGGGCGCGCTCGGGCAGCGCCCGGGCGCCGTCGTCGCGGGCGGCACCGGCATGATCGCGCTCGGTACCGACCTCCGCGAGTGGCACCGCGCGGACGGCTGGGGTCATCTGCTGGGCGACAGCGGGGGCGGTGCGTGGATCGGCCGGGAAGGCCTGGACGCCGCGCTGCGCGCCCACGACGGCCGGCGCGGTGGCTCTCCCGCGCTGCTGGCGCGACTCCGGGCCGTGTTCGGTCCGGCGCCGGAACTCCCGGGCCTGCTCTACCCCCGCACCGACCGGCCCGCACTGCTCGCGTCGTTCGCGCCCGAGGTCGCCGCGTGCGCGGCGGACGGGGACGCCGTCGCCCGGTCGGTCCTTCGCCGCGCGGCCGCCCACATCGCCGAGGCGGCCGCGGCGGTGTGCCCGGAAGCCGGGATTCCCCAGGCCGGGGAACGCGCCGTCGGCTCCGGTGGAGAGCCAGTCGAAGTAGCTCTTACGGGTGGCCTGTTCCGTATGGGTGACCCGCTCCTCGGGCCGCTGCGCGAGGAGTTGGCACGGCAGCTCCCGCACGCCGCGCTGGTGCCCGCCTCGGGAGACCCGCTCGCCGGTTCGCTGCTGCTCGCACGGGCACTGGCCAGGTCGGACCTCCGACTGCCCGCCCATCCGACACTGCTGCACGTCGTCGACGACGGCTCCGGTGACCACTGAAGGGCAGGCGTGGAGGCCAGACAGAGCGGGGCAGTTGACCGGTACATCACTCATCGGACATAAACGGACAGATAACGCCCAGCCGTACCCTCCCTGAACGAGGGGGCAACCAAAACCAGTAGCATGCGGCGCCATGAGCACCCCCACTGGGCCCGCTTCCGGCCTGCCTGTACGAATGCCGCGACCTCGCCAGTCCGGACGGCACCGCCGCCCGGAGCCCGTGGTCGCACCCGAGGGCGCTGCCGCGCTCGTCCTCGCCGTTCCCGGTACCCCCTCCCCGGCCGCCCGCAGCGTGGCCGAGGAAGTCATCAGCATCGCCCGTTCCGAGCTGCCCGGCCTCAACGCGGTCATCGGCTACCTCGAAGGCGACGACGAATTCCCGGCGCTCGCCTCCGTGCTCGCCCAGTGCGCCGCCGAGCGTGTCGCGGCGTACGAGCAGGCCACCGCCGCCGGACGTGAGGTTCCGGCGCCCGAGGGCCCGTCCGCCGTGGTCGTCCCGCTGCTCGCGGGGCCCGACAGCGCCCTGATCCGCCGGATACGGCAGGCGGTCATGGAGAGCGGCACGCAGGTCGAGCTGACCGAGGTGCTGGGCCCGCACCCGCTGCTGGCCGAGGCGCTGCACGTGCGTCTCTCGGAAGCCGGTCTGGCGCGTGCCGACCGGGCCCGGCTGTTCACGGTCGCCACCGCCGCCGACGGCATCGTGCTGGCCACGGTGGGCGGCGACGAGGCCGTGAAGGCCGCCGGGATCACCGGCATGCTGCTCGCCGCCCGGCTGGCCGTGCCCGTGATGGCGGCGGCGCTGGACGTGGAGGGCTCGGTCTCCTCGATCGCGGACCAGCTGAAGAACGCGGGTTCCGTCCAGCTCGCGCTGGCGCCCTACCTGGTGGGCCCGGAGGTCGACGCGGGCCTGCTGGACGCGGCGGCGAAGGAGGCGGGCTGCGCGACGGCGGAGCCGCTCGGCGCCTACCCGGCGATCGGCAAGCTCGTCCTGTCCCTGTACGCGTCGGCGCTGGGCATCTCGCCCGCGGCGCCCCAGGGCGTCCCGGCGCACTGATCACGCGCCGCCGGCAGCAGCACGCCACCGACAGCACGGTGCGGTGCGTACCCGCTCCCGGGCGGGTACGCACCGCACAGTCGTCCGTCAGACCAGCAGGACGCAGGAGGCGGCCGGCGCGTCGATCGAGCCCGCGTGGCGCGGTACACCGGTCTCCTGGTCGACGGCGAACCAGCTGACGTCTCCGGAGCGCTCATTGGCCGCGTACAGCCACTGACCGGTGGGGTCGAGCGTCAGATCGCGCGGCCAGTTGCCGCCGCAGGGGACGGACGCGACCAGCTGCGCCTTCTCGCCCGTCTCGTCCAGGGTGAGCACGGAGATGCTGTCGTGCCCCCGGACGGCGGTCCATACGAACCTGCCGTCGAGGGAGACGACGACCTCGGACGGGTACGAGCGGTCCGGGTCACCGGCCGCCTCCTCGGGCAGCACCGGAACCTCGTGGAGCGGCTCCAGCACACCGGCGGCGGCGTCCCAGCGGCAGACGGTGAGGGTCGGCTCCAGCTCGTTCAGTACGTACGCGTGACCGCCCGCCGGGTGGAAGGCCAGGTGGCGGGGGCCGGTACCGGGGCGCAGCGCGGTCTCCCCGTGCGGGCGCAGTTCGCCGGTGAGCGGGTCGACCGCGCCGACGTACACCGAGTCGGTGCCGAGGTCCACGCTGAGCAGCCAGGCGCCCGACGGATCGGGCAGCACCTGGTGGGCGTGCGGCTCCGTCTGCCGTTCGGTGTCGGGGCCGCTGCCCTCGTGCTGTTCGACGAAGACGGCGGCGCGCAGTGACCCGTCCTCCCGGAGCGGCAGCACGGTGACGCTGCCGGAGCCGTAGTTCGCGGTGACCAGGTGGTTCGCCGCGACGGTGAGGTGGGTGGGTCCGTCGCCGTTCACCGAGCGCATGCAGCCGCCGACGAGCCGGGGTACGTCGCCCTCGATGTCGAGTGCGGCGGCCGCGCCCTCGGATGCCTCGCTGACGGCGTAAAGGATCGTGCCGTCGGCGGACGCCACGAGGAACGACGGGTCAGGGACGGTGTCCGTCGAGCCGACCACCGTGAGCGCGCCGGTCTCCCTGTCCACTTCCGCGACGGTGATGCCCTGCCCGCCGTTGGTGGTGAAAGACCCTATGAACGCCCGCCCGGCGCTGTTGCCGCTCATCGCGCTACCCCTTTGTGCCCGTACCTGGTGTTTTGCGTGCGGGCCGTGCGGTCCGCCCGGCCGACGGTAGCAGGCGCCCACCGCCCGGCGGGGCCGGGCACGGGGCGCCGGGACCGTGACCGGGGAGGGCGGGCCGGGCGATCGCGCCACCGCGCTCGCGGCACTGTCCGGGGCCGCAGGGCCGGGCCGGCCGCTCCCCCGCTTCCCGCCAGGCCCGGCCCGCGATCCGTACGCGTACCTCTCAGGCGCTCGCCGGCACCGGCTCGGCCCGCCGCAGCGGCACGGCCAGGTCGAGAAGTGCCTGCTCCAGCGCGTGGAGGTGGGCGAACACCGGTTCCGGGTGGGTCGCCGCCGACGCGACCGGGGCGGCGTGCCGGTGGCGACGGACCAGGGCCGGTGGATCGGTGAGCGCTTCGACCGCGGCTTCCACGCGCCAGCAGGCGGCGGCGAGCCGTGCGTCGTGGGATGCCTCGGGGTCGGCGGCGACGGAGGCGAGTCCGCGTACCTCGCGGGCGCAGCCGTCGAGCAGGGCGAGTACCTGGCGCGCCCGCCTCTTGCGTGCCGCCATCGGGCTCAGCGGGTGGACGAGCGGGGCCAGCGAGAGCCGAACCCGGCCGAGGATGGCCTCCAGTTCGGCCACCAGGTGTGCCGGGTCGGCGTCGGCGTCGCCGGCGAGCCGCGCGGCGGCCTCGGCGGTGCAGGCGTGCACGCAGCGCAGCGCCCGGGCCACCCATGCCTCGGTCACGGAGTGCGTGGTCACCGGCAGGACCAGGAGGACCGCCAGCGTGGCGCCCAGCGAGCCGACCGCCGTCTCGCTCACCCGCAGGACGAGGAGCGCCGGGTCGAGCACGCCGAGCAGCCCGTACAGCATGCTCGCCATGGCCGTCACCGCGAGCATCATCCAGGTGTAGGAGACGGCCGCGGTGTAGAAGACGCCGAAGACGCTCAGCGCGACGACCACCGCCGCCACGACGGGCCGGTCGTGCAGCGGTACGGCGACGGCGAAGCCGATCCCGATGCCGATCACGGTCCCCAGGACGCGCCGGAAGCTCCGTACCACCGTCTCGCCGCGCGAGGTGGTGGCGACGAACACCCACCAGGTGGCGCCCACGGCCCAGTACCACCGCTGGTCCGACAGCACCTGTCCGGCGGCGAGCGCGAACCCGGCGCCGACGGCCGCCTGCACGGCCTGCCGTGTGGTGATCCGCGTGAGTCCCGTCCCTCCGGTCGGCGCGGACACCGGTGCGGGAGCCGGCAGCCGGCGTTCGTAGCACCACACCCCGAACCGGACGGCCGACGAGGCGGCCAGCGAGAGCAGTACGGCTCCGTACAGTTCCGGAATCCGGCTCGGCACGGCGTGGAGGAACTGCGCCATGAAGCAGCTCATGAAGGCGAACACGCCGAGCGAGTGGCCGCGCGGCCCCCACCGCCGCGCGTAGACCCCGCCTCCCACGGCGGCGATGAACACCAGGTCCCGGGCGATCGGCACGTCGTGCAGGACGGCGGAGAGCGCCAGCACCGGAAGCCCGACGACGGGCAGCAGTGCGGTCGTCACGGCCTGCCCGCGCACGGTCGGATCGCCGACGGTGAACAGTGCGAGCAACGCGGACAGGCCGCCCGCGACGGTCGCCACCAGCGAATGTCCGGTGACCCCGCACAGGACGACCGCCAGCCCGATACCGAGCACGGCCCGGCTCGCGAACCGCAGCCGCATCCGCCCCGGATCCGGCGCCGTGAACGCCTTCCTCAGCAAGTCGCCCCACCCTTCCGTCTTGTCCGTCTGCCCGTGTGCGCCCGGTTCTGTACGAACCTGTTCGAGCGCATGAGAAAGGCGCCACGGACCCCCTTTTCGGAGTTCCGCAGCGCCATCGCTGCGCCCATCTCACCATCCACTCGACCGACGGTTCAATCGACAGTGGAATCAGTGGTCCAATGGCTCATCTTTCGCGGTGGGGGTGGACCAGGGCAGAGCCAACGGTTCAGCGGTTCAGGACGCGGCGGTTTCCCGGGTGGCGGCCCAGGAGGCGAGCAGGCGCAGCCCCTCCTCGGAGGAGGAACCCGGTTCGGCCGTGTAGACGGTCATGCCGAGTCCTGGTTCGGCCGCCAGGTCCAGCACCTCGTAGGCGAGGGTGAGATCGCCGACCACCGGGTGGCAGAACCGCTTGGTACCGGTCCCGTGGCGGCGCACGTCGTGGGCGCTCCAGCGGGTGCGGAAATCCTTGCTCCGGGTGGACAGCTCGCCGACGAGGTCGTGCAGGTCCTTGTCGTGGGGGTCGCGGCCGGCCTCCCGGCGCAGGATGGCCACCGCCATGTCGGCGAAGAGTTCCCAGTCCGGGTAGAAACGGCGGGACGCCGGGTCCAGGAAGTTGAAGCGGGCCAGGTTTCCCTGATTCTCCGCGTTGGCGAGCAGCTCGCCGTAGAAGGCACGGGCGAGCGGATTGGCGGCCAGGATGTCCGTCCGGCCGTTGCTCACGACCGCCGGCCCCGCCGTGATCGCGTCGAGGGTCCACTGCAGGCTCCGATGCGGGTTCCACCGTCGGCCGCCGGCCCTCCGCCGGGGCCGCGTCAGCACGTCGGATCCGTCGGCGGCCTGGGCCAGGTGCAGCAGGTGGGCGCGCTCGGCGTCGTCCAGCCGCAGCGCCCGGGCGACGGAGTCCAGCACGGACGGTGAGACTCCCGCGAGGCTGCCCCGCTCCATCTTCGCGTAGTACTCCACGCTCATGTCGGCCAGGGCGGCCACCTCGCTCCTGCGCAGCCCCGGCACCCGCCGCCGGGACCCGCCGGGCAGCCCCGCCCTCTCCGGAGTGATTTTCGCTCGCCGCGAGGTCAGGAACTCGCGGACCTCTTCACGGTTGTCCACATGTCGACGATACGGGCCGCGCGGGGGAGAAGGGATGTACGGCCAGTACCCCCCTCCGGGGGCCGACCTCACCGAACGGCAGCCCCCGGACCCGCAGGTCGCGGGCGCGCGGGTCGGCCCGGCCCTCGGTCGGCAGCCCTCACCGGGCGGCCCGAGCGGGGTTTCACGGTGGAGCGTGAACCTGGGGGTAGGCGTAGGGGGAGAGTCGATCGAGGAGGGGCCGATGACGAAGGACACATCGCTGCGTGCGGTGGGGTGGGCGCAGTCGTTCCCCGTGTCGCAAGGGGTACGGGCCGGCCGATACTGGGCCCGTGAGCACCTGGCCGCGTTGGAGTGGACGAGGGACACGCCGGAGACCGTGGACTCGATCCTGCTCTGCGTCTCCGAGCTGATCACCAACGCGCACGTCCACGCGCGCAGTGACGCCCAACTCGTCCTCACGTGGGACAGCCGCTGCCTGCACGTCAGCGTCCACGACTCCGATCCGCTGCTGCCCGCCAAGCAACCCGAGTCCCTCACGACGACCGGTGGGCGAGGTCTGGCCATCGTCGACGCCGTCGCCGACGAATGGGCCACACACTCCCAGGCGTCGGGGAAGACCATCACCGCGTGCTTCGTTCCGCCGGGGGTTCGCGGGCTCCGGCACGGAGAGTCCCTCGGCTGATTCCGGCCGGAGCCCGCCGACCCCCGGGAGCCAGGCCTACCCTTCGCGGGGCGGTCAGAGCTGGTTGATCGCGCGCATCGCCAGGCCCTCGGTTCCGGCCCAGCCGTTCACCCGCGCCGCGTCGTCGTAGGAGACGGAGCGCAGGCCGCCGGGCAGGTCGAAGAGGAGAACGCCACTGAGCTCGGTGCCCTCACCTGCGACCAGGGTGGCGGTGAACCGGTCGGACTGGTCGTACTCCGCCTCGCCGCCCTCGTCGTTGCCGAAGACGTACAGTCCGGCATACGCCTTGCCGCCCCCCGCGACGACGAGAGGTTCGCTGTCCGGCTCCACGAGCCCCTGGACGGTCGGGGCGTCGCTACCGGAACCGAGCCGGATCAGCGGTCCCTCGTTGAGGACACACGGCACCCTGCCGCCGTTGGTGACCGTCAGCATGAAGTGGCGCGGGGTCTCCCCGGGAGCGTCCTGGAGTTCGACCGCGGTGGTGAGGCCGTCGGCCTTGCAGTCCTGGTAGTAGGTGCCGTTGTCACCGCCGGTCTCACCGCTGTCCCCGGCCGGCTCGGCGGTGGCGCCGCCATCGCCCTCGGTCGGCGTCGCGCTGGTTCCCGTACCGGAGTCGCCCGACGGCCCGTCGCTCTTCGACGCGCTCGCCCCGGACGGCTTCCCGCCCGAGGGAGCGGCGGCCGCGTCGTCGCCGTCGGACGAATGGCAGGCGGTGGCCGTCAGCAGGGCCGCGGCCACTGCCGCTCCCGCGAGGGCCCCGCGCAGGCCCCGACGTACCGAACCGGCTCTGAACGTGTTCGAGTTCATGCTGTGTCCCCATCCCCCGTGACCGGCCCCCAGGACCGGCCGTCCGCACCCTGCCCGGCCATTCTGGAGGCGCCCGATCGTCCGGTGTACCCCGGTTCCCGCTCTGTTACAGCCCTCGCACGAACCGGGCACCCCCGCGTGACCGTGCCGGGGAGGCGGTCGGGAATCCGGCCGGCTGACCACACGTCATGAGGCCCGGTGGATCACGCTGTCGTCGTCCCCCACCTCGAACAGATCGATCCTGAGCAGTCGCCGCACCTCGGCAGGTACGCGCTCAGCGGCCTTGACGGACGAGGTCGGCACGATCAGGGCGTAGCGGGTGGCCGGTGACTCGTCCGTCATCCGCCGCAGGAGCTGCCCGTACGCGATGTCGGCGTCCGTCCCCCTCTCCTCGGTGCGCCCCTTGGCCTCCCCCACCAGGCGCTCGTCACCGCGCACGGCTTCGACGTCGGTCCACTTGTCGGTGGGGGCGACCGGGGTCCACCCCTCGGCGATCAGCCAGCGTCTGAAGGCATCGGTCACGCGGTCCTCGTCACCGGTCCGCGCCAGGAGTTTCCGCACCGACGCCAGATCGGCGTCGCGGGTGCGCCGCAGCCTGCCGCTGCCGTCGGCATCGAGGTCGGCCGGACGGATCAGCACGAGTCGCAGTCCGTGCGCCGGAATCCCGGTCTCCCGACGGGCGGCGTACAGGGCGCGCTGTTCGCCCCGGTGCACGCCGCTGACGGTCAGCGTCTCCGGCTTGTCGAATATCGGCACCGGCCGGTCGTACTGGACTCCCCTGTAATCGACCACCAGTCGGCAACCGGGCCAGTAGGAATCGACCGGCAGCCTCGCCTGCCGTCCGGTGGCCCCGGGGTCTCCCCGCAGCCAGTCGAACCGATGCTCCCGCAGGCCGGCAACGCCGAGAATCTCGTCGCACAGGTCGAGCACGTACGCCTTGTCCTTCTCTTCGCCGCTCATGGCCCCGGATGATCCCATCCGCCGGTGACATCGGGCCCCGGTTCACCCGGCTTCCTTTCCCCGAGGGGAGACGGCCGGCCCGTCCCATCGCCGATTCGGTACGACGGTCCTGATCCCTACCGCCCTACCGCCCCACGGCCCTGCACCGTCCCGGTGGACGGTCGTCCCAGCCGCCGGCCAGGGCGAGTTGCGGCAACGGTCCCACGACCGTGCCGGGACAGCCGCGCTCCGCACGACGAGGGGTCGATCCGCACACGCCAGAGCGCCGGGCTCCCGGGCGGTGCGATGCGCGAACGCCACTCCGCCCCGGAAATCCGCTCGGCAGCACACACCACGACAAGGCACAGTGGCCCCATGGGGGAACGGGGGCTGGACCGCGACGGAACGATCGCACGCGAAGGCGCGCTGGACCGAGTGCCCGCAGCGTTCGTCCCCGTCGTCGACGCTGCCCGTGCTCATATCACCGAGGCATTCGACGGAACGCGTCTGCACAGCGCCTACCTCTACGGCAGCATCCCCCGTGGCACCGCCACCCCCGGTGTCTCCGACCTCGACCTCCAGCTCGCCCTCCACGACGAGCCCACCGACGCCGACCGCGCTGACGCCACGGCGATCGAGGCCGAACTCGACCGTGATTTCCCGCAGATCGACGGTGTCGGGATCCTGCTGACCAGTACGCGAGCCCTGCTCAGCGACGTCGAACGCTACGACGGCGGGTTCTTCCTCGCCTGCCTCTGCACCCGGTTGCTCGGGCCTGACCTGGCAGAACGACTACCGCGCTATCGCCCGACAACCCTGCTCGCGAGGGAAACCAACGGCGACCTCGCCCGCATGCTCCCACGCTGGCGCGCCAAGGCAGCCGAGGCGACCACGGACGCCGATCGCCGGGCCCTCAGCCGTGGCATCGGCCGTCGCGTCGTCCGCACGGGATTCACCCTGGTCATGCCCCGATGGGGCGGCTGGACCAGCGACCTCGGCCAGTCCGCCGAGCTCTTCGGCCGCTACTACCCCGAGCGCGTCGAGCAGATGCGCGTCGCCGCGTCCACGGGCCGCGCGCCCTCACCCGACCCGGCGGTTCTGAACATGCTCATCGACGACCTCGGCCCCTGGCTCGCCGCCGAATACACAGCCGTGCACGGTGAGAAAGCCCCGCGTACCTGAGGGCTTGCAGGGCCTTTCGCCGCCCGGGGTGGCAAGCGCTTGAACGGCCGACCGGGCCTTTGACGCAGGTCCGATGCCCTCTGCTGGACGTATGCGCAGGTGATGGCGGCCGGCGAACGGTGTACCGCTGGTACACCCCTCACTGGTGACTCGCTCGCCGCGCGGAAAGCGGGTTACCTGGAAGGCGTGACGCTTCCCGGCCGCGGCGCGAGGACCCGGCGACCGGGAGCCTTGCGCCCCCACGGGCGCCCGCGGCGATGCCGAAGGTGCCGCGGGGCGTTTTCAGCACTCCGTACGGGCACCTGAGGCCCGTACCCCCCGTACGTTACGTAAGGAATTCCCTCATGCGCGGCGCAGTGATTCACGCCCCCGGTGATGTCCGCTTCGAGACCCTGGCCGACCCGAAGATCCTCCACCCCACCGATGCGGTCATCCGCACGGCGGCCACCTGTGTGTGCGGCTCGGACCTGTGGGCCTGGCGCGGTCTGGAGCCGGTCGGTGACCCGCACCCGATGGGACACGAGTACATGGGTTTCGTCGAGGAGGTCGGCAGCGCGGTCACCTCGGTCAAGCCCGGACAGTTCGTCGTCGGTTCCTTCGCGACCTCGGACAACACCTGTGCGAACTGCCGCAACGGCTACCAGTCGAACTGCCTGCACCGCGAGTTCATGAGCACCTGCCAGGCTGATTACGTCCGCATCCCCAACGCCCAGGGCACCCTGGTCGCCACCGAGGAGATCCCGGACGAGAAGTACTGGCCCGGTCTGCTGGCCGTCTCCGACGTCATGGGCACCGGTTGGTGGGCCGCCGAGGCCGCCGAGGTCACGCCCGGCTCCACCGCGGTCGTCGTCGGGGACGGTGCCGTCGGCCTCTGTGCCGTCATCGCCGCCAAGGAGATGGGCGCCGGGCGCATCATCGCCATGAGCCGCCACGAGAGCCGCCAGAAGCTCGCCCTGGAGTTCGGCGCCACCGACATCGTCAGCGAACGCGGCGACGAGGGCATCGCCCGCGTCAAGGACCTCACCGGAGGCGTCGGCGCCGACAGCGTCCTCGAATGCGTCGGCACCGCCCAGGCCATGCGCCAGGCCCTGCACTCCGCCCGCCCCGGCGGCAATGTCGGCTTCGTCGGCGTCCCGCACGAGGTCGCCGTCGACGGCCAGGAACTCTTCTTCTCCCACGTCGGCCTGCGCGGTGGCCCCGCCCCCGTCCGCCGCTACCTCCCCGACCTCATCGACCGGGTCCTGACCGACCGCATCGACCCCGGCAAGGTCTTCGACCTCACCCTCCCCCTCGACCGGGTCGCCGAGGGCTACCGGGCCATGGACGAACGCCGCGCGATCAAGGCACTCCTCAAGCCCTGACCACCCGCCACCCACCCCGTACACAAGGAGCGATCATGCAGATCACCCGCAGCTCGATCACCACCGCCAAGGGTCCCGCCGAATGGTTCACCGGTGACGTCTACATCGACGCCGTCGCAGCCGCCCCCGCACCGTCCCGGGTCACCGCGAACCTGGTGCACTTCATGCCGGGCGCGCGCACCCACTGGCACTCCCACCCGCTGGGCCAGACCGTCTTCGTCACCGAGGGCGTCGGCCTCTGCCAGCGCCGCGGCGGACCCGTCGAGATCATCCGCCCGGGCGACCGCGTACTGTTCGAGGCGGGCGAGGAGCACTGGCACGGTGCGGCCCCCAACCGTCTGATGGTCCACGTGGCCATCAACGAGGGCGACGCCGAGCACGCCGTCGTGCACTGGCTGACTCCCGTCACCGACGAGGAGTACACCGCCACCCCGGCAGCCGGCTGACACCCGCCCCGAGCCGGCCCCCCACCGCAGGACGAGGAACACATCCCCATGCATGTCAACGCCTACGCCGCCCCCTCCGTCGGGGAGCCCCTGGTACCCACCACCGTCGAGCGGCGTGCCGTCGGCCCCGGAGACGTACTCATCGCCATCCGGTACGCCGGGGTCTGCCACTCCGACATCCACACCGTCAACGGCGACTGGGGCCCCCAGCCCTACCCCGTCGTTCCCGGTCACGAGATCGTCGGAACCGTCGTCGAGGCCGGCGCCGGGGTCACCCGCCACCGGGTCGGTGACCGCGTCGGCGTCGGCTGCATGGTCGGCTCCTGCGGCGAGTGCCCCCACTGCCTGGCCGGCGACGAGCAGTACTGCCGGGACGGCATGATCCCCACCTACGCGGGAACCGACCGCGACGGCTCCACGACCCAGGGCGGCTACTCCACCCACATCGTCGTGGACGCCGACTACGTGCTCTCCGTGCCCGAGAGCCTGGACCCGGCCGCCGCGGCTCCGCTGCTGTGCGCGGGCATCACCACGTACGCCCCGCTGCGGCGCTGGGGCGCCGGGCCGGGCAAGAAGGTTGCCGTCGTGGGTCTCGGCGGTCTCGGTCACATGGCGGTCAAGATCGCACACGCCCTGGGCGCCGAGGTCACGGTGCTGTCGCAGTCGCCGAAGAAGCGGGAGGACGGGCTGCGGCTGGGAGCGGACCACTATTACGCGACCTCCGACCCGGAGACCTTCTCCGTGCTGGCCGGCCGGTTCGACCTCATCGTCAACACCGTCAGCGCCGACATCGACATCAACGCCTACCTCGGCCTGCTGACCCTCGACGGCACCCTGGCCAACGTCGGCGCGGCCCCCGGCCCCTTCTCCGTGCAGGGGTTCCTCCTCGGCAGCGCGCGTCGCAACCTCACGGGCTCCATGATCGGCGGCATCGCGCTGACCCAGGAGATGCTCGACTTCTGCGCCGAGCACGGGATCGGCAGCGAGATCGAAGTGATCTCCGTCGACCAGGTCAACGAGGCCTACGCACGCGTCCTCGCCTCCGACGTCCGCTACCGCTTCGTCATCGACACCGCCTCCCTCGGCTGATCCGCGGAAACGTCCACCGCTGGGCGCCGTGCCACGTGTACGGCGCCCAGCGGTATGTCCCGGGGTTGCTCGGGTTGCTCCGGGCCGGAGTCGGGGACGGGGGCGGACGGGCCCGGGATAGGGTCGAAGCACCGTATACGCCCGTCCGGGACATCCGAGAGAAGAGGCAGGCGCACCATGGCGGTGGACGCTCTCGACACCCGTATCCTGCGGCTCCTCATCGAGCAGCCGCGTACCAGCGCGCGGGAGCACGCCCGCATCCTGGGGGTGGCCCGGGGCACGCTCCAGGCCCGGATGGACCGGCTGGAACGGGACGGCGTGATCACCGGTACCGGCCCTGTCCTCTCGCCCGCCGCGCTGGGCCACCCCGTGCTCGCCTTCGTCCACCTGGAGGTCACCCAGGGACATCTGGACGAGGTCGGGGACGCGCTGGCGGAGGTTCCGGAGATCATCGAGGCGTTCTCGACCACCGGCGGCGGGGATCTGCTGACCCGGGTCGTGGCGCGGGACAACGGCCATCTGGAAGACGTGATCCAGCGGCTCATCCAGCTGCCCGGCGTGGTGCGGACCCGTACCGAGGTGGCACTGCGTGAGCGGGTGCCGCACCGGGTGCTGCCGCTGGTGGAGTCGTTGGGACGGACTGCCACCGGACGCGGCTGAGCGTGTGGCCCACCGGCCGCGGCCCGGAACGCCGGGGCCGTAGCGGCCCCTCGGGCGACCCGACCGCCGAACGTACGCCACCCGCCGGGCACTTACCGCCGGACGTACGCCCGATGGCCGCGCTCCCTCTGTACCGGCCCCCGCCCGGGCACCGGCGGGGGTACCGGAACTGACCGGCCGTAACATCGTGTCCACCGGACAGATATCCTGATCATCGCCGCGAGCCCCGCCCCGTCCCGCTCCTCGTGAGCACGACCCGTGCGTCGCCCCGGCTGACGCAACGGGCCACAATTCGAGATAGGTGTACAGGTGCTGGTAGCTGATCGGTACCGGTTGGTGTCCCCCATCGGGCGTGGTGGCATGGGCGAGGTGTGGCGGGCGACGGACGAGGTCCTCGGCCGTGCCGTCGCCGTCAAGCTGCTGCTGGGGGACCGGGCCGACTCCTCTTCCACCGCACGTTTCCGGCTGGAGGCGCAGACGGCCGCCCGGCTGAGCCACCCGCACCTGGTCGCGGTCTTCGACTTCGGCACCTGGGAGGACCGCCTCTATCTCGTGATGGAGCTGGTCGAGGGGCGCAGTCTCGGCGACCTGCTGTCGGCGCAGGAGAGCGTCCACCCCGAGCAGGTCGCGCGGATCGCGGGCGACGCGGCGGCCGGGCTCGCCGCCGCCCACCGGCAGGGCGTGGTGCACCGGGACATCAAGCCGGGCAACCTCATGCTGGACGCCGAAGGCTCCGTGAAGATCGGCGACTTCGGGATAGCCCAGTTCGTCGACGATCCGTCGACGGCGCTGACCACGGCCGGCCAGATCGTGGGGACGAGTTTGTACCTGGCGCCGGAGAGGGCGCTCGGCCGGACGGCGGGCGCCGACTCCGACATGTACTCGCTGGGCTGCGTCGTCTACCACCTGCTGCTGGGCCGGCCGCCGTTCCGTTCGGACACCGCCGCCGCCACGCTTTATCAGCATGTCGACACGCCTCCGGTTCCGCTGCGGGACCAGGGGGTCGACATCTCGCCGGCCTTCGACGCGTACCTGCTGAGCCTGCTCGCCAAGAAGCCCGAGGAGCGGCCGACCGCACAGGAGGCGGCCGACTGGTTCCGTACGGCGGCGTGGCGCGGGAACGGCGGGCCGCTGGGAGCGGTCGGTGGCGGGGCGCGCTCCGCCGCGCCCACGGTCGTTTCCGGGGACGCGGGCGGTCCGGGTCACCGGACCGGGCAGTCCGGGGGGCGGCGCCGGGCCGCGCCGCCGGCGAACCGGGCGGCGCCCCGGTCCGGCAGCCGCGCGGCGGGCCGCGGTGCCCCGAAATCCGGCAGTCGTCGGCTCGCGGCGAGCGAGGCCATCCGGCGGCGTCCGCGGGTGGCCAGCGCGGTGGCGGGCTCGATCGCGTTCGTGGTGGCCGTCTATCTGGGCACGGTGATCTTCGCCCCCGACTCCGGTTCGGCGGTGCCCCCGGGGACCGGCGCGTCGCAGGGCGTCGTCACCCCGCAGGGCGAGGGCTCCCCCGCCCCCGCCGCGTCCGACGCCCGGGGTGGCGGGCAGCGGGACTCGGGCGGCGAGGACCAGGGGGGAAACGAGGACGGGGACGGGGACGACGACTGAGCCGCCGTCCCGGGCCCGTTGCCCGATCGCGTGGTGACTACCAGCGGTCGTGCACGCCCGCGCGGATGCGGCGGTCGTAGAGGTCGCTCACCGCGTCCAGGGTGGCCTGCGGGAGCGGGGCGAGCTCTGCCGCGGCGGCGTTGGAGCGGGCCTGGTCCACGGACCGCGCTCCGGGGATGACGCTGGTGACGCCGGGCTGCTGAATGATCCAGCGCAGCGCGGTCTGGGCGGGAGTGGCTCCCTCGGGGGTGAATCCGGAGAACTCGGCGGCGGCCTCGATGCCGGTCGCGTAGTCGATGCCCGAGAAGGTCTCGCCCTGGTCGAACGCCTCGCCGTGGCGGTTGAAGGTCCGGTGGTCCTCCGGGGCGAAGACGGTCTCGGCGGTGTAGCGGCCGGAGAGCAGGCCGGAGGCGAGCGGTACCCGGGCGATGATGCCCACGCCGGCGGCGAGGGCGGCCGGGAGGACCTTCTCCAGCGGCTTGAGGCGGAACGGGTTGAGGATGATCTGCACGCTCGCCACGCCCGGGCGGGCGATCGCGGTGAGCGCCTCCTCACAGGTCTCGACACTGACCCCGTAGGCGGCGATGCGCTGCTCGGAGACGAGGGTGTCGAGTGCGTCGAAGACGGCGTCGGTCGAGTAGACGCTGGTGGGCGGGCAGTGGAGCTGGACCAGGTCCAGGGTGTCGACACCCAGGTTGGCGCGCGAACGGTCGTTCCACGCGCGGAAGTTGTCCAGGACGTAGTTCTCCGGGACCTGGGCCTCGCGGCGGCCCATCTTGGTGGCGACGAAGACGCCGGCGTCCGGCCGGTCCTTGAGGTAGCGGCCGATGAGCTGTTCGCTGCGGCCGTCGCCGTAGACGTCGGCGGTGTCGAAGAAGGTGACCCCCGATCCGACGGCCGCGTCGAGTACCTCGTACGCGTCCTGCTCGCGTACCTCGCCCCAGTCCCCTCCGAGCTGCCATGTTCCTTGTCCGACGACCGATACGTCACGGCCGGTCCTGCCGAGAGTGCGCTGTTCCATGGAGATCATGTTATTGCGCCACCCGGGAGGCCCGGTCCGGCGCGGGGGGGGGCCTGCCCGCCATGCGGCCGTCCGGGCGGGGCCGCACAGTGGAGGAAGGAGCGGAACGGCCCGCCCCGGGGACGACGGAGGGAGCCCGGCATGCAGGACGAATCCGTACCGTCACTGCCGCGCTTCGTCGTGCAGATACACGCGGCACGGCGCATGCACTTCGACTTCCGGCTGGAGGTCGACGGCGTACTGCGGTCCTGGGCGGTGCCGCAGGGCCCCTCGGACAATCCCAGCGACCGGCGCCTCGCGGTCCCCACGGAGGACCACGCACTGGAGTACCGCGAGTTCGAAGGGGTGATCCCGCCGGGCGAGTACGGCAGCGGCACCGTCATCGTCTGGGACCAGGGCACCTATGTGCCGCTCGGCCACGACGAGCACGGGGTACGGGTGCCGTTCGCGGAGTCCCTGGAGCGCGGCCACGCCACCTTCCGGCTCGTCGGCGAGAAGCTGCGGGGCGAGTTCGCGCTGATCAGGTTCCGGACGGGCCAGGAGGAGGACGCTCGCGGTCAGGAGGCGTGGCTGCTGATCAAGGCGAAGGACGAGCAGGCGGTACGGGACCGGCCCGGCACCCCCGACCCGTACCACGCGCGCTCGGCCCGGACCGGGCGCACCCTGCACCAGGTGTCGGCCGCCGAGGCCGGGCGGGACACCGGCCCGGGGTGACAGGACCTGGCCGGCGTCCGCTCCTCCTCGCCGTACGGCCGCCGGGGCACCGGGCCCGTCTCACAGCGGCCACACCCGGGGCACCACCGTCAGCGCCACCACCAGGAACCACAGGACGACCGGCAGGCCGAAGCGCCAGTAGTCGCCGAACCGGTATCCCCCGGGTTCGTACACCATGAGGTTGGCCGCCGTGGCCACGGGAGTGAGCATCGCGGCGGCGGCGGCCACCGCGACCACCATGAGGACCGGGAGCACGGAGACCCCGACCTCCTGGGCGGCGACGATCGCGATGGGGATGACGATCAGCGCGGTGGCGGTGTTGCTGACGAACTGGCCGAGCACGACCGTGATGAGGAAGAGACCGGCCAGCAGGGCGTACCTGCTGCTGCCCGCGAAGTCCACGATGAGGCGGGCGACGGAGTCGGCGGCACCCGATTTCATGATCGCGGTGGAGAGCGGGAACATCGCTCCGACCATCACCACGGTCGGCCAGGACACGCCCGCGTACGCCTCGTGCACCGAGACGATCCTGAAGAGGATCATCGCCACGGCCCCCAGCAGGGCGGCGATGGCCGGGGAGACCAGCCCGGAGGCGAGAAGGACCACCATCGCGGCCATGACGGCGAGAGCACGCCGCCCCGCGGGCCCCACCGGGGTGTTCTGGCGCCGGACCGCGGCAGGAGAGTCGACCAGCAGCAGATCGTCGGAGTAGACCCTCGCGGTGCCGCTGAGCGCGGGCCAGGATCCGTGCAGCAGAAGGGTGTCGCCGGCCCGCAGCGTGACGTTTCCGGGGTCGGCGTTCTGCCCGTCCCGGTGTACGGCGAGGACCACGATGTCCTGGGCCTCCGTCAGCAGGCCGGGGAAGACCTGGGCGCCGACCAGCGCCGAGCGCGGCGAGATCAGCACCTCCGCGAGCCCGACCTCCCGGTTGACCAGCGCACCGGCCCGCTGCTCGCCCAGCCGGGCCCGCTGCGGGATCAGACCGTGGATCTCCGCGAAGGCGTTCAGCTCCTCGGGCGTTCCGCGCACCACGACCTGGTCCCCGGGGGCGAGGGCATCGGTGCTGCGCAGCTCGTGGTCGTCCGAGTCCGCGCGCAGGGCCCCGAGCACGACGAGTTCACCCTCCCCCGTGTCGAGGGAGGGAAAGGTCTGCCCGACGCACGACGATCGCGGGGAGACCACCAGTCCGCCGAGGTTGTCGGCGAGTCCGTAGTGGGCGACGAGGGTGAGGGTGTGGTTGCTCAGGTCCGGCGGGAGGGCCGCGGGACTCCGGGAGGGCAGCAGCCGGTCGCCGAGGAAAATGGCCGCCACGACCGTACCGGCGACCAGCGGGACGCCCACCCAGAGGAAGGAGAAGAAGCCGAAGCCCCGGCCGGTCACCTCCTTCGCGGCGTCGGAGACCAGCACGTTGATCGGGGTCCCGGTCAGCACCAGCATCGACCCGGCGTGCGCGGCGAACGCCAGCGGCATCACCAGTTTGGACGGCGGCATGCCGACGCGGACCGCCAGCATCACCACCACCGGGAGCAGCGCGGCGACAGCCCCGTTCATGGTGATCAGCGCCGACAGGGCGGCTACGGAGACCAGGGTCAGAGCGACCAGCCGCCACCGGCTCTTCCTGGTGCGGGCCGCGAGCAACTGCCCCGCCCTGGCCGTCACCCCGGTCACTTCGAGCCCCGCGCTCACCACGAACAGGGCGGCGACGAAGCCCACCACCGGGTCGCCGAAGCCGCTGAAGACCTGGGCGGGTGTCAGCACTCCGATGCCCACGAGGGCCAGCGCCGAACCGAGGGCCACCGCCTCGACGGGCAGCCGGTTCAACGAGAACAGCACGATGACGGCTGCCAGCACCAGCAGCACAAGGGAGGAATCGCTCATTGGGTAGAGAACCAGTAGAAATCGGACACCAGGCGAACGTACTGCACAAGGTTCCCCCCTCGCACCGACCGGCGGTGCGCGGCCTGCTGCGCGCGGCGCGTGCGGGGCAGCGGCCCCTCGCGGCCCCGTCGCGGAGTGAGGGCAAGTGGCCGGTCTGAGAACGGCGTTCGGGGGAACCAGAGGTCGTATCCCACCCGCCGGTGAAACGGCGGGATCCCGCGGGCACGGCCTCAGCCACCGCCCCTTCCGAGAGGAACTCCTCCATGCTCGCCGTCGTCGCAGCCGTCCTGTTCTTCGTCTCCTTCCTGATCAACGCCGCGGACATCACCACCAACGATGTCTTCTCGTCCGGCAACGTCATGCTGCTCGGCCTGACCGCCCTCGCCCTGCATGTGGCCGGCATAGGCACCGGCTGGTCCGCCCGACGCCGCTGAAGCGGCTCCCCCTCGCGACCGCGGCACCACGGCCACCGTGCCGCTCCAGTGAGCCGACCGGCACTTCTTCGAAATCCGATCCGGTGGTAAGGCACCGTTACGGGAGTGGGGGACGGGAGGACGGGGGCAGACGTGAGGCCGTAGACCGTCCGACGATCCAGGAGCGACATGCCCCCCAAGACCCCTTCCCCCCAGTACACCGTCCCGGGCCTCAGCACCCAGGAGGGCGCCGAGGTGATCGACGCCCTGAAACTGCGGCTGCACGCGCTCAACGACCTGGCCCTCACCCTCAAGCACATCCACTGGAACGTGGTGGGCCCGCACTTCATCGCGGTCCACGAGATGCTCGACCCGCAGACCGTCGCCGTACGCGAGATGGCCGACTCGGCGGCCGAGCGCATCTCGGCCCTCGGGGGCGAGCCGCAGGGAACACCGGGCGTGCTCGTGGCCGAGCGCACCTGGGACGACTACAGCATCGGCCGTGCCGACGCGATCGCCCATCTCGGCGCCCTGGACCTCGTCTACACCGGCATCATCGAGAGCCACCGGAAGGCGGTGGAGCGGGTGGGCGCCATCGACCCGGTCACCGAGGACCTCCTGATCGAGCACCTGCGCGGGCTGGAGCAGTTCCAGTGGTTCGTCCGGGCCCACCTCGAGACCAGCTCCGGCACTCTCAGCACCGGCGGCACGACCACCGAGAAGCAGGCCGCCCGCAGCACGGGTGCGACGAAGCGGGCCCCGGCGGCGAAGACGGCGAATGCCAAGCGCACCACGAAGAAGGCGACACCGGCCAAGCGCGCTCGCTGACCGGACGCGAACGCACCGGGGCCGCCCCGCCGTCAGTCGGCGGGGCGGCCCCGGTGCTCGCCTCGCAGGACTCTGCCCGACGCCTCGGAGTCGTACGAACCGCAGGCCGTGCCCGCCCATATGGACGTCTGGCGGGGCAGCGCGTAGTAGGGAACCAGTACGGTCACCGGCCTGCCGCGCTCGTCGCGGGCGGTCCACAGGGCGGGCAGCACGTCGGGCGATTCCCCCGCGAGCAGGGCGAGCCGGCAGGGCTCGCAGGCGGGGCGGCGGCTCGCGGCGGCCTCCCGCGCGAGGACCCGTCTCCCCTTGCGGCCCGATCCGCCCCGGGGCGGGTCGGCGGCCGGCCCGTGCAGCGGGTTGTAGAAGCAGCGCGGCCGTGACGCGCGCGGGCGCTGCCCCAGATGCCGGGCCCGCGCGGCGGCGAACAACTCGACCGCGCGGTCGGCGAGGACCACCGCGGCGGCGAGGTCCGGCAGGTCCGACGCCTCGTCGAGCAGTTTGCCCGCAGCCTGGTAGGCGTCGGTGGCCGACAGGTAGTCCCGCCGCGCCCCGGACTCTCCGGTTTCGGGAGTGAACTCCAGGCGCGGGTCCGCGAGCAGCTCCCCCACCCTCGCGACGTGTTCCGCGGCCAGTGGGGCCAGCCGGGCACGCAGGGCCTCCCACTCCGCTCTGACCAGCCGCTCCCGCTCCCGGGAGCGTGCCCGGCCATGGGCCGCACTGTCTGCCGGTCCGTCCGCCGACCACCCCCGCAGTCGGGGCAGACCGGGCCAGACGGCCAGGCCGAGACGGCGCAACGGCCTCAGAAAATGGTCCGTCCCCACGGTTCCCCCCTCCGCCCACCCGGACTTTCGCCGGGCCGCCTCCAGCTTAGGCAGTGCCCGGCCGGTCGCCTCCGTCCACCCCGAGAACGCGGACGGGGCCCGCTCCCGTCATGGGAGCGGGCCCCGCACTGGGCACATCGGGTCAGTCGTTGTTCAGGTACTGGGCCCAGAGGAAGCCGGCCTCGACCGCGGCGGACTCGCGCTCCTCCGAGGCGTAGGTGATTCCGTACGGGCCACCGAGGTTGAGGTACTCGGCGTTCTCACGGGAGGCCTCGGCCTGGAAGTAACCCGCGGCGACCTCGACGGACTCGCCGCCCTGGTCGTTGCCGTGGGCGGCGGCAGGACCTGCGGCCATCAGCCCGGCAGCGGCGACGGTGGCCACGGTGATCGCGATACGGCGAAGCATGTGTTCTCCCTTTGTGGGTCGAAACGAGTGGTGCTTTCACCGCATAATCACCCTTTTCGAACACCTCCGAAAGCCGGGCCGAAGGGTATGCACCTGAACGGATGGCGGCCTTGATCCACATGCGCGCACGCTGACCCTGATCGGCCCAGCGCACACCGGTTCCCCGTTCCCCGCAGGGAATTTGACAGCTCCGACTGCATCGAGCACATCGCAGGCATGATGCACGGCAGCCGCCCCCGCAAGGCTCCCGGCGGGAGCCACCACACCCTGCCGTACACCCCGCACCGGGCCCGCGGAGCACGGAAGAGAGCGTCTACCCCGACCGGCACCACTGCCGTACCGTTCCGCACGCCCGCCGCTCACCGGGCCTGCGGGAACGGCCACTCCGACGGGTCGCGACACGGACTCCCGGGCGGCCCGCACGGGCCCCGCGCGGGTGGACGGCGCGGGTGGACCGCCATCGATAAGCGCACGCGATCGATCTCGATCAGTATTCGGCATTGGACGCAGAGTGCACTGTTCCTGCATGCTCAGTGCCATGTTCAGGCCTGAGATGGTGAGGGAGTCCAGCCGGTACCCGGCAGGCACTTCCACATGCCACCACGGACTCGGCGAGCACCTGACGTCCCGTCTGACCCAGTGCCGGGTAGTGGACTTCGGGAAGGTCTGGTCGACCAGCTGTCGCTGAGCCGACGCGCGGGTCCTTGACCGGACTCCGGTGAACACCATCCCCTCAGCACGCCCGCGCGCCTTCGCGCACCCTTCCTGATCACCTTTTTTCGGCCCCCCATGGGCCGCCGCACGCCCGGATCCCTCGCGGCCCGGGCATGGCGCGGCCCGGAGCACCGTCACAGCCTCTTGCCCGCCGCGCCGCCCCACGTGGCCGGACAACTGCCCGATCCCACGATCAAGGACACACCCATGGCCTCCGAACTCCCCCTCCCCGTCCCCCTGGAGGGCCGATGAGCTCCGCCACCGAGAGCCGGCCGATACCCGCCGACCTCGACCGACTGGACGAGGTGACCGCCTCGCTCGCGGCCACTGCCGCCGAGTACGACCGCACCGGGGCCTTTCCCCACAAGTCGATTCGACTCCTGCACGAAGCCGGGCTGTTGACCGCCGGAGTGGACACCCGCTACGGCGGCTCCGGGGCGACCTTCACCGAGGTCGCGAAGATCCTCCAGGCCGCGGGGCGCGGCGATCCGTCGACGGCGCTCATCGCCGGCATGACCATCGTCCCCCACCTGCTCCAGACGCGGAGTCCCTGGCCCGAGGAGCTCTACGCCCGGGTGCTGGCGGAGTCCGCCGAGCGTCCGACGCTGATCAACCACGCCCGCGCGGAACCGGACTTGGGATCGTCCACCCACGGTCTGCCGGCGACCGTCGCACGGCGGACGGCGAACGGCTGGTCGATCAGCGGACGCAAGCGGTTCGTCACCGGCGCGGAGGGACTCAGCTACTTCCTGGTCTGGGCGGTGACCGACGAACCCTCCCCCCGGGTGGGCAACTTCATCGTCCCCGGTGGTACGCCCGGCATCGACATCGATTCCACCTGGTTCCAGCTGGGGATGCGCGCGACGGGCAGCCACGAGGTGGAGTTCCGCGACGTCGAGATCCCCGCGGAGTGGGTGCACGAACTCGAGCACCCCGGTACGCCGCCGGCGCCCGGCACCCTGCCGGGAAGCGTCGCGATGCTGATCTCGTCGGCCCTCTACCTGGGGGTGGCACGGGCCGCGCAGAGCTTCACGACCACCTGGGGCCACGAACGGGTACCCGCCGCACTCGGCCGCCCGCTGGCCACGACGGACCGCTTCCGTCACGCCTCCGGCGAGATCGAGACCCTGCTCTCCACCGCAGAACAGCTGATCTTCGCGACGGCGGACCGGGTGGACCGGGGCCTGCCGGTGTCGGGCGCCGACGCCCTGGCGTCGAAGGTCCTGGTCGTGCGCCACGTCACCACCGCTGTCCAGACCGCGGTGCGCCTGCTCGGCAACCCGGGTCTCGCCCAGGGCAATCCGCTGGAGCGGCACTTCCGCGACATCCAGTCCGTCGGGGTGCACGCGCCCGGCGAGGACGCCTCCCTGCAGATCATCGGCGCGTCCGCTCTCGCCGCGGGGGCCTCACGTGACTGAGCCGACGCCGCCCCCGCATCCCGCCTCGCCCCTCTCCTCCCGCCGTCCCCGCGGGGGCGTCCAATCCTGGAGTCCCGCCATGCGCCCCACCCTGTCCAGACTCGGCCGCACCCTCGCAGTGGGGGTGAGCGGTCTCCTTCTCCTCTCCGCGTGCTCGTCCGGCGGTGACTCCACCGCGAAGACGGCGGGTTCGGGCAAGCCGGTGTCGGGCGGGACGCTCACCGCCGCCGTCGACACCGAGCCCGTCTCCTGGGACATCCACGCCTCCACCCAGGACGTCACCGCGGAGATCTCCCGCGGGGTGTTCGACTCACTGGTCTCGCAGGACTCCGACGGCAAGTTCCACCCGTGGCTGGCCACCAAGTGGGAGGTGTCGGAGGACTTCAAGAGCTACACCTTCCACCTGCGCGACGACGTGACCTTCACCGATGGGGCCAAGTTCGACGCCTCGGTCGTGAAGGCCAACTTCGACCACATCGTGGCCAAGGAGACCAAGTCGCTCTACGCGGCGAACCTCCTCGGCCCCTACACCGGTACCGACGTCATCGACCCGCGGACGGTGAAGGTCAACTTCTCCAAGGCGTTCGCCCCCTTCCTGCAGGCGGCCAGCACCACCTACCTCGGCTTCTACTCCCCCGAGGCGCTCAAGGCCGGCTCCGGCAAGCTCGCCGCCGGCGGTCCCGCCGACGTGGGCAGCGGTCCCTTCGTCTTCAGTGCCTACACCAAGGGCCAGTCGGCGACGCTCACCCGCAACCCCGACTACGCCTGGGCCCCTGAGACGGCGACCCACACCGGTGCCGCCTACCTCGACAAGGTGGTCGTCCGCTTCCTGCCCACCGCCTCGGTGCGCGCCGGTGCGCTGACGAGCGGCCAGGTCCAGGTGGCCAAGGCGATTCCGCCGCAGAACGTCGCCTCGGTCAAGGCGGCCCCCGGCCTCAATCTCATCTCCCGGGCCAACCCGGGCGGCAACTACAACCTCTGGCTCAACGGCTCGATCGCGCCGCTCGACGACGTCCGTGTGCGCAAGGCGATCCAGCGCGGCATCGACGTCGAGCAGGACGTGAAGACCGTGACCTTCGGCCAGTACCCCCGGGCCTGGAGCCCCATCAGCCCCACCACGCCGGACTACGACAAGTCCCTGGAGGGAAGCTGGCCCTACGACCCGAAGCTCTCGGCCCAGCTGCTGGACGAGGCCGGCTGGACCGGCAGGGACGCGCAGGGGTACCGCACCAAGGCGGGCAAGCGGCTCACCGTGGACTGGCCGCAGCTTTCCATCCAGGCGACCCGCGAGGGGCGTGACGTGCTCGGGCAGGCCGTGCAGGCGGACCTGAAGAAGGTCGGCATCGAGGTCAAGCGGCCGAACCTGGACATCGGTACGTACAACACCCAGGTCTACGGCGGCAAGGCGAACATCATCGACCTCAGCTGGCCCCGGTTCGAGCCGGACGTGCTGTGGCTCTTCTTCAACTCCGCCAGCGCGCCCGCCAAGGGCGGCCTCAACGCCACCTTCATCGCCGACCCGTCCTTCGACAAGTGGACCGACCAGGGCCGGGCGACGCTGGACGAGAAGACCCGCGCCGACGTCTACCCGAAGGTGCAGCAGCGGGGCATCGATCTCGCCGTCGTCGTCCCCCTGTACACGCAGGTGTCCCTCGTCGGGCAGTCCGACAAGGTGAAGGGGCTCACCTTCAACCCGAGCAACTGGCTGACGTACTACGACGCCTGGCTGGCGAAGAAGTGACGGCGTCGGCGACGGTCCTGGCCGGCGGGATCGCCAGGCGGCTGGGCTCGGCAGTGGCCGTACTGCTGGGGGCGGCGACCCTGGCGTTCCTCACCCTCCAGCTCATCCCCGGCGACCCCGTCTCCGTCCTGCTCGGCCCCTCCAACGCCGGCTCCCCCGAGGTGCGGGCGGAGATCGCCCGGGAGTACGGATTTGACCGGCCCGTCGCCGACCAGTACCTGCACTACCTGGGACGGCTCCTCCAGGGCGACCTGGGGCAGTCGTACCAACTCCAGCGTCCGGTTTGGTCGCTGATGACTGATCAGCTCTGGCCGACCGTACAACTGGCCCTGTCCGCACTGGTCCTGGCCGTCGTCCTCGCGGTGGTTTCCGCGGTGGCGACGGCCGGGCGCCGGCCCGCCTTCCGCGCGGTCGCCTCGGTCTGGGAGCTGATCTCGGCGTCCACCCCGTCCTACTGGGTCGGGATCGTGCTGCTGACGGTGTTCTCCTTCCGGTTCCACGTCTTCCCGGTGGCCGGGGCGGAGGACTTCGCCTCGCTGGTGCTGCCCGCCGTCACCCTGGCGCTCCCGCTCACCGGAGTACTGGCGCAGGTGCTGCGCGAGGGGCTCGAAGCCGCCCTGGAGCAGCCGTTCGTGGTCACCGCCCGCTCGCGCGGGGTGGGCCGCACGGCGGTACGGCTCCGGCACGCCCTGCGGCACTGCGCGGTACCGCTGCTCACCCTGACGGGGTGGCTCACCGGGTCCCTGATCGGGGGCGCGGTGCTGGTGGAGACGGTCTTCGGCCGGCCAGGGATCGGCTCGCTCGTCCTCCAGGCGGTGAGCGCCAAGGACATGCCGGTGGTGATCGGCGTGGTGCTGCTCTCGGCCTTCGTCTTCGTCGTGATCTCCACCGTGGTGGAGCTGCTCTACCCCGTCATCGACCCGCGGCTCAGGAGCGCCTGACCCCATGGCACGTACCCTCGTCCCCGAACCCGCCACCGGCGGTCCCGTCGCCGTCGCGTCCGCACCCGCGCGCACACGGCGGTGGGCCGGAGCGTTCGCCTCCGTTCCGCCGACCGTGGTGGTGGCGGGCGTCCTGCTGCTGCTCATCGTGCTGGTGGCGGTGGCACCGGGCCTGTTCACCGATGTCCCGCCCTCCGCGATCGATCCGCTCGACGCGCTGAAGGGTCCCAGCTCCTCGCACTGGCTGGGGACCGACCAGCTGGGCCGGGACCTGTTCTCCCGCATCCTCCACGGCGCACGGCCTTCCTTGCTGCTGGGCTTCGGATCGACGGTCATCGCGGTGGCCGGAGGCACCGTGATCGGTCTCGCCGCGGCGCTGGGCGGCCGGGCGGCCGACGGGATCCTGATGCGGCTGGCGGACATCCTGCTGGCGCTGCCCGGGCTCCTGCTGGCGCTGCTGGTGGTGACGGTGCTGGGCACCGGCACGGTCAACGTGATGCTGGCCATCGGCATCGCCTTCGTCCCCGGCTACGCCCGGCTCGTGCGCGCGGAGGCCCTGGTGGTCCGCCGCTCGGGGTACGTCGAGTCGGCCGTGGCCCTCGGGCTGCCGCGCCGGCAGATCGTGTTGCGGCACATCCTGCCGAACGCCCTGGCTCCTCTGCTGACCCTGGCGACGGTGGGGTTCGGCACCGCGCTGATCTCCGCTTCCGGGCTCAGCTTCCTCGGTCTCGGCCCTGCCGCCCCCTCGCCCGAATGGGGGGCGCTGCTCTCCGCGGGGCGCGACTTCCTCCAGACGGCGTGGTGGATCGGGGTGTTCCCCGGCGCGGCCGTCACGACGACGGTGATCGCCGTCAACGTGGTCGGCCGTCACGCCCAGCAGCGCTTCACCCGGAGGTCCGGCCGATGAACCCCACCGTGTCACCGCTGCTGACCGTCGACGGGCTGGACGTCACCTTCCGCCGCGACGGGGAGGTGCGCGCCGTCCGTGACGTGTCCTTCTCACTGGACCGGGGCGAGTGCCTCGCCGTGGTCGGGGAGTCGGGGTCGGGCAAGAGCGTGACCGCCCGCACCCTGCTCGGGCTGACCGGAACCCAGGCTTCGGTGTCCGCCCGGCGTCTGGAATTCGACGGCACCGACCTCACCGCCCTCTCCGAGCGCCAGTGGCGCGCCCTGCGCGGGCGCCGCATCGGCCTGGTGCTCCAGGACGCGCTGGTCTCGCTCGACCCGCTGCGCACGGTGGGTGCCGAGGTGGGCGAGACGCTGCGCGAACACTCCCTCGCATCGGGTCCCGCGGTGCGGGAGCGGACGCTCGCGCTGCTGTCGGAGGCCGGCATCCCCGACCCGGAGCGGCGGGCCGCGGAGTACCCGCACCAGCTGTCCGGCGGGCTGCGCCAACGCGCCCTGATCGCCTCCGCGCTGTCCGGTGCCCCGGAGTTGCTGGTGGCGGACGAGCCGACGACGGCCCTGGACGTGACGGTGCAGGCCCAGGTGCTGGACCTGCTGGGACGGCTGGTCGACCAGGGAACCGCGCTGCTGCTGATCAGCCACGACCTGTCGGTGGTGGCCAGGCTCGCGGACCGGGTGGCGGTGATGTACGGCGGCCTGGTCGTCGAGCAGGGGCGGGCCGCCGACGTGCTGAAGAATCCCCGGCACCCTTACACCCGGGCGCTGCTGGCGGCGGTGCCGACGGTCGGTTCCAAGGGGCGCGCGCTCTCCGTGGCGACCGCGCCGCAGCCCGCCGCCGGTCCGGGCGGCTGCCCGTACGCGGCGCGCTGCCTCTCGGCGGACGACCTGTGCCGTACGGAACTCCCGGCGGCGACAGCCGACGGGGACGGGCACCTGACGCTCTGCCGGTACCCCGGCGGGCCGGTCCCGCTCGCGACTCCGGACGCCTCCCGGCCCCGGGCGAAGGCGACGGCGGTCGCGGTGCCCCGGGACGAGCCGGCGGTGGGCGCGGGTCCGGCGCTGCTGGAGGTGGCGGGCGTCTCCAAGAGCTTCCGGGCGCCCGGCGGTGGTTCCTGGACCGCGGTGAACGACGTCTCGTTCCGCATCGGCGCGGGGGAGACCCTGGGGCTGGTCGGCGAGTCGGGTTCCGGCAAGACGACGACGGCCCGCATCGTGCTGGGTCTGACGGAGCCGGACGAGGGCTCCGTACGGTTCGAGGGAGAGGCCTGGAGCGGGTTGCCCGAGCGCGCGCGGCGCGACCGGAGGCGTCATCTCCAGGTGGTCCACCAGGACCCGCTCGGCTCCTTCGACCCCCGGCACACCGTTCGGCGGATCGTCGCCGAGGCGGCGGCGAGGGCGGGCGTCCCGCGCGGCCGGGCTCGTACCGCGCGGGTCGCCGAACTCCTGGACCAGGTGGGCCTGTCGGCCGCGCTCGCCGACCGGCGCCCGCTGCAGCTCTCCGGAGGACAGCGTCAACGCGTGGCCATCGCCCGGGCGTTGGCCACCGAGCCCCGGCTGATCGTCTGCGACGAGCCGGTCTCCGCGCTGGACGTGTCGATCCAGGCCCAGGTGCTCGACCTGCTGGCCCAACTCCAGCGGGAGTTGGACCTCGCCCTGCTGTTCATCTCGCACGACCTGGGGGTCGTCCACCACGTGAGCGACCGGGTGATCGTGATGAAGGACGGCGAACTGGTCGAGTCGGGGCACGTGGAGCAGATCTTCGACCGCCCCGCGCACCCGTACACCCGCGAACTGCTCGCCGCGCTGCCCCGTCCGGATCTGGACCCGGCGCCCGAGCGCGACCAGGAAGGGGTACGGGCATGACGACCGGGCTCGACACCGGACTCTGGATCCGGCGCTTCCACCCCTCCCCCGGGGCCGGCGCCCGTCTGGTGTGCTTCCCGCACGCCGGTGGCTCCGCGGGATTCTGGTTCGCGCTCTCCGCTCGGCTCCATCCCCGGGTGGAGGTGCTGGCCGTCCAGTACCCGGGGCGCCAGGAGCGCCGGGCGGAACCGCCGGCCGAGGACATCGGCAGCCTGGCCGACGCGCTCGCCGGGGAACTGGAGCCTTGGTGGGACGCGCCGCCCGCGTTCCTGGGGCACAGCATGGGCGCGGTGGTGGCGTACGAGACGGCCCGCCGGCTGTCGGCGGCCACCGGGGCCGGGCCCGCCGCGCTCTTCGCCTCCGGGCGCCGCGCCCCGTCCACCCGGCGCGAGGAGACCCTCCATCTCGCCGACGACGGGACGCTGTTGGCGGAGATCGTCCGGCAGGGCGGCACCCCGGCCACCCTGCTGGAGGAGCCGGAGCTGGTGGAGATGATCCTCCCGGCGCTGCGCGGCGACTACCGGGCGATCGAGCGCTACCGGTATCTCCCGGGCCCCCTCCTCGACACCCCGGTCACCGTGCTGACCGGCAGCGAGGACCCCAAGGTGACACCCGGGGAGGCGCGGGCGTGGAAGGACCACACCACCGGCGCCACGGAGGTGCTGACCTTCACGGGTGGCCATTTCTTCCCCCTCCAGCACCAGGACCGGATCGGAGCGTTGATCGAGGAACGGCTGTTGCCGGGGGCCGCGCCACCGCAGTCGCGGCCCTGACGTCCTCGCCGGTCCCCACCCGAGAGCAGATGTCCGAAATTCGCGCGACGCGGCCGCGTCGCCGAGATGTGGAGCTTGTTGTGGTTTTTGTCGAGCGTGAGAACCAGTTGACGCGACTTCGAGAGCTGCTGGCCGACTGTCTCGGCGGACGCGGGAGCGTCGTCGCCGTCAGCGGTCCGGTGGCGGCCGGAAAGACCGAACTGCTCCACGTCTTCTGCGAGATCGCGGCCGGCGAGGGCGCCGTGGTGCTGCACGCGGCAGCCAGATGCTCCGAACAGGACGTGCCGCTGGGCGTCGTGGGCCAGCTCTTCGGCCGTGAGCACTTCACGGCCGAAGAGCGCGCCCGTGCACTGGATCTGCCCGAGGACGGTGGGTCGGCGACCTGCGACGCGGACCTGCTGTCCGACGGCCCCGCACCGACGCGTGCCGGCCGGATCCACTGGGAGTCGGTCCGGGCGCTGTCGAAGCGCGTGCCGGTGGTGCTGGCGGTCGACGATCTGCACTTCGCCGACCCCGCGTCGCTGAACTCCCTGATCCACATGGGCGGTCTGCTCCGCGCCTCCCGGGTCCTGATCGTGGTGACCGAGTCCGATCCGCCCACCGACGGGAACGCGACGGAGCGGGCCTGGCGCACGCCGCTGCTCCGGCAGCGGCACTTCACCCGCGTACGGGTCCGCCCGCTCTCCCCCGCGGCCACCGGCCGGATGCTCGCCGGACTGCCGGGCGGCGTCCTCGCGCCGCCCGCCCCGGACGGCACCACCGCGTCCTGGCACCGGCTCAGCGGCGGGAACCCGCTGCTGCTGCGGGCGCTCGCGGAAGACTGGTACGAACGTCCCGGCGGGCCGGTCGGGGCACGGGAGCCGCGTGCGGGGGCGGAGTTCGGCCGGGCGGTGGATGCTTGCGTACGCAGGGCGGGGCGCCGGTTCCGCGACGCGGCCCGCGCGCTCGCGGTGCTGGACGCCTCCGGCTCGCACCACCGCCTGGCCCGGCTGCTCGGGCAGCCGCAGCCGGAGGTGGATGAGACGCTGGGGGCGATGGACGCGATCGGCGTCCTGGACGAGGGCCGCTACCGCCACCCCGCGGCGGGCGCCGCCGTGCTGGCGGGCATGCCCGCCGCCGAGCGCTCGGCGCTGCACCGGGCCGCGGCCCGGCTGCTCCACGGGGCCGGGGACCCCGCGTCCGCCGTCGCCGTCCATCTCCTGGCGGGCCGGCACGGCGACGAGCCCTTCGCCCTGCCGGTGCTGCTGGAGGCGGCCCGCGAGTCCCTGCGCCGGGACGACACGGGGTTCGCGGACGCGTGCCTCGCCCTGGCGGCGGATGCCTGCGCGGACGAGGAGCAGTTGGTGACGGTCACCATGCTGCGGAGCCTGGTCGACTCGCGGAGCGACCCGGACACGGCCTGCCGGAGGCTGCGGCCGCTGGTGGACGCGCTGCGGGAGGGCCGCCTGACCGGCTGCCAGAGCGTGTCCCTCCTCGGGCGGCTGCTCCGCCACGGCAGCGGGGACGAGATCACGCTCGCGCTCGGCCGGCTCGAACGGTTCGCGGACACCCTGGACCCGGTCGCGGCGTCCGAGTACCTCGCCGCGAGGGAGTGGCTGCGCGCCTCGCATCCGGCGCTGCTGCGGGAGTCCGGCCCTCCGTTCCGGACCGCACGGGCGGCCGGCCGGAACGGACGGGTCGTCGCGCGGGGCGGGAGGGCCGAGGCGGTCCGGGCGGCGACGGACGGGACGCCGAGGGCGATGGGGGCCGTACTGAACGGGCTGCTGCGTTCGGGTCCCGACCAGGACACCGTACGGAGCGCCGAACTCGCTCTGCAGTCGACCCCGTTGGACGACGAGGGCTTCGACACGCTCCACCTCGCCCTGTCCGTGCTGGTGTATGCGGACCGCTCGGACCTGGCGGTGGGCTGGTGCGACGGCTTGTACCGGGAGGCGGCCGAGCGTGGCGCCCCGGCGTGGCAGGCGCTGTTCGCGGCGGTGCGGGCGGAGATCGCCGTCCGGCAGGGCGACGCGCGGCTCGCGGAACGTACCGCCCGGCGGGCCATGTCTCTTATGTCGACCGGGAGTTGGGGCGTACTGATCGGTTCTCCGCTCTCCAGTCTGCTGCTCTCCGCCACCGCGGCCGGTACGGTGCCGGAGACCGGGATCCCGCGTACCTGGACCCTGCCCGAGCAGTTGTTCCAGACGCGGTACGGCGTCCAGTACCTCCACGCGCGCGGCCGGCAGCGTCTCTCGCTCGATCTGCTGCACGCGGCGCTGGACGATCTGACGCACTGCGGACGGCTGCTGCGGGAGTGGGACATCGACCAGCCCGCGTTCGTGCCGTGGCGGAGCGACGCGGTGACGGCGCTGCTGCGGCTCGGCAGGACCGACGAGGCCCGCCGGCTCGCGTCCGAGCAGCTCGGTCTGGTCTCGCCCGAGCAGCCCCGGGCCCGGGGAATGGCGCTGCGGACGGCTGCCTCCGTGTCCGATCCGAGGCGGCGCGCGGCGCTGCTGCGGGAGTCGGCGGACCTGCTGGATGCCGCCGGTGACCGCTTGGAGCTTGCGCGTGCCCTCGCCGATCTGAGCGCGGTGCACATCCGGGCGGGCCAGACCGGCAGGGCGCGGATGGTCGCCCGGCAGGCCCAGGAGATCGCGGAGGAACAGGGGTTCGCCCCGCTCTCCCGACGGCTCGCCGCACAGGAGTCCCAGGCGGTGAAGGACGACCGGGAGACCGGCGTCACTCTGCTCAGCGGCTCGGAGTCGCAGGTGGCGGCGCTCGCGGTGGCCGGCCATTCGAACCGGGAGATCGCCGAGAAGCTGTTCATCACCGTCAGCACGGTGGAGCAGCATCTGACGCACGCCTACCGCAAGCTCCGGGTGAAGGGCCGGGCGGATCTTCCGAGTTCGCTGCGGGAGCACGGCCGGGCGCAGCAGCCGGCCGGACAGCCCGCGGGTGGCCGGGCGCGTGAGCACACGCGCCCGGCCGGGGGTCAGAGCGCGGCCGGGGCGGGAGGCACCGGCAGTCCGAGCAGCCCGCGCAGCGTGTCCGCCTCGTAGGCGGTCCGGAACGCGCCCCGGGCCTGGAGTTCGGGCACCAGTTCCCGGGTGATGGCGTGGAGGTCGTGAGGCAGGGCGCCGGGTCGCAGGCGGTACCCGGACAGCCCTGCCTCCTGCCATTCCAGGAGCAGGTCGGCGACTTCGGCCGGGGTCCCGGTGATGATCTCGGCGTCGGAGGCGTAGGTGCTGCCGTGCTCCTCGTTCAGGCGGGCGAGCCGCTCCGCAGCGCGGCCGGGGGTGCTGTCCAGGAAGACCACGAGGTCGCCGAAGACGTGCACCTTCTGGTCGGCGCGCCCGGCCGCGGCCTGCTCGGTCCTGATCTCCTCGACCGTGGCCCGTGCCTCCTCCGCGCTGTGGGGGGTGACCGAGACGACGTCGGCCGATCGGGCCCCGTACCGGTACGGCAGGGTGATGTGGGCGACGGTGAAGACGACCGGGTGGCCCTGGGGGGCGCGGGGGGCGAGGGACGGCGAGTCGATGGTGATCCAGTCGCCCGCCGCGCCGCCCAGGGGCTCGATCTCGGTGAAGCTGCCGTGCGGGTCCGGGTCGGCGGGGGCGAACCTGCCGGGCGCGGCGATGTCCCGCAGCGCCTTCTCGTCGTCCACTCCGTCCCAGAGCGCACGCACCACGCGCACCAGGTCGGCGGCGCGTTCGAAGAGTTCGGCCATCGGCGTCTGCACCTCGGGGGTGAAGATGTCGGCGATCACGATCGGCCGCGCGGGGGTGACCGGTGTGCGCCAGCCGGCCCGCCCGTCGCTGAGGTGGTCGAGGGTGGCGATCGCCTTCGCGACGTTCGTCGGCTGGGCGTGGTCGGTCACGATGCTCGGTATCAGTCCGATGCGCTCGGTGCGGGCGGCCAGCGCCGAGGCGACGAGGACGGCGTCCAGGCGGTGGTTCACGTGCCCGGCGGGGCGCTTCGGCGGGTCCTCGACCGTGACGAAGTCCAGCAGTCCGCGTTCGGCCTCCTGGGCGAGGGCGGTCCAGTGCGCCAGGCCGAAGAGGTTCCCGGCCGGGGCGTCCGGCCCGGCGCCGGCCGCCGGGTGCCAGCCGACGTTGTCCAGTGCCACGGCGAGGTGCAGCGGCTGTGGTGCGGTCATCGTGTTCTTCTCTCTCGTGTTCTTCCGGGGTGCGGGTGGTGTCCGCCTGCGGACCGGCCGGCTGGGCGGCGGGTCCGCGGACGGGGTCCGTGGGTTCGGGCTCGGGCGGTCGGCCATGGGCGGTCAGCCTTGGGCGCCCAGCCAGGCCTCGACGGCGGCGGCGGTGGTCGCCGAGTGCTCCTCCAGTACGGAGAAGTGGTCGCCCGGCACGTCGGTGGTCTCGTGCGGCAGCCGCCAGAAGGCGCGGGTGTCGCCCGCGGGGTCGTCGGGGGTCCCGGGGAGCGGCGCTTCGGCGCGGAGCAGCAGGGTGGGGGTGGTGACCGGCCGCGGCTGCCGGCTGCCGAAGGTGCGGAGGTAACTTCCCATCGTGGTGATGCCGTTGTCGGTGAGTCCGAGGTCGAGGGCGTCGAACCGGTCGACCATTCCGTTGATCATGGCGGGCATCCACCACTCCATGCCCGGCAGGGTCGCGGTGTCCGTCGGATAGGTGTCCACCATCGCGAGGCCCGTCGGCGGGGTGCCGCGCCGTTCGAGTTCTTCGGTGACCGCGTGGGCGACGCAGCCGCCCAGGGACCGTCCCAGCACGGCGAACGGCCGATCCCCCACCAGGCGTTGCACCGCGTCGGCCTGCATGGCCACGAACGTCTCCGCCGAGTCGGGCAGCGCGCTGCCTTCCGGGTAGCCGGGCGCGGGGACGGCGAGGACGTCGCGTACGCCGTGCAGTGCCTGGCCGAACCGGGCGTACTCGTGCGGTCCGGACAGGGCGGTGAGGGCGGGGAAGCAGACCAGTGCGGTGCGCGCGCCGCCCTGGGCCAGCACCACGGGTTCGGCGGCGTGGCGCGTACGTTCCGCCGGGCCGAAGGTGGACCTCAAACGTGATGCGGCGACCGCCACTTCGGTGGCGGCGGCGATCTCCTGGGCGGCGCAGAGCCGCAGGTAGAGCGTGGTGAGGGGCCCGTCGGCCGGGGCCGAGGGCTGTTGCCGCGCGTGCAGGAGTTCACCCAAGTGCCGGGCGAGCGAGCTCGGTTCGGGGTAGCGGATGGTGAGCGCCCCGCCGAGGGTCAGGCCCGTCCGGGTGGTGAGCCGGGTACGCAGTTCGACGGCGGAGAGCGAGTCCAGGCCCACTTCGACGAAGGCCCGGTCGGGCTCGACCGCGTCGGCCGACGTGTGCCCGAGGACGGCCGAGACCTCGGCCGTCACCAGGTCGAGCAGCGCGGTCTCGAGCACGGGCCCGGACAGCTCGGCGTGCCGCTCGGCCCAACTCGGCCCTTCGGGAGGGGACTCGGGGACGGAGGGCAGGGATGCGCCGGTCGTGCCCCGGGTGACGGTGGCGTCGAGCCAGTGGCGGCGGCGCTGGAAGGGGTAGGTGGGCAGGTCCACCGTGTCGGGCCTGTGGCCCTCGAAGACGGCCCGCCAGTCGACCGGCACCCCGTCGGCGTGCAGGCGGGCCAGTGCTGTCAGAAGGGTCGCCGCCTCGGGCCGGCCGCCGCGCAGCAGCGGGACGAGGACGGCCGGTGCGGGCTCCCGGTCGGCCAGGATCTCGGCGGCCAGTCCGGTGAGGACGGCGTCCGGCCCGATCTCGACGAACCGGGTCGCTCCCGAGGCCCGCAGCTCCCGGACCACGTCGAGGAAGCGGACCGGTCGCCGGGCGTGTTCGGTCCAGTGGTCCGCGGTGCCGAGTTCCCCCGCCGCGACGGGGACGCCGGTCAGGTCGGAGATCACGGGGATGGCGGGCTCCTCGTACCGCAGCGCCTTGGCCGTACGGTGGAACTCGTCCAGCATCGGCTCCATGCGGGGCGAGTGGAACGCGTGGCTCACCCTCAGCCGGGAGGTTTTGCGGCCGCGGGCCTCGAAGGTGGCGGCGACGGCGAGGACGGGTTCCTCGTCGCCGGAGACGACCACCGAGCGGGGACCGTTGACCGCGGCGATCGCGACGGTCGCCCCCGAGCCGGCGAGCGCCTCGGCGGCCTCTTCCTCGGTCGCTTCGACCGCCACCATGGCGCCGCCGGCCGGCAGCGCCTGCATCAGCCGGCCGCGTGCCGCGACCAGGGCGGCGGCGTCCTCCAGGGAGAACACCCCGGCCGCGTGGGCGGCGGCGAGCCCGCCGATCGAGTGTCCGGCGACGAGGTCGGGCCGCACGCCCCAGGTGTCCAGCAGCCGGAAGAGCGCGACCTCCACGGCGAAGAGGGCGGGCTGCGCGTACTCGGTGCGGTCGAGCAGCCCGCCGTGGGCGGCGGAGAGGACGGCCTCGCGGACCGGGTGGGCGAGGTGGCCGGCGCAGTGGCGGTCGAGCGCGGCGGCCACCTCGTCGAAGGCACGGGCGTAGGCCGGGAACCGCTCGTGCAACTCCCGTCCCATGGAGACGCGTTGGCTGCCCTGCCCGGTGAAGAGGAAGGCGGTGCGGCCGGTGCGGGCCGCCCGGGGAAGATCTTCACCGGCTCCTACGACGACGGCCGAGGAGGCACCGTCCGCCAGCGCCCGCAGTCCGGCGAGAAGCTCGTCCCGGTCCCCCGCGACCACGGTGGCGCGGTGCGGGTGCGCAGTGCGGGCGGTGGCCAGCGTCCAGGACACGTCGAGCGGGTCGAGTCCGGGGCGGGACTCCAGCAGCTCCGCCAGCCGGGCCGCCTGGTCCCGCAGGGCCTGCGCCGACCTGGCGGAGAGCAGCCAGGGCAGCACGGCGGTGAGGGTCCGGGGCGCGGGAGTCACGGTGGCCGGCCCGTTCCCGTCCGGGTCGGGAGAGTCCGGAGCCGGCGCTGCCGGTGCCTCCTCGACGATCACGTGGGCGTTCGTCCCGCTCACACCGAAGGCGGAGACGCCGGCCCGGCGGGGGCGGCCGGTCTCCGGCCAGGGCCGGGCCCCGTCCAGCAGCCGCACCCCGCCACCCGCCCACTCCACGTGCGGAGTGGGTGTGCCGGTGTGCAGGGACTGCGGCAGGACACCGTGGCGGATCGACTGCACCGCCTTGATCAGTCCGGCCACTCCGGCGGCGGCGGCCGTGTGGCCGATGTTGGACTTGAGGGAGCCGAGCCACAGCGGTGCCTCCTCGGACCGTCCGCTCCCGTAGACCTCCTGGAGCGCTTGGGCCTCGATCGGGTCGCCGAGGGTGGTGCCGGTACCGTGCCCCTCCACCAGGTCGACATCGTGCGGGGCGAGATCCGCGGCGGCCAGCGCCTGGCGGATGACCCTCTGCTGGGCGGGCCCGTTGGGCGCGGTCAGTCCGTTCGACGCGCCGTCCTGGTTCACCGCGGAACCGCGTACCACCGCGAGCACCCGGTGACCGAGCCGCCGCGCGTCCGACAGCCGTTCCACCAGCAGCAGGCCCACGCCCTCCGCCCAGCCGGTGCCGTCCGCCCCCGCGCCGTACGCACGGCAGCGGCCGTCCGGCGACAGGCCTCGCTGGCGGGAGAACTCCACGAAGCCGGCCGGGGTGGACATCACGGTCGCCCCGCCCGCGAGCGCGAGGTCGCACTCCCCCGACCGCAGCGCCTGTACGGCGAGGTGGAGCGCCACCAGCGAGGAGGAGCACGCCGTGTCCACCGTCACCGCCGGGCCCTCGAACCCGTACGTGTAGGAGATCCGCCCCGACGCCACGCTGGCGAGGTTGCCGATGCCGAGGTATCCCTCCAGTTCGGCCGGTACCTCGGTGAGACGGTGGTGGTAGTCCTGCGCGGTCAGGCCGACGAAGACACCGGTACGGCTGCCGCGCAGGGAGTCCGGCGCGATCCCGGCCCGCTCGAACGCCTCCCAGGACGACTCCAGCAGCAACCGCTGCTGCGGGTCGGTCGCCAGCGCCTCGCGCGGTGACATCCCGAAGAACTCCGCGTCGAAGTCGGCCGCGTCGTGGAGGAATCCGCCGTGTCTGGCGTAACTGGTGCCGGGGTTGCCTGGATCGGGGTCGTAGAGGGCTTCGAGGTCCCAGCCCCGGTCCTCGGGCCAGGGTCCGACGGCGTCGCCGCCGGCGGCCACCAACTCCCAGAGCGCGTCCGGCGAGTCCACTCCGCCCGGCAGTCTGCAGCTCATGCCGACGATGGCGATCGGCTCCCGGAGCCCGGCCTCGACCTCCCGCAGGCGCTTCTGCACCTCCCGGTTCTCGGCGAGCGCACGCTTGAGGTAGCTGCGCAGCTTCTCCTCATCGGCCACGACCGGTCACCTCCTCCATGGTCCGCACGCCTGTACCGAAATATGTTGATCCTGCCGCGCGTTGGCCGGCGGGCGGGTGGTCGTGGTTCATCGTGCCTCGCTGTCCATCAGCTCGAAGAGCTCTTCGTCGGTGGCCTCGTCCAGGTCGATCTCCTCGGCGTCCTCCTGGTCGGGCGCGGGCCGGGCAGTGTCCCAGCGGGCTACCAACGCGCGCAGACGGGCGAGGATGTCGGCCCCACTCGGATCGAGGGGACCGGCGCCGGGGACGGCCTCCTCCAGCAGGGCGAGGGCGTCCGCCGCCGAACCCCCGCCCGCCGTCGAACCCCCGTCCGCCACCGGATCCGCCGCCGGGGACGGCGCTTCGGGCAGCAGGGTGGCGAGGTGCGCGGCGACCGCGGCAGGGGTCGGGTGGTCGAAGACCAGAGTCGCCGGCAGCCGTACGCCGATGGCGGCGGCCAGCCGGTTGCGCAGATCGACGGCGGTCAGCGATTCCAGGCCGAGCCCCTTGAAGGCGTGGTCCGCGCCGATCTCCCCGGCGTCCTCGTGACCGAGCACCTCGGCCGTCTGGCGTACCACCAGGTCGAGCAGGGCCTTGGCGCGGGCGGCGGGTGACAGGGCGGCGAACCGCGACTCCCGGCGGGCCTGTTCCTGTTCACCGTTCTGGCCGCTGCCGAGTCCGGACACCCCGGACGCGGATCCTGCGAGCGGGCCGGTGGCAGCCGTGCCGGCGTCCAGCCAGTAGCGCCGGCGCTGGAAGGCGTACGTGGGCAGTTCCACGCGCTCCGACCGCCCCGGCCGTCGGCCCTCGAACGCCGGGGACCAGTCCACCGCCACGCCCCGGGCGTGGACGACCGCGGCGGAGGTGAGGAAGCGGTCGAGTCCGCCGTGGTCCCGCCGCAGCGTCTCGGTCACCGCGACATCGGCGGCCTCGGTCTCGTCCACGGTGTCCTGGATGCTGCCGGTGAGCACCGGGTGCGGGCTGACCTCGATGAGGACGGTGTACCGGTCGGCGAGCAAGTCACGTACGACGGGGGCGAACCGGACCGTCTGCCGGATGTTGCGGTACCAGTACTCCGCGTCGAGCTCCCCGGGGCCGGCGAGCGCGGCGGTGACCGTGGACCAGAGCGGGATCTCGCCCTCGTGCGGCGTGACGAACGCGAGGCGTGCGAGGAGTTCGTCCTTCACCTCGTCGATCACCGGCGAGTGTCCGGCGACCGTGGCGGCCCTGATCAGGCGGGCACGCTCGCCGCGTGCCTCGCACTCGGCGAGCAGTTCGCCGAGTGCCGCCTCGTCCCCGGCGACCACGGCGGCCGAGGGACCGTTGACCGTCGCCACCGAGAGCCGTCCGGGCCAGGCCGCGATCCGGCGCTCGACCTCGGCGAGGGGCAGCGCCAGGGAGGCCATGCCGCCCTTCCCGACGAGCCCGGACAGGATCAGGCTGCGCTCGACGACGATGCGGGCGGCGTCCTCCAGCGTGAGGATGCCCGCCACGCAGGCGGCGGCCACCTCGCCCTGGCTGTGCCCGACCACCGCGTCCGGCCGCACCCCGTAGGCCTGCCACTGGGCGGCGAGGGCCACCAGCACGGCCCACAGGGCGGGTTGGGCGACGTCCACCCGGTCCAGGCCGGGTGCGCCCGGTGTCTCCCGCAGGACGTCGAGGAGCGACCAGTCGACCAGGGGTTCCAGCGCCCGGGCGCACTCCTCGATGCGCTCGGCGAAGGCCGGCGCGGTGTCGAGGAGCCCTTGGGCCATCCCGGCCCACTGCGAGCCGTGGCCGGGGAAGACGAAGACCGTGCGGGTCCCTTCGGAGGCGGTTCCCCGGACGAGGTTCCCGGCGGGTTCGCCCCGTACGAGCGCGCCCAGGCCGTCCGCGAGGCCGTCACGGCCCGCGGCCACCACCACCGCCCGGTGGTCGAAGTGCGAGCGGTCGGTGAGGAGCGCGTGGGCGGTCTCGGCCGCGGCCGGGACCCGGCCGGGGCGGTCGAGCAGCTCCAGGAGGCGCGCGGCTTGGTCGGACACGGCCTGCGGGGTCCGGCCGGAGAGCACCCAGGGCAGCGGGGACGCGTCCTCGGGGGGATCGGTCTCGGGGGAGGTGTCGGGTCCGGTGCCGGGGGCCGCCTCCTCGGGGGCGGGCTGTTCGAGGATGACGTGGGCGTTGGTGCCGCTCACGCCGAAGGAGGAGACACCGGCGCGCAGCGGCCGGCCGTCCGCCCGCCAGGGCCGTTCCTCGGTGAGGAGGCGCACCCCGCCCGAGGCCCAGTCCACGTCGGGCGAGGGCGTGTCGACGTGCAGCGTCCTCGGCAGCACGCCGTGCCGCATGGCCTGCACCATCTTGATGACCCCGGCCACTCCGGCGGCGGCCTGGGTGTGGCCGATGTTGGACTTGAGGGAGCCGAGCCAGAGCGGGCGGTCCTCGGGGCGCCCGGTGCCGTACGCGGCCACCAGTGCCTGGGCCTCGATGGGGTCGCCGAGGGTGGTGCCGGTGCCGTGCCCCTCGACCGCGTCGACGTCGTGCGGCGCGAGGCCCGCTCCGGCGAGTGCCTGGCGGATGACGCGCTGCTGGGCGGGGCCGTTCGGCGCGGTCAGTCCGTTCGACGCGCCGTCCTGGTTCACCGCGGAGCCTCGGACCACCGCGAGTACGTGGTGGCCGAGCCGCCGTGCGTCGGACAGGCGTTCCACCAGCAGCAGGCCGACGCCCTCCGCCCAGCTCGTGCCGTCCGCCGAGGCCGCGTACGCCTTGACGTGGCCGTCGGGGGCGAACGCCCGGTGCCGGGAGGTGGCGACCATGCCGGAGGGCGAGGCCATCACGGCGACGCCGCCCGCGAGCGCGAGGTCGCACTCCCCCGACCGCAGCGCCTGCGCCGCCAGGTGGAGCGCCACCAGCGAGGAGGAGCACGCCGTGTCCACCGTCACCGCCGGGCCCTCGAACCCGTACGTGTAGGAGATCCGCCCCGAAGCGACGCTGGCGGCGCTGCCGTTGTGCAGGTAGCCCTCCAACTCCGGTGGCAGTTCACGCAGTCGGGAGGCGTAGTCGTTGTACATCACGCCGACGAAGACCCCCGTACGACTGCCGCGCAGGGAGTCCGGGGCGATGCCGGCCCGCTCGAACGCCTCCCAGGACGACTCCAGCAGCAACCGCTGCTGCGGGTCGGTCGCCAGCGCCTCGCGCGGCGAGATGCCGAAGAAGCCGGCGTCGAACTCGGCGGCGTCGTGCAGGAATCCGCCGTGCTGGGTGTAGGTGCGGCCCGGCTCGTCGGGGTCCTCGTCGAAGAGGTTCTCGTTGTCCCAGCCGCGGTCGGTGGGCCACGGGGTGATGGCGTCGCCGCCCTGGGAGACCAGGTCCCACAGATCGTCGGGCGAGGCCACCCCGCCCGGGAGCCGGCAGCTCATGCCGACGATGACGACCGGGTCGTCCGCGCCCGGGGCCGGGGCCGCCACTGCTGCCGGGGCTGGCGACCCGGTCTCCTCGCCGAGCAGTTCGGCGAGGAGAAAACGCGCCAGGGACCGGGGGGTGGGGTGGTCGAAGACGAGCGTGGGCGACAGCCGCAGCCCGCTCGCCGCGCCCAGACGGTTGCGGAGGTCCACGGCGGTGAGCGAGTCGAATCCGAGGTCCTTGAACGCCCGGCCCGAGGCGATCGAGTCCCGGTCGGTGCGCCCGAGTACGGTCGCGGCTTCCGCGCGGACCAGGTCGGCCAGGAGTTCCTCGCGTGCGGCCGCGCCGAGCGGGAGGAGCCGTGCGGCGAGGGTGGTGCCGGTGCCGGACGTACCGGCGGCCGGCCGGGCGACCGGCCTGCGGGTCGTCACGACGTCGCGGAGGACCGGCGGGATCTGCCCGGGCTCGGCGCCCTGCAGCAGGGCGACCGGCACCAGGAGCGCGTGGCCGGTCGCCCCGGCCGCGTCGAGGAGCGCGAGGCCCTCGGGGGTGGTGAGGGCACGGGTGCCGTGGCGGGCGTTGCGGCGGTGGTCGGTGTCGTCGAGATGGCCGGTCAGTCCGCTGCTCTCCCCCCACAGGCCCCAGGCCAGCGAGGTCCCGACCAGGCCGTGGGCCCTGCGGTACGCCATGAGGGCGTCGAGGAAGGTGTTGGCGGCGGCGTAGTTGCCCTGGCCGGGGACGCCGAGGACGCCCGCGGCCGAGGAGAACACCACGAACGCGGAGAGCGGGGCGTCCCGGGTGAGCGCGTGCAGGTTCCAGGCCGCGTCGGCCTTGGGACGCAGCACGGTGTCCAGGCGGCGGGGGGTGAGGGAGTCCACGACGCCGTCGTCCAGGGTGCCGGCCGCGTGCACGATGCCGGTGAGCGGGTGGGCTGCCGGTATGCCGTCCAGTACGTCCCGCAGGGCGTCCCGGTCGGCCGCGTCGGCGGCCGCCACGGTCACCCGGGCGCCGAGGGCTTCGAGTTCGGTGACGAACTCCGGGGCGCCCGGGGTGGAGAGGCCGCGCCGGCCGGTCAGCAGCAGGTGGCGTACTCCGTGTTCGGTGACGAGGTGGCGGGCCACCAGCTTGCCGAGCAGCCCGAGACCGCCGGTGACCAGGACGGTGCCCTCGGGCGGTCCGAAGCGCCACGTCCGACTGGATTCGACGGAGTCGGGCTCGACAGGAATGAGCCGGGGGGTGTGGGCGGTGCCGGCGCGGAACGCGAGCTGGCTCTCGCCCGTCTCGACGGCCGTCGCGAGCGCCGCACCGAAGTCGAACGCCGCTGTTTCCGCTTCCTGTTCGATGCGCTCCGTGTCGATGAGCAGGAAGCGGCCGGGGTGTTCGGACTGGGCCGAGCGGAGCAGTCCCCAGACGGCGGCGGTGGTGAGGTCCGGCGACTCGGCGTCGACGGAGACAGCGCCCGAGGTCACCAATGCCAGTGGGACGGAGTCGAGTTCGGGGTGGGAGAGCCAGTCCTGCACGAGGGCGAGCACCCGCTCCAGGGCCGTCCGCGCCCGGACGGGCGGGGGCGTACCGTCCTCCGGCCGCTCGTCGGCGGGGACTTCGTACAGGACAGGTCCGGGTACGTGCCCGCCCGCGCGGACCCTGGCCGCGACCTCGGCGGGGTTCCGGAAGGGGACGAGGGTGTCCGTGTGCCGTGCTTCGGCGCCCTCCGGCAGGAGGATCGTGAGCGGTCCGGAAGCGGGGGTGGTGAGGGGCAACGGCGTCCAGCCGAGCCGGTGGAGCGGCTGTACCGCCCCGGGGCCGGAGGTGAGCCGGGCGGCGGCCACCGGGCGGTACACCAGGGAGTCGACGGAGACGACGGGGGTGCCCGTGGGGTCGGTGGCGTCCAGGGAGAGTCCGCCGTCGGCGGTGGGCGCGAGCCGTACCCGCAGGGCGGCCGCGCCCGAGGCGTGCAGCCGTACCCCGTTCCAGGCGAACGGCAGCAGCACCTCGTCCGGTCCGGCCTGCTGGGAGGCGCCGAGAGCCGCCGCGTGGAAGGAGGCGTCGAGCAGGGCCGGGTGCACCCCGAACTCACCCGCCGTCGGCACCTCTTCACCGTCGAGCGCGACCTCGGCGAAGATCTCCTCGCCGAGCCGCCAGGCCGCGCGCAGCCCCTGGAAGCGGGGGCCGTAAGCGACTCCGGAGGCCGCGAGCCGGTCGTAGAGGCCGTCCAGCGGGAGCGCGGTGGCCCCCGGCGGCGGCCAGCTGCCCGGTACCGCCCCGGACCGCGCGTCCTCCGAGCGTGCGGGGAGGGCCGTACGGGAGAGGTATCCGGTCGCGTGCCGGGTCCAGCCCTCGCCGTCCGCCGCGTCCTGCGGGCGGGAGTGGACCGTCACCGCGCGGCGGCCGTCCTCGGCCGGAGCGGCCACGGCCACCTGGATCTGGAGGGAGTCGCCGGCCGGCAGCACGAGGGGAGCCTCGATCACCAGCTCCTCGACCGTGTCGCGGCCCGCTTCGTCGGCGGCCCGTACCGCCAGTTCCACGAGTGCGGTGCCGGGGACGAGGACGCGGTCGAGGACCGTGTGGTCGGCGAGCCAGGGGTGGGTACGGACGGAGACGCGCCCCGTCAGGAGCAGCCCGTCGCCCTCGGCCGGCCGCAGCGACGCACCGAGCAGCGGGTGTCCGGCGGCGCGCAGGCCGAGACCGGGGGCGTCGGCCGCCTGGGCGGCCGTGCTCCGCAGCCAGAAGTGCTGCCGTTGGAAGGGGTAGGTGGGCAGGCCCGCCAGTTCCGCGGGGTTCGGGCGCGGTATCCCGAGCGCCGGGCTCCAGTCGACGGCGACGCCGTGGACCTGCGCCTCGGCGAGCGAGGCGAGGAAGCGGACCGGGCCGCCCTCGCCCCGGCGCAGCGAGCCGGTGACGACGGCTTCGGTGTCGGGGGCCGCCGCTTCGGCGGTCTCCTGCACGGCGGAGGTCAGCACCGGGTGCGGGCTCGCCTCGACGAACACGTCGTGGCCCTCGGCGAGGAGCTTGCGGACGGCGGGTTCGAAGAGGACGGTCTGCCGGAGGTTGGTGTACCAGTACGTGGCGTCCATCCCGGTCGTGTCGAGCCAGTCACCGGTGACCGTGGAGAGGAGGGGGACGGTCGCGGAGCGCGGTGCGACCGGCGCGAGGGCGGTCAGGAGCTCCTCGCGGACCGTCTCGACCTGGGCCGAGTGGGAGGCGTAGTCGACCGGGACCCTGCGGGCGCGTACGCCGTCCCGTTCGGCGGCGGCGATGAACTCGTCCAGGGCCGTCGGCTCGCCCGCGACCACCACGGCGGAGGGGCCGTTGACCGTCGCCACCGAGATGCGCCCGCCCCAGGGGGCGATCGCCGTCTCGGCCTCGGGCAGCGGCAGCACCACGGAGACCATGCCGCCGCCGCCGGAGAGCGCGACGATCGCCCGGCTGCGCAGGGCGACCACCCGGGCCGCGTCCTCCAGGGTCAGGGCCCCGGCGACGTACGCGGCGGCGATCTCACCCTGGCTGTGGCCGATCACCGCGTCGGGGCGTACCCCGTACGACTGCCAGAGCTCGGCGAGGGAGACCATGACGGCCCAGAGCGCGGGCTGCACGACGTCCACCCGTTCGTGGTCGGGGGTGCCCTCCGCCCCGCGCAGTACGTCGGTCAGCGACCAGTCGGTCCAGGGTTCGAGCGCCCGGGCGCAGGCCTCGATGCTCTCGGCGAACACCGGTGCGGTGTCGAGGAGTTCCCGGGCCATGCCGATCCACTGGGAGCCCTGGCCGGGGAAGACGAACACCGTGCGGCGCTCGCCCCCCGCGCTTCCCCGTACGACTCCGGGCGCCGACTCCCCCGAGGCGAGCGCGTCGAGTCCGGCGAGCAACTCCTCGCCGGTGGCGCCGACGACGACCGCTCGCTCCTCGAACGCGGTCCTTCCCGCCACGAGTTCACGGGCGACGGCGGCCGTGTCCGGTCCGGTGCGGAGGTATGCGGCGAGGTCGGCGGCCCGCGCGGCGAGGGCGGCGGGGGTACGCGCGGAGAGCAGCAGGGGTACGGCTGCGGGCTCGCTGACGCCCTGCGGCTCGTCTCCCGGCTCTCCCGCCGGTTCGGCTGCGGCCGGCGCGGCTTCGGGGGCCTGTTCCAGGATGATGTGGGTGTTGGTGCCGCTCATGCCGAAGGCGGACACGCCCGCGCGGCGCGGCTCACCGGTCTCGGGCCAGGGCCGGTGGTCGGCGAGGAGGGACACGGCGCCGGAGGCCCAGTCGACGTGCGGCGTCGGCTCGTCCAGGTGGAGGGTCTTCGGGAGGACCCCGTGCCGCATGGCCTGCACCATCTTGATGACGCCGGCCACCCCGGCCGCCGCCTGGGTGTGGGCGATGTTCGACTTCACGGAGCCGAGCCACAGGGGGGCGTCGTCGGTGTGCTCCTGGCCGTAGGTGGCGAGCAGCGCCTGCGCTTCGATGGGGTCGCCCAGGGTGGTGCCGGTGCCGTGCGCCTCGACGGCGTCGACCTGGCCTGCGGTCAGGCGGGCGTCTGCCAGCGCCTGCCGGATGACGCGCTGCTGGGCGGGACCGTTGGGTGCGGTCAGTCCGTGCGAGGCGCCGTCCTGGTTGGCGGCGGTGCCCCTGATGACGGCGAGCACCCGGTGGCCGAGGCGACGCGCGTCGGAGAGCCGTTCGACCAGCAGCAGCCCCGCGCCCTCGGACCAGCCGGTCCCGTCGGCGGAACCGGCGAAGGCCTTGCAGCGTCCGTCCGCCGCGAGCCCGTGCTGCCGGGAGAACTCCACGAAGGTGGAGGGAGTGGTCATGACGGTGACCCCGCCGGCCAGCGCGAGGTCGCACTCGCCGGAGCGCAGCGACCGTACGGCCAGGTGGAGGGCGACCGAGGAGGAGGAGCAGGCCGTGTCGACGGTGACGGCGGGGCCCTCGAACCCGAAGGTGTACGAGATGCGGCCGGAGGCGACGCTCGCCGCGTTGCCGACGACGATGTAGCCCTCCAGGTCCTCGGGGACTGCGCCGACGGGGGGCGCGTAGTCGTTGCCGTTGCTGCCCACGAAGACGCCGGTGCTGCTGCCGCGCAGGGTCTCGGGCCGGATGCCCGCCCGTTCGAACGTCTCCCAGGCCGTCTCCAGCAGCAGCCGGTGCTGCGGGTCGGTGGCCAGTGCCTCGCGGGGCGAGATGCCGAAGAAGTCGGTGTCGAAGTCGCCGGGGGACGCGAGGAACGCTCCCCGCCGGGTGGAGGAGGTGCCGGGCCGGTCCGGGTCCGTGTCGAAGAGGGTGGAGGTGTCCCAGCCCCGGTTGTCGGGGAAGTCGCCGACCACGTCGCCGCCTTCGGAGACCAGCCGCCACAGGTCCTCCGGGGAGTCGATCCCGCCGGGGAAGTGGCAGCCCATGCCGACGATGGCGACGGGTTCCTGTCCGCCCTCTTCGGTGTCGCGCAACTTCTTGCGGGTCTCGTGGAGTTCGGCGGTGACCCGCTCCAGGAGATACCGCATCCGGCTGTCGTTCATGAATCCACCCTTCGTGCGGAGTGCCCGGTGCTGGGAAGGCCGAGCGGATCAGGCAGGGGGCCGACCGCCCCGGGGTGGGCGGTCGGTGGTGCGTTTCGTGCGGGCCGGGCGTGGACGGGGAGGTCGGCCTCCCCGCGTGTATCGGGAGATGCGGGTCCAGGGATGCCTCGGACGTGGGCCCGGGATGCCTCGGACGTGGGACAGGGGGCGCCTCGGACGTGGGACAGGGGGCGCCTCGGACGGGATCGAGGGGCGCCTCAGGAGATGCCGAGTTCCTTGCCGATGAAATCCATCAGTTCGTCGTCGGTGGCGGAGGAGAGTCCTGCGGCCACCCCGTCGTCGTCGGCCGGCCGGGACTCTCCGCGCCCGTTCGTCGCCAGTGCGCCCAGTCGGGCCGCAGCCCCCGCGCGCTCGGGACCGTCCGGCGGGAGGGCCGCGAGGAGGGCCTCCAAACGGTCGAGTTGCGATGCCAGTTCGCGAACCGTGTCCTCCTGCTCCCGGTCTGCGGGGGCAAGCCGTTCGTGGAGGAGCTCGGCGAGCGCGTGCGGGGTGGGGTGGTCGAACACCGCGGTGGTCGGCAGGTTCAGGCCGGTGCGCTGGTTGATCCGGTTGCGCAGTTCCACGGTGGTGAGGGAGTCGAAGCCCTGTTCCTTGAAGCCCCGGTGGATCTCGACCGAGCCGGCCGGCCTGCCGCCCTGGACCTCGCCGACCTGTGCCGTGACGAAGCGGAGCAGCAGTCTGCGGCGCTCCTGGTCGCTTGCGGCACCGGTCAACTCCGCGATCAGAGCGCCTTGTTCCGGCGCGTCCGGCGCGTCGGTCCCGGCGTCCGCCGGGCCGGTCGTCAGCTCTGTCAGCAGTGGGTGGGAGCGGGCAGCCGCGAGGATCTGCCAGTCGGCACGGCAGACCACGAGGTGGGTCTCGTCCCGGTCCAGGGCCTGTTCGAGTACGGCGACGGCGAGTTCGGGCTCCATCGGGAGCAGCCCGTTCCGCGCGTTGCGGTGGGCTCCTTCGTCGCCCGCGATGCCGTCGCCCGCCCACTGACCCCAGGAGACCGAGGTGGCGGGGAGCCCGGCGGCGCGGCGGGTGTGGGCGAGGGCGTCGAGGTAGGCGTTGCCCGGGGCGTAGTTGCCCTGGCCGGGGGTGCCGGCGATCCCGATGACGGAGGAGAAGAGCACGAAGGCCGTCAGGGGCAGCTCGCGGGTGAGTTCGTCCAGGTGGCGCGCGCCGAGCGCCTTGACCCGCAGCACCCGGTCGGCCTGTTCGGGGGTGAGGGCGTCGAGCAGGGCATCGTCGAGGACGGCGGCGGTGTGCACGACCGCCGTCAGCGGGTGCTCGGCGGGGACTGCCGCCAGCACACCGGCGAGCGCCTCGCGGTCGGAGACGTCGCATGCGGCGAAGGTCACCTCGGCACCCAGCGCGGTGAGTTCGTCGCGCAGGGCGTCCGCGCCGGGCGCGTCGCCGCCCCGCCTGCTGACCAGCAGCAGGTGATCGGCCCCTTTGCGGGCCAGCCAGGTGGCGGTGTGCCGGGCCAGCGCCCCGGTGCCTCCGGTGACGAGGACGGTGCCGGTGGGGGTCCAGCCGGTCGTACGTCCGGGCGGGGCGGGTTCCAGCGGTGCGGGAACGAGGCGGCGGGCGAGCAGACCCTCGGGCCGGACTGCGAGTTCGGCTTCCCGGTGGCCTCCGGTGAGGGCGGCGAGCACCCGGTCGGCGGCGCGGGTGTCCGCGCGTTCGGGCAGATCCACGACCCCTCCCCACCGGGGGCTCTCCACGGCGGCGATCACGCCGAGCCCCCAGACGAGCGCGCCGGCGGGGTCGGTCGTCCAGTCACCGGCGGTGGCGGTCACCGCTCCACGGGTCAGCGCCCAGAGCGGGGCTCCCGTTCCGGCGCTCTCCATCGCCTGGAGCACTGTCGTGGTGGCGGCCGTGCCGTGCGGGAGGGCCGGCAGGTCCGGGTCGGTTCCGTGGTCGAGCGAGAGCAGGGACAGCACCCCGGTCACCGGCTCGTCCGGGGCCTGGCCGACCGCTTTGGCGAGGAGTGCGGCGAAGGTGTCGCGGTCCGCCCGCAGGTCGGCCACCGGTACCGGATCGACGCGCGCGCCGCCGGCGGTGAACGCCTTCTCCAGGAGCGGCGCCCAGATGTCGTACGGGCGCTCGCCGCCGGCGACCCCTGCCGGTACGAGGAGCAGCCAGCGGGCCGGTCCGGCCGGGGGCGCGGGCCGCTCCCCCACCGGCTGCCAGCGCACCCGGTGGCGCAGGCTGTCGGCCTCGGCGGCCCGTCCGCGTTCGCTGCGCCAGGAGGCGAGCCGGGGCAGTACGGCGCCGAGCGCCTCGCGGTGTGCCGGTTCGAGGATGCCGAGCGTGTCGGCGAGGGTGTCCAGGTCCTGGCGCTCCACGGGCGCCCAGAACCGGTCGTCCCCGGCGGGTACGGCGGAGGGGGCGCGGAACGCGGGCGCCTCGGCCCAGTGGCGGCTGCGCTGGAAGGGGTAGGTGGGGAGCTCCACCCGGCTCGGTCCGGTGAGGCCGAGGACGGCGCTCCAGTCGACCCGGGCGCCCCGGCCGTAGGCGGTTCCGAGCGCGGTCAGCAGGGATTCCGGCTCGGGGCGGCCTCGGCGCAGCACGGGGGCGAGGGCGGGCGGTGGTGTGCCCTCGGGGCGCTCGCCGAGCAGGGCTTCCTGGGTGAGCGCGGTGAGGACGGCGTCGGGGCCGAGCTCCAGGAAGGTGGTGACTCCGTCGCGCTCCAGGCGGCGCGCCACGTCGAGGAAACGCACCGCGCCCCGGGCGTGCGCCGCCCAGTAGGCGGGGGTGAGCGGCCGTTCGCGGGTGAAGTGCTCTCCGTCGAGCGCGCTCAACAGGGGTATGAGGGGCGGGAGATGGGTCAGGCCCGCTGCCACCGCGCCGAGCTCTCCGGTCATCGGATCCATGAGCGGGGAGTGGAAGGCGTGGCTGGTGCGCAGCCGGCTGGTGCGGCGGCCGCGCGCGCGGAAGCGTTCGGCGGTGGCGAGAACCGCCTTCTCCTCGCCCGATATGACGATGGAGGTGGGCCCGTTGACGGCCGCGATGTCCACGGCGCCTTCCTGGCCTTCGAGTTCTGCCACCACCTCGGTCTCGTCGGCCTCCACGGCGACCATGGCCCCGCCTTCGGGGAGGGCCTGCATGAGGCGGGCGCGGGCGGCGACGAGCGCGGCGGCGTCGTCGAGGCCGAGGACCCCGGAGACGTGAGCGGCGACGAGTTCGCCGACGGAGTGCCCGGCCACCACGTCGGGGCGTACCCCCCAGGACTCCAGCAGCCGGAAGAGCGCCACCTCCAGGGCGAACAGCGCGGGCTGGGTGTACAGGGTGCGGTCCAGCTCGCCACTGGTGGCGGGAGCCCCCTCGGCGGCGGGCGTCCCGACGGCGGCGGGCGTCCCGACGGCGGCGGGCGTCCCGACGGCGGCGGGCGTCCCGACGGGGGCCGGGTCCGCGAGGACGACGTCCCGCAGGGGGACGGCCGCGTGCCCGGCCAGTTGGGCGTCGAGAGCGGCGCAGTTCGCGTCGAAGGAGGCGGCGAAGACGGGGTGGGCGGCGTACAGCTCCCGCCCCATGCCGGTCCGCTGGCTGCCCTGCCCGGTGAAGAGGAACGCGACCCTTCCGGGGGCCGCGGCGTGACCGCGTACGGCCCCCTCCGCGGACTCTCCCCGGGCGAGTGCGCGTACGGCGGAGCGCAGTTCCTCGGGGTCCCGGCCCACCAGCACGGCCCGGTGCTCGAAGGACGGTTTCCGGGCGAGGGCGTACGCCACCTCGGCGGGGTCGGCCGCACTCGGGGCCGCCGTCCCGGGGCTCTCGTCGTGATCCCACCGTGCGGCCAGTCGGGCGGCCTGGTCCCGCAACGCCTGCGGGGTGCGGGCGGAGAGGACCCAGGGGACGGGGTTGCCGGGCGCGGCGGGGGTACGGGCCGGCTCCGGCGGGGTGGCGGGCGCCTCTTCGAGGATGAGGTGGGCGTTGGTTCCGCTGATGCCGAAGGCGGAGACCGCGGCGCGGCGCGGGCGGTCGACGGCCGGCCACGGGGTCTCGCGGGTGAGGAGTTCGACGGAACCCCGGCTCCAGTCGACGTGCGGGGTCGGGCGGTCGACGTGCAGGGTGCGGGGCAGCACTCCGTGGCCGAGGGCCTGGGTCATCTTGATGACCGATGCGACGCCCGCCGCCGCCTGGGTGTGGCCGATGTTGGACTTCAGGGAGCCGAGGAGGAGCGGCCGGCCCTCGGGGCGGTTCTGTCCGTAGGTACGGATCAGCGCCTGGGCCTCGATGGGGTCGCCGAGCGTGGTGCCGGTGCCGTGCGCCTCGACGGCGTCGACCTCGTTCGCGTCCAATCCCGCTGATTCGAGGGCCTGTTGGATGACCCGCTGCTGGGCGGGGCCGTTCGGGGCGGTCAGGCCGTTGCTGGCGCCGTCCGAGTTCACCGCGCTCCCCCGGACCAGGGCGAGCACGGGGTGGCCGTGCCGGCGGGCGTCGGAGAGACGCTCCAGCAGGACCAGCCCCACCCCCTCCGACCAGGCGGTGCCGTCCGCCGCAGCCGCGAAGGGCTTGCAGAGCCCGTCCGGAGCCAGGCCGCGCTGTCTGCTGAACTCGGTGAACATGCCCGGTGTGGCCATCACGCTCACGCCGCCCGCCAACGCGAGATCGCACTCGCCGGAGCGCAGCGAGCGGGCCGCGAGGTGGAGCGCCACCAGGGACGAGGAGCAGGCGGTGTCCACGGTGAGCGCGGGGCCCTCCAGGCCGAGGGCGTAGGCGATCCGGCCCGAGGCGACGCTGACCGTCGCGCCGGTCAGCCGGTAGCCCGCGCCGTCGCCGGTGGTCTCGTGCAGCCGGGGGCCGTACTCCTGCTGGGTGGCGCCCACGAAGACCCCGGTGCCGCTGCCGCGCAGGGCGGCGGGGTCCAGGCCCGCTCTCTCCAGCAGCTCCCAGGAGGTTTCCAGCAGCAGCCGCTGCTGGGGGTCCATCGCCTCGGCCTCGCGGGGCGACAGGCCGAAGAAGTCGGCGTCGAACCGGTCGGCGTCGTGCAGGAATCCGCCGCGTCCGACGTACGATCCGCCGGCCCGGTCGGGGTCGGGGTGGTGCAGGTCCTCGGCCCAGCCCCGGTTGACCGGGAAGCCGCTGGTGGCGTCGGTGCCCGAGATCAGCAGGTCCCAGAGCTGTTCGGGGGTGTCGGCGCCGCCTGGCCAGCGGCCGGCGGTGGAGACGATGGCCACCGGATCGTCGTCCGACGCCGCTTCCCCGGACGGCCGTACGAGGTCCGGCGCGGCCTCCTGCCGGGACTCCGCCTCCAGGTGCCGGGCGAGGGCGAGGGGCGTGGGGTGGTCGAAGGTCAGGGTGGGCGTCAGCCGGAGCCCGGTCGTCCGGGAGAGCCGGTCGGCGAATTCCACGGCGCCCAGGGAGTCCAGGCCGAGCGCCTTGAAGGTGCGTTCGGCGTCCAGTCCGTCCGTGGCGGTGGCGCCCAGGACCTCCGTGGCGGCGGCGGTCACCAGCCGCAGGTAGTCCGGGCGGGATCCGGTGTCCGGCGCGCTCCCGACCTGTGGGAGAGCCCGGTCCGGCGTGGGCTCCGTCCCCTGTGCGGCCGGGTCCCGCACGGTGTCCGGCGTGGGGGCCGCGGCCCGCGCCGAGGCGGCGAACCGGAACGGCCTGCGCTGGAAGGCGTACGTGGGCAGGGCGGCGCGCTCCGGGCGGCCGACGCCGTCGAAGGAGCCGGACCAGTCGGTGTCCGCGCCGGCCGTGTGGAGTTCGGCGAGTCCGGTGAGCAGGGAGAGCCGTTCGGGCGTCCCGGGGCGCAGCAGCGGCACCGCGGTCACGGTGGTGTCGCCGTCCGTCGCCAGGATGGACCGGGTGAGCGCGGTGAGGACGTTGCCCGGCCCCAACTCGACGTATCCCGAGACTCCTTGCGCCTTCAGCGTGCGCACGGCGTCGTGGAACCGGACGGGGCGCCGGATGTGCTCGGCCCAGTAGTCGGGGGAGGAAAGCTCGTCCGGTCCGACCGGCTGTCCGGTCGCGTCGGAGATCACTGTGAGGGCCGGCGGGCGGAAGGTCAGACCGGAGGCGATCCGGCGGAACTCCGCCACCGCGCTGTCCATGTGCGGGGAGTGGAAAGCATGGCTGACCTTGAGGGCGCGGGTGCGGCGGCCCAGGGCGGCGAACCGTGCGGCGGCCTCCTCGGCCGCGTCCGCGTCTCCCGAAAGCACCACGGCACGCGGTCCGTTGACGGCAGCCAGGGCCAGGCGCCCGGCGTAGTCGGCGAGTACGGGGGCGGCCTCCTCCTCCGTGGCCTCCACCGCGATCATCGCCCCGCCCGCGCGGGCCTCGCCCATGAGACGGCCGCGCGCCGCGACGAGGGTGGCGGCGTCGGCGAGCGGCAGCACTCCCGCGACGTACGCGGCGGTGAGGCCTCCGACGGAGTGGCCGAGGACGAAATCGGGCTGCGGAAGATGCCGTTCGAGCACCCGGTGGAGGGAGGCCCCCAGGGCGAAGAGCGCGACCTGGGTGTACTCGGTGCGATCGAGCAGGGCTGCTTCCGGGGTACCGGGCGCGGCGAAGAGGACGTCGCGCAGGGGCCGTTCGAGGTGGGGGTCGAGGTGGTCGCACACCTCGTCCAGCGCACTGGCGAAGGCCGGTGTGGTGCGGTGGAGCTGGAGGCCGGCGCCGGGGCGCTGGCTTCCCTGGCCGGGGAAGAGGAAGGCGACGGGTCCGCCCGTGCGGGCGCGGCCGGTCACGGCGTCGGGGGTGTGCCGGCCCTCCGCGACGGCGTCCAGGGCGGCGAGCAGGCCCGTACGGTCGGCTCCGAGGGCCACCGCCCGGTGGTCGAACAGGGCGCGGGTGGTGGCGAGCGCGTGCCCGATGCCGTCGGGGGTCGCGTCCGGGTCGGCCCGTACGTGTGCGGCGAGGCGGCGGGCCTGGGCGCGCAGGGCGGCCGGTTCGGCGGCGGAGAGGGCCCAGGGCAGGACGGCCTCCGCAGGGGCTGTCTCCGTACCGGCGGTGGCGTCGGAGGCGGTCCCGGCTCCGGCGGTCCCGGCAGCTCCGGCTCCGGCTCCGGCTCCGGCTCCGGGTGACGGGCTGTCGGGTACGGGCGGTTCGGCCAGCAGGACGTGGCAGTTGGTCCCGCCCATGCCGAAGGCGCTCACCCCGGCGATCAGCCGGCGGTCCGGCCGGGGCCAGGGGCCCAGGTCACGCTGGACCCGAAGGCGCAGGGTGTCGAACGGGATGCGCGGGTTCGGCGTCTCGTGGTTGAGGGTCGCCGGAATCCGCCGGTTCTTCAGGCTCAGCACGGTCTTGAGGAAGCCGGCGATTCCGGCGGCGCCCTCCAGGTGGCCGATGTTGGTCTTCGCGGAGCCCACCACGAGCGGCTCGTCGGCCGCGCGGCCGGCACCGTAGGCGGCGCCGAGCGCGGTGGCTTCCACCGGGTCCCCCACCGGGGTTCCGGTGCCGTGCAGTTCGACGTACTGGACCTCGTGCGCGTCGATGCCCGCCTCGTCCGCCACCAGCTCCAGCAGTTCCCGCTGGGCGTCGGCGCTCGGCACGGTGAGGGCTTCGGTCGCGCCGTCGTTGTTGACCCCGCTGGCGAGGATCACGCCGTGGATGCGGTCCCCGTCGGCGAGGGCCGCGTCCAGGGGCTTGAGGAGGACGAGACCGCCGCCCTCGCCGCGTACGTATCCGTTGGCGCGGGCGTCGAAGGTGAACGAGCGCCCGTCCGGTGAGAGCCCGCCGAAGCGGGCGGCTGCCGAGGTGCTCTCGGGCGCCAGGTTGAGGTTCACCCCTCCGGCCAGCGCGAGTTCGCAGTCGCCGTCCCGGACCGCCCGGTGGGCCAGGTGGAGCGAGACGAGAGCGGAGGACTGGGCCGAGTCGACGGTCAGGCTCGGGCCGCGCAGGCCGAGGTGGTAGGAGACCCGGTTGGCGAGCAGCCCCCGGTTGAGACCGGTCAGGGTGTGCCGGGTGAGCGGCTCGGCGTCCTCGCCGTGGCGCAGCAGCGCGTAGTCGTACGCCATCGCCCCCAGGTAGACGCCGACGGGGGTTCCGGCGAGCGAGCCGGGGACGATTCCGGCCTCCTCCAGTGCCTCCCAGGCGAGTTCGAGGACCAGTCGCTGCTGGGGGTCCATCTCGGCGGCCTCGCGCGGGGACACTCCGAAGAACGCGTGGTCGAAGTGGTCGACCTCGTCGAGGAAGCCGCCGGGCAGGTCCTCGTCGGAGGTCGTGCCGCTCCCCCGCCGTCCCGTGTCCGCCGGCCGGCGGTCCGCGGGGCGCGGGCGGATCGCGTCGCCCCCCTTGCTCAGCAGGTCCCAGAAGGAGTCGGGGTCGGGTGCTCCGGGCAGTCGGCACGCCAGTCCGATCACGGCGACGGCCCGGCCCCCACCGTGGCCGGCACCGGCCGTGCGGTTGGCACCTTGACTGGTCATCGTCATCGCCGAGCCCTTCTCGTACGTCGCGCGGAACGTTTCCGGCGGTAGGGGTCCCGCTCTCCGCAGTCCGGGAATTTCGGCACCGGGGGACAGGAATGAGTTACCGCATTCCTCGTCGAGGACTGTCCCGAATATTTGGGTCCCGAATATTTCGGGAGCCGGGTGTTCAGGAGCCGAATATTCGCGATCCCTGCCCGAACTCTCGGTACCACCTCCCACATCCTCGCCACCGGGGCATTCAGCGACTACCCCTAGCCTCCCCCTATGACGCCCGTCACCCCGCCAGGAGCTGGGACTTCACCGACGACCCCGGGGTCCGGGCGCGCTGCGGGAAGTCACCCCCTAGGGGCGCGGGGAATAGGGGTTCCATCACGGAAATGGCCCGCCGTAGCGTCGACGGGAAACAATTCGACAGCTTCACGATTCACCGATGCGAGAGGAATCAGAAATGGATTCTCTGACCGAAGCGGTTCTCCGGGGTGCCTCACCGGAGGAACTGGAGCGCGCACCCGTTCCCACGGACTTCGTGGCTGCCCACATCCGGCAGGAGGACGTCGGCATCTTCGACGGCGTGGCCGACAAGGACGTACGCCGTTCGCTGAAGGTGGACCGGGTGCCGATGCCCGAACTCGCCCCGGACGAGGTGCTGGTGGCGGTCATGGCCAGCTCCATCAACTACAACACCGTCTGGTCGGCGACCTTCCAGCCCGTCTCGACCTTCAACGCCCTCAAGCGCTACGCCCGCACCGGCGGCTACAACGCCCGCCACGATCAGCCGTTCCAGGTCGTCGGGTCCGACGCGGCCGGTGTGATCGTGCGCACCGGCGCCGGGGTCCGGCGCTGGAAGGTGGGCGACCACGTGGCCGTCAACGCGGCGGTGGTGGACGAGCAGGACCCGGTGACGCACTCGGACGGCATGCTCGGCGCCGACCAGAAGGCGTGGGGGTACGAGACCAACTTCGGCGGACTCGCGCACTACACCGTCGTGCGGGCCAGCCAGTTGCTGCCCAAGCCGGCCCATCTGACCTGGGAGGAAGCCGCCTGCGTGCCGCTCTGCGGCGGGACCGCGTACCGCATGCTGGTCAGCGACCGTGGCGCCCGCATCAAGCAGGGCGACATCGTGCTGATCTGGGGCGCGACCGGCGGCCTCGGCGCGTTCGCCGTCCAACTGGTCAAGAACGGCGGCGGCATCCCTGTAGGGGTCGTCAACTCCGAGGCCAAGGCGAAGCAGTTGCGGAAGCTCGGCTGCGACGTGGTGATCAACCGCGAGGAGATCGGCATCGGCGGCGAGCCGGCGGCCGGAGCCGGGACGGTGGAGCTGGCCAAGCGGCTCGGCCGGGCCATCCGGGCGGAGCTCGGCGAGGACCCGCACGTGGTGTTCGACCACGTCGGCCGGGCCACCTTCGGCATCTCCGTGATCGTCGCGCGGCGCGGTGGCACGGTCGTCACCTGCGGTTCGAGTACCGGCTACGACCACAGCTTCGACAACCGGTACTTCTGGATGAACCTCAAGCGCATCGTGGGCAGTCATGGCATGAACCTCCACGAGGCGGCGGAGATGATGCGGCTCCTCAAGCTCGGCAGCATCTCGCCGGTCCTCTCCGAGGTGTACCCGCTGGCCGAGGTCGGCGAGGCGGCCCGCCTGGTGCAGACGAACAGCCACACCGGCAAGGTCGGCGTCCTGGCCCTCGCCCCCGAGGCCGGCCTCGGCGTCACCGACCCCCAACTGCGCGCCCGGATCGGCGAGGAGCGCCTCGGCCCGCTGCGCTCGTCCCTCTTCCCGCAGCCCGCACCCGCCCGGTGAGCGCACCGAGCGGAGCAGATCCCGCACCGCCCGCGTCCGTCCCGGGCGCGTCGGTCCCAGCACGTACCGCCCCACCAGCAACCGCCATGAGTGCCCCGAGCCGAACGCACCGGCGACCCGTGCCGCAGCGACGAGAGGCCTGACACCCCATGACCGCCACCGCTTCCGCCCCCGCCACCACTGCCCTCGCCGCCGAATCCCCGGAGGGCCGCACCGGCGCCCCGGACGCCACGACGGGCGAGCTGCCGAGCCTCCCCGAGGTACTGCGCCTGCGCGCCCGGACCCGGCCCGACGACCTCGCCTACGTCTTCCTCCGCAACGGCGAGGACCCGGAATCGTCACTGACGTACCGGCAACTCGACCTGTCCGCACGGTCCCGCGCCGCCAGGCTCGACGCCGCTGGGCTGCGCGGCAGAGCCGTCGTGCTGCTCTACCCGTCCGGTCTGGAATTCGTATCCACGCTCCTCGCCTGCATGTACGCCGGGGTCGCGGGCGCCCCCGTGCAGGTGCCGACCCGGCAGCGCGGCCTGGAACGCCTGCGGCGCATCGCCGACGACGCGGGAACCACCACCGTGCTCACCACGGCCGCCGTCAAGAGCGACCTGGAGCAGCGCTTCGGCGAGGCCCCGGAGCTGGCGGGGCTCACCCTCCTCGCCTCCGACGCACCAAACGCACCCGGCGCCGGGCCGGACGCGGGACCGGAGGCCGGAGCGCCGGCCGAGGAGTGGTCCGGGCCGCCGGCCGGCCCGGACGACACCGCCCTGCTCCAGTACACCTCCGGCTCCACCGGGGACCCGAAGGGCGTCCGCGTCACGCACGCCAACTTCCGCAGCAACGTGGCCGAGACGGACCTGCTGTGGCCCTGCCGTGCGGACAGCGCCGTGGTCAACTGGCTGCCGCTCTTCCACGACATGGGGATGCTGTTCGGGGTCGTACTGCCGCTGTGGGCGGGGATTCCGGCCTATCTGATGGCGCCCGAGGCGTTCATCCGGCGGCCGTCGCGCTGGCTGGAGGCGATCTCCCGGTTCCGGGGCAGCCACACCGCCGCGCCGAGCTTCGCGTACGAGCTGTGCGTACGGGATGCCACCGACAACGGCCTCTCCGAGGGGCTGGACCTGTCCTCGCTCCGGGTGGCCGCGAACGGCGCCGAGCCCGTGCGGTGGGACACCGTGCGCGCCTTCACCGGGACGTTCGCCCCGGCCGGCTTCCGGTCGAGCGCGATGTGCCCGGGGTACGGCCTGGCGGAGAACACCCTGAAGGCCACCGGCAGCAGGGAGGACCGGGAGCCGACGCTCCTCGTCCTGTCGGCCCAGGCACTGCGCGAGGGCCGGGCGCAGCCGATCGCCGCCGCGGCGCCGCCCGAGTCCGGGGACGGCCCGGCGCCCGCCGCGCGAGCGGTGTACGCGGTGGGCAGCGGCACCACGGTCGGCGCCACCTCGGTCCGGATCGCGGACCCGGAGAAGCGAGCCGGTCTGCCGGACGGGTCGGTGGGCGAGATCTGGGTCAACGGCCCCTGCGTCGCGGACGGTTACCACGGGCGGCCCGAGGAGAGCCTCGGGACCTTCCGGGCGCGGCTGGCGGGCGAGGAAGCCCTGGGCACCTGGTTGCGCACCGGCGACCTCGGTTTCGTGCACGAGGGCGAGCTGTTCGTGACCGGGCGCCTGAAGGACGTGATCATCCGCAAGGGCCGCAACTACTACCCGCAGGACATCGAGGTGTCGGCGGAGAGCGCCGACCCCGCGCTCCAGCCGAACTGCGCGGCGGCGTTCTCGGTGGACGACGGGGCGGCCGAGCGGCTGGTGCTGGTGGTCGAAGCGGACGGCCGTGCCCAGCGCGACGGGGGTGCGGAGGGCCTGCGCGACCGCGTGCGGGCCGCCGTGCTCGACGGGCAGCGGCTGGAGACCGACGAGATCCTGTTGGTCCGGCGCGGCTCGCTGCCGAAGACGTCGAGCGGGAAGGTGCAGCGCCGCGAGACCCGACGCCGTTATCTGGACGGCGAGTTCGGTGCGCGTACGATCCCGTCGTCCGTACCGGAGGCGTGATGAGCACCGGTGCGACGGACACCCGGGGGACAGCTGCACGCGCGGAAAAGGGCCGGGTGGCGGCCGGTGCTCCGGGGAGGCTGCGGGCGGCCGCCGCCGTCCCCGGCTCCCGTGTCCTCGGGATCGGCGCCTACCGGCCTGCCCGGGTGGTGGGCAACGACGAGGTCGCCGGGCCGATCGATTCGAGCGACGAGTGGATCCGGCGCAGGTCGGGCATCGCCTCCCGGCGTTTCGCCGCCCCGGACGAAACGGTGATCGGCATGGCCGCGGCCGCGTCGGTGAAAGCGCTGGCCCAGGCGGGCATCGAGCCCTCGGACGTGGACACCGTGCTGCTCGCCTCCATGTCCCACCGTGAGCAGTCGCCGCCGGCCGCTCCCCGGGTCGCCCACCTCATGGGGGCGTCGTCGGCGGGCGCCCTGGACGTGGGGGCCGCTTGCGCGGGGTTCTGCCACGCACTCGCCGCGGCAGACTCACTGATCAGGTCCGGCAACAGCAGATACGTCGTGGTGGTGGGCTCGGAGCGGATGTCCGACATCGTCGACCCGACGGATCGCGGGACGGCCTTCCTCTTCGGGGACGGGGCCGGCGCGGTGGTGGTCGGGCCGTCCGCCGATCCCGGGATCGGGCCGGTGGTCTGGGGTTCCGAGGGCGGGCGCCAGGAGGCCATCGCCCACTCCTCCCCCTGGCCGGCGGTGGGAGCGACCACGACCGCCGCACCGCCCACCCTGCGGATGGACGGCCCCGCGGTCTTCCGGTGGGCGGTCGCGACGGTGCCGAAGACGGGGCGGGCCGCGCTGGACGCGGCCGGGCTGACCCCGGACGACCTGGCCGCGTTCGTACCGCACCAGGCCAATCTGCGGATCATCGACGGGGCCGCCGCCGCCCTGAAGCTGCCGCCCCACGTGGTGGTCGCCCGGGACATCGTGCGGGCGGGCAACACCTCCGCGGCGTCCATTCCGCTCGCCATGGAGGAGTTGCTCGCCCGGGGCGCGGTGCCCCGGGGCGGCCTGGCCCTGCTGGTGGGGTTCGGCGCCGGACTGGCGCACGCCGCCCAGGTGGTGGCGCTTCCGTGAGGCAGGGGGTCAGGAGAGCCAGGGTGTGGTGAACGCCTGGACGGCGGAGCCGTCGAGATCGGCCAGCTTGATCCCGGCGAGGGCCTGGGCGGTGTCGGAGGTCTGCACCCGGAACGGGGGCCGCTCGGCGGTGAGTACGTCCACCACGGAGGCCGCCGCTTCGGCCGAACTCTGCGCCTGGTCGAAGAGGCCCTCCGTGGTCGCGAAGTACGCCTTGAACGCGGCCTCGTACGGCCCGGCGGACTCGATCAGCCCCGGTACGGACGGGCCGAGGGAGACGACGAACTCGCTTGCCACCGGACCCGGTTCAACCACGGAGACCTGTACGCCGACGCTCGCGGCGACGGGCGCGAGCGACTCCAGGAAGCCTTCGACGGCGAACTTGGCGGCGCAGTAAGCCTCGTTGAAGGGCTGACCGATCAAGCCCCCGAGGCTGCTCACGGTGACGACACGGCCGCCGCTCGCGCGCAGATGCGGCAGCGCCGCGCGTGTCACCTCCACGACCCCGAAGAAGTTCACTTCCATGACGGCGCGGAACGGCTCGACGCCGAGCTGTTCGACGGTGCCGAGCTGTCCGACCCCGGCGTTGTTGATCACCGCGTCGAGCCGGCCGTAATCGGCGACCGCCCCGGCGACCGCTTCCGCGACGGACGCCGGGTCGGTCACGTCGAGGCGCGCGACCCGCACGCGCTCGGCGACACCGGCCGCCTCCAGCGCGGCGCGCAGGGCGTCGGCCCTGCCCGGTTCGCGCAGGGTCGCGACGACGTTCCAGCCGGCCGTGGCCGCGGCGACCGCGGTGGCCAGGCCGATGCCGGAGGACGTGCCGGTGATGAGGACGGTACGGCGGTCGGTCATGGGACCTCCTGCGAAGTGCGCGTTCGCGCGCGCCGGTCAGGGGCCACGCGGTCGCACGGGCGGGTACGGGACGGCTCCGCCCCGCACCGGGCCGTCGGGTCCGGTGCGGGGCGGGCGGTTCCTGGGATGCGGTCCACCGTGTCACCGGCCTCGGAGGGGGCCAACCCCTATTTCAGGTGCCCCCTATGAGCTGTCCCGCAATCCGTGGTGGATCGGTGCGCGGCGTCGGATGCGGTGCATCGCAAGGCGGAGGAACGTCCGCATACTGGATGTATGTGGACGTTCCGACAACGCGGCGAGGTGCCGTAGCCGTCGTCGCGCACCCGCCAGGGATTGCGGGACAGCCCTTGACCTCGCCGGTTCGTGGCGACGTACGGAGCGAGCACCCCCAACGCCTGTTCGCGCAGGCCCCGATGCCCGGGCAGTTGTGCCCAGCATGAGTGGCCGCTCGTGACGTGCCTGGCTACTGGCCGAGTTCGTAGTCGAACCAGATCCGGTGAGTACCGTCCGCGTCGACGGCGATCCCGCCGGTCCCCGTGATGCCGGCCAACTCACCCGTGCCGCTGGCCGGCACGACGACGAAGAACTCTCCCTCCCTCCCTTCGCCCAGGGTCGTTGCGGAGTGCGCGAAGTTGAAGGCGCCCGCCCGGTCGTGGAGCACTCCTTCGAAGGAATCCATCGCGACGTAGGTACCCGTCCCGGTGGACTGGTCGAACGCGGCCGTGAACAAGGTGGCCGAGCGCCCTGCGACCTCGCCTTCGTACTGCTTGTCCATCGTGGCGACACCGACGGGCATCGCCGTGTCGATCGCGGGGCTCGGTAAGGAAGTTGGGGAGAAGTTCACGACCTTGAACGTTCCTGAAGCTCTCATGGCCCCGATCGTATGCGGCGGCTCCGACATCACCGTCGGAACAGGCCCCCGCGATCCGTCGGTGATGTCGCCGCGGTGCGCTCGGCCGCCGAAGGCTTGTCCCGGGTCCGCGAATCTGATGGGGTACGCGCACCCCACGCGACGGGCGTGGCGGCCGGGACGAGAGCGGACGGCGTGCACACGAGGGATCCACAGGACGAGAGCGGGCCGCTGCCCGAAGCGCTTCGGCAGGCGATACGCGGGACCGCCGACGACATCGCCGCACTGCTCCGGAGTGCGCCCGGCACCGCGGGCGCGGTGCCCGGGTCGCAGTGGACGGTCGGCGAGGCGGCAGCCCATCTGGCGATGGCCAACGAGCTGATGGCGGACCTGGCGGCCGGACACGAACGCCCGTACGGGGACGGTACGCCGCAGAGTCTGGCTCCTGCCAACGCGCGGGCCCTCGCCGCGTTCGGCGAGCGCCGGGCGGAGCCGCTGGCGGCGATGATCACGGAGCAGGCCGGGGTGTTCCTGGCCGCCGTCGACCGGGCCGACACGGAGGCCGGGGACGCCGAAAGTACCGGAGCCCCGACACCGATCACGCCTCTGGGCCCCATGAACCGGGCCGTCCTCGCGTCCTATCTGCTGACGCACATGCTGGGTCACGGCTACGACCTCGCCCGTGCCGTGCGCCGCCCCCACATGATCGACGGCGACCGGGTGGGCCTGTGCATGCCGTTCATGCTCTCCGTCATGCCCCGGGTCGCCGACCCGGCCGCCACCGCCCGCCTCACGGCCCGTTTCGCCGTACGGCTGCGGGGTGGCGGGACGGTGTTCGGTGTCGACCTGGCCGGCGGTGCGGTGGCCGTCACCGAGGGAGAGCCGGAGCGGCCCGACTGCACCCTCCTCATCGACCCCGTCGCCTTCCTGCTCATCGCGCTCGGGCGGCGCAACCCGTGGGTGGCCATCGCCCGGGGCCAGGTGTTCGCCCAGGGACGCAAGCCGTGGCTCGGGCCGCGTTTCCCGGCTCTCTTCACCGCGCCCTGATCCGTCGCACCACGTTGCCGGGCGGCCCTTCGCGCACCCGTAGGCTGCCCGCCATGAGAACGGACACGACCAGCGACGGCGGACCCACCGAACCCACCTTCCTCGACGCCGGAGAGCTGGCCTCCGATCCGGACCTGGCGGACCGGTTCGCGCGGGAGGCCCACCGCATCCTCGCGGAGCTGGTCGACGGGGGCGCCGCACTCGGCTGGGTCGGACCGCCCTCGCGGGACGAGGTGGCGGAGCTGCTCGGCGACGTCCTCCTCGCGGTACGGGCCGGTGACGCGTCCCTGCGGGCCGCCTGCCTCGGCCGCCGGCTGGTCGGGTTCGGGTACTGGCTCCGCTACGCCCGGCCGACCCACCGGCCGCACGCGGACCTGGAGAAGCTCGCGGTGGATGCCGCCGCCCATGGCCGTGGCATCGGCCGGGCGCTGACCACCGCCCTGGTCGCGGACGCCCGGCAGGCGGGTGTCGAGGTCCTCACCCTGGACGCCCGGGGCGACAACACCGGTGCCCTGCGTCTCTACCGGTCGCTGGGGTTCACCGAGTACGGACGCCTGGCCGATTTCGTCGCCGTGGGCGAGCACCGCTGGGACAAGGTGTTCCTCGCGCTGGACTTCCGCCGGGGCGCCTGATCGGTGCGCCGCGGGTCGGCGCGCAGGGCCGGCGTACTGCCGTCCGGCGGCGCGGGGCGGCGTGTCACCGGGTGTCGCGGAGCCGCAGGAGGTAGACGGCGGTCAGCGAGACGGCCCGGTCCTCGTCGTGCGACAGCTCCACGAGCGCGCGTGACGCCACGGGCCCGGGGATGTCCGCCAGAGCCTGGGTCAGCCGTCCGCGCGCGGGCGCTCCGGTGGTGTCGTGGGCGAGGCGGTCGACGAGTCCGGTCGCGATCCGGTCGGCCGTCGCGGTGTCGCCCGCCAGCCCGCTCAGCGCGTCGGCCGCGTCGGTGTCGTTGCCGCCCTCCGCGATCATGTCGATGAGCGTCGGGACGGCTTGGGTGACTCCACGTGTCCCGAGCGCCAGTGCCGCGTGCCGGCGTACCACCTCGTCCGGACTCGTGAGGGCGTCTTGCAGGTGTGCGGTCGCGTCGGCGCCGGGGAGCTCGGCGAGGGACTGGACGGCACGTTCGCGGACCTCGGCCGTCGGTGAGCCGAGGCCCTGCGCCAGCAGTTCGCGGGCACCCTCGCCCGACTGCGCCAGCGCCCATCGCAGGGCGCCGGCGACGATCGGGTCCGGCTCGTTCAGCACCGCCTCGACCAGGGCTTCCACCGGTACCGGCACCCGGTCGACCGAGGAGAGCGCCGCGCGCTGGCGGGTGTCGGCGCTCTGCGAGCCCAAGGCGTGGAGGAGTGGGACGACGTGCAGGACGCCCTCCCAGTCGGCCGGGTCGGCCGCGTCGATCCGGCGCAGGCGCGCGAGCAACTCGTTCTCGGCCGCGACGCGTTCGCCCGTACGACGGATGAGGTCGTCGACGAGGGACGAGGGCGTGAACCCGGGATCGTCGAGCGCGCGCCCGATCTCCCGGAGCGACAGACCCAGCGACCGCAGGCTCTCGACGTGGAAGATCCGCCGGATGTCCTCGGCGGAGTACTCCCGATAGCCGGAACCCGTACGGCCCGAGGGCCGCACCAGACCGAGCGATTCGTAGTGCCGGAGCATGCGGGCACTGACACCGGACCGTCTCGACACCTCACCGATCAGCACGGTCCCCATCGTCCGTCCCGGGGGCGCCGGTGAGGGCCACGACGCGCTTGGCCTCCTCGATCGCCGACTCGAATCCGGCGTCCGGGTCGCGCAGCAACCGCTCGGTGGCGAGCGCGTGGGTGCGCCTGCGCGGGTCGGGGGCCGTCGCGGCCGCGTGGAGCGCGGGCACGATCACCTCGCCCAGCGCGACCAGCGCCTGGCTGAGGCTGAGCCGGGTCTCCCGTTCACCGCGTCCGAGCTGCGTCGCCAGGGCCGTGGCCAGCGTTGTCCGTTCGTCCTCCGGTACGAGGACGACCGCGGCCCGCCAGGCGCTCCTCGCCACTTCCTCGTCGGGGTCCGACAGCAGTGCCGGGGTGATCGCCGGCCACGCCTGCCGGTCCCCGATCTTGGACAGGGTGTGCAGCGCCTGGCTGCGTGCCTGCGGGCGCTCGGAGCGGACCTCGCGGAGCAGCGGGGGAAGGGTCAGGGACGCCGGGTGGCGGACGAGCGCCCAGGTCAGCATGTCGCGGACGAAGAACTCGGGCTCGACCGCGCACCGTTCGACGAGCTTGTCCACGAAGTGCGGGCCGGGCGTCGTGCCCACCGCGAGTGCGGCTCGCAGCCGCACGGTCGGGCTGCTGTCCTCCAGCGCCCGGAGCGCTCGTGTCGCGTCCGTGCCCTGTGTCGTCATGGTCATCGGGACCACCACCTCCTCGGGAAGCAGTGAAGACCTTGTCACCGTGTCAGGGTCAACCGGAGTCCGCCCCCGAGACCCTCGGCCTCGTTCCGGACCCGCCGACCCGCCGCCCCGCCGTCCCGCCGACCCGCCGCCCCGCCGCCCCGCCGTCCCGCCGCCTGCCCCCGGCGACCGCCGTGCCGCCGCTTCCCTCACACGGCCTTCCCCGGGTTCAGGATGCCGCGCGGGTCGAAGGCGGCCTTGACACGCCGTTGCAGTGCGTGGTTCTCGGCGCCCAGCTCCTCGGCGATCCACTGGCGTTTGAGGGTGCCGACCCCGTGCTCGCCGGTGAGGGTGCCGCCCAGCCGGAGCGCCAGGGCGAAAATGTCGCCCGCCGCCTCCCAGGCCGCCTCGGGGAGTTCGGGCAGGGACGCGTCGACCACGATGATGGGGTGCAGGTTGCCGTCGGCGGCGTGGGCCAGGGTGAAGACGGGCACCCCGCGCCGGGCGGAGATCTCCGCGATGCCCCGTACCGCCTCGGCGAGCCGGGAGCGGGGGACGGCGATGTCCTCGATCAGCGGGCGCCCTTGGCGTTCGAGGGCGGGCAGGGCGAGCCGGCGGGCCGCCAGCAGGGCGTCCGCCTCCGTGTCGTCGGCGGCGACGGTGAGCGAGGTGGCGCGCTCCTCCAGGACGGCCACGACCCGTTCGGCCTCGGCCCGCGCTCCGGCGCCGTCGCACTGGACGATGAGGAGGGCCGCGCCCCGGCGGCGCAGCGAGGTGCCCTCGGCGGCGTCGATCGCGTCGAGCACCGGCCCGTCCAGGAGTTCGGCCAGGGCGGGCTCGATGCCGGCCGCCGTGATCGCGGTCGCGGCGTCGGCCGCGTCGGCGAAGGTGGCGAACCAGGCCGCCAGGGTGGCGGTCGCGACGGGCACAGGCCGCAGCCGCACCGTGGCTCCCGTGATGACGGCGAGCGTGCCCTCGGAGCCGGTCAGCAGGGCCGTCAGGTCGTAGCCGGCGACTCCCTTGACCGTGCGCCGGCCGGTCCGTACGACCGTCCCGTCCGCGAGTACGGCTTCCAGCCCCAGCACGCTGTCCCGGGTCACGCCGTATTTGGCGCAGCGCAGTCCGCCGGCGTTGGTCGCGATGTTCCCGCCGATCGTGGAGAGGGCGGCGCTCGCCGGGTCGGGGGCGTAGCGCAGTCCGTGTGCGGCGGCGGCCAGGTCGAGGTCGGCGGTGACGACGCCCGGTTCGACGACGGCGAGCTGATCGTCCGGGGCGAGTTCGACGATCCGGTTCATCCGGGACAGGTCGAGCACCAGGCTGCTCTCACCGGCCGTGGCTCCTCCGGAGAGTCCTGTACCCGCGCCGCGCGGCACGACCGGGACGCCCAGCGCGTTCGCGTGGCGCAGGACCGTGGACACGTCGTCGGTGCGCAGGGCGTGCACGACGGCGAGGGGTTCACCGCCGGACGGGGCTCCGGAGCGGTCCGTGGCGTACGGTGCGGTGCGCAGGGGGTCGCTGGTGAGCCGGTCGGGGGGCAGGTCCTGGGCGAGCAGGCCGAGCAACCGGGCTCCCGCCGAGGCCTGTTCGACGGACTGGGTGGCGGTGTTCACGATCCGGCCGTGGTGTGCGACATGCGGCCAGGATGGCGAACGCGCCGCACACCTTCAACAAGGAGGAACGATCACCGGCGATCGCGATTGCTTATTGGTTGATGCTAGCGTTCCCATATGGGACCAGTTTTCGACATTGTCGCCTTACGCAGTCTCGTCGCCGTCGCCGATCGGGGCGGATTCCACCGCGCCGCGGAGGCCCTGACACTCAGTCAGTCAGCAGTGAGTCAGCATGTCCGCCGCCTGGAGCGGGCGTTGGGCAGACCGGTGGTAGAACGGTCCGGCCGGGCGACCAAGTTCACCGAGGCGGGCAATCTCCTTCTCGACGAGGCGCGCCGGATACTCGGTGTCCACGACGAGGCCGCGCGCAGGCTGCTCGGCTCCGAGCCGGCCACCATCGTCATCGGCTCCACCGAGCACGGAGCCGACCAGATCCTGCCCCGGATCACCGAGGCCGTCCACGGGACGCTCCCGCACTGCCGGGTCCGCTTCCGCATCGACCGCTCCGCACGGCTCGTGGAGGCCGTCGACCGCAGGTCGGTGGACCTGGCGGTGTACGTGACCGAGGCCGCCTCCACGGAGGGCATGCAGGTCGGTGGAATGCCCCTGACCTGGTACGCCGCACCGGGATGGTCGCCGCCGCCGGGCCCGGCGCCCCTTCCCCTGGTGGCGGTGGCCGCACCGTGTGCGATCCGCCGCAGGGCGCTGGACGTGCTCTCGGCGCACGGCATCGCCGCTTCGGTCGTCTGCGACGCCGGCTATCTCGCGGGAGTGCTGGAGGCCGCGCGTGCCGGGCTCGGGGTGGCCCTGCTGGCGACGGCAGGCCGGGGTCCGGAAGGTCTGGTGAGGTACGCCGGACTCCCTCCCGCACCCGCGATCCGGATGAGCGCGCACGCCCGGCCGGGCGCCGACCCCGCGATGGTCATGCACGCGGTGGAGGCCGTCCGTTCCCTGCTGGTCGGGCTGGAACCCGGCACGGCCGCACCGAAACCCGCCCCGGCCGCCCGGCCGGACACGCCTTCCACCTCGCGCACAGAGCCCGGCCACGTCCTGCCGGAAGAGGCCCACACTCTGCCAGGGCCGATCCCCTTCACCCTGGAACAGGCCACCGCGGACCGGACCCCCTCGGCCGTGCCCGCACGGTGACCCGCGCCCGCCCAGGTGCGGCTTCGGCGGGCCGCGGTGGCCTCCACCCGGCCCCGGTCCGCCGCACCGGCCGTTCTTCTCACCCCTGCGCGATGCCTTGACGTGACCCCGACAGAATGGCTTTATGGGAGCGCTCCCATTTGTGGGAGCGCTCCCATAACGCCCGATGCTCGACGCGTCCACCCTCTGGAGCCGCAGTGAGAACAGCGAGAAGCACGGCACGAACGCACCCCGTACCCCTCCTCAGGCGAGCCCTGACCGCTCTCCTCGGGATCATCCTCGTCGGCGCCCTGGCCCCGGCGACCGCCTTGGCGCAGACCAGTTCGACGGCAGCCGCCACAACCGGTCTCCACATCAGCAACGGGCGCCTCCTCGAAGGCAACGGCAAGGACTTCGTGATGCGCGGGGTCAACCACGCGCACACCTGGTACCCGGGCGAGACCCAGTCGCTGGCCGACATCAAGGCGACGGGCGCCAACAGCGTCCGCGTGGTGCTCTCCGACGGTTACCGGTGGACGAAGAACAGCCCCACCGAGGTCGCCGGGATCATCACCCAGTGCAAGGCCAACCGGCTCATCTGCGTACTGGAGGTGCACGACACCACCGGCTACGGCGAGGACTCCGCCGCGGGCACCCTCGACCACGCGGCCGACTACTGGATCAGCCTGAAGGACGTCCTGGCCGGCCAGGAGAGCTACGTCATCATCAACATCGGCAACGAGCCCTGGGGCAACACCAACCCGGCAGGGTGGACCGCCCCCACCATCAGCGCCGTGCAGAAGCTGCGCGCCGCCGGCTTCCAGCACACGATCATGGTGGACGCCCCCAACTGGGGCCAGGACTGGCAGGGCGTCATGCGCGCCAACGCCCAGTCGGTGTACAACGCCGACACCACCGGCAACCTGATCTTCTCGATCCACATGTACAGCGTCTACAACACCGCCCAGGCCGTCACCGACTACCTGAACGCCTTCGTGAGCGCCAAACTGCCCATCCTGATCGGTGAGTTCGGAGGCCCGGCAGATCAGTACGGGGATCCGGACGAGGACACCATGATGGCCACCGCCGAGCAGCTGAAGCTCGGTTACCTGGCCTGGTCCTGGAGCGGCAACACGGACCCGATCCTGGACCTGGTCATCGACTTCGACCCGACCCGGCTCAGCTCCTGGGGCGAGCGCATCTTCCACGGCGCCAACGGCATCGCGCAGACCTCGAAGGAGGCCACCGTCTTCGGCGGAACGACGGCCGACACCCAGGCCCCGACCGCTCCCGGCACCCCGACCGCCTCGGCCGTGACCGCGACCTCGGCCACCCTGAGCTGGGCCGCGGCGACGGACAACGTCGGCGTGACGGGATACGACGTCGTGCGCGTCAGCGGCACCACCGAGACCTCGGTCGCGTCGTCCACCACCCCCGGAGTCACGGTGAACTCCCTCACCGCGGGCACCGCTTACTCCTTCGCGGTGTACGCACGCGACGCGGCCGGAAACCGTTCGGCGCGCTCGGCCGCGGTGAGCCTGACGACCACCACCGGCGGCGGCTCCACCGGGGCAGCCTGCTCCGTCGCGTACCGCGTGGTCGGCGACTGGGGCAACGGCTTCCAGGGGGAGATCACCCTTCGGAACACGGGCACCGCCGCCGTGAGCAACTGGAAGCTCGGCTTCTCCTTCGCCAACGGCCAGACCATCAACAACATGTGGGGCGGGACCCCCACCCAGAGCGGAAGCGCGGTGAGCGTGACCCCGGCCGCGTACACCTCCGCCATCGCCGTCAACTCCTCGGTCACCCTCGGGTTCATCGGCACACGGGGGGCCACGAACGCCTCACCGGCCGCCTTCGACCTCAGCGGCACGGCCTGCACCCTCGCCTGACCCGTCCGGCCCGATTACCGCTACGACCCGATGCCCGGCAGGGCCCCACCCTGCCGGGCATCGGCTTTCGGGCGAGAACTGCCGTACCCGGCAGGTTCGTCCGTCCATCATGTGGACCGCCCATTGCCCGGGCGCGGCACGACTGCCAAGGTTCGTGACCATGACAACCCTTGGGGAACTCGGGTACGCACCCGCCCTGCTCGTGGCCCGTCGCCACGTGGACCAGTGCAGGCAGTCCAGCGCACTCTGTCGCTGACCCCACCGGTCCGGTCCCGGAGGGACGTTCCGCCGCTTCTCGGCGCTCCTCCCGCACCCCGGGTTCTCCTCACCGGCGTCCCGCCGCACCGCGGCCCCGGACCGTCGGCCTCCTGACAGTGACCACCACCGGCTCGCTCCGTCATCCCTGACGTCGTCGGCGGTCGAACTCTGCCTTCCCCTTCCGACACCTCCCGATGTCCTGCGGATGTCCGCCGCTCCCGGCTGCCGTCCGTCGCCATCGGCTGCCCCTTGCCGTCCTCTCCCGAATGGACTCCGCCGTGCCTCGTCCGTCCCTGTTCCCGCGTGCCGCCGTGCTGGGCGCCGCCACCCTCTTCACCCTGGCGGCGGCGTTCCCGGCTCAGGCCGCGACGACGTTCGGTCCGCTGCCGCCGCACAACCCGTACAGCGGCCCCCAGGGGACCGCGACCATGCACGGCGACACCGGTTCGTCCGACGCGACCCCGCTTCCCGGGCCCGGGACGGGGTCGCTGACCTCGAAGCGGGTCGCCCTCCAGTCCGCCTGCCCCACGATCCTGGTCGGGTCGGACGGTTACCCGGTGGCCCTCTGCACGCCGATCTTCGGCCAGGTGCCCACCGTGCACCTGCTCGACCCGGCGTCCGGCGCGTCGCTGACCACGCTCACCATCGCCAAGGGCTCGCTGCTGGGCGGGGTGTACGCCTATCTCGACAACCAGGACCGGCTCGTCGCGGTCGACGGGAACCGCACCCTGCTCCGCATCGGGCACCGCAGGAACGCCTCGGGCGACTGGGAACTGTATGTGGCGAGTTCACTCTCGCTGGCCGGGGCCGTACCGGAGGGCGATGCCGTCACCGGGGTGTCGCCCGACTGGCAGGGCCGGGTCTGGTTCGCCACGGGTGGTGGGGTGGTCGGTACCGCCGACGACACCACCGGCACCGTCCGCTCGCTGGCCCTGCCGACCGGGGAGCGTGTCGACAACTCGATCTCGACGGCGCCGGAGGGCACATCGGTCGCCACCAGCCACGCCACGTACCTGCTGAACGCCGCCGCGGACGGCACGCCCACCATCACCTGGCGGCAGGCCTACGACCGCGGTCCCGCCCGCAAGCCCGGTCAGCTGAGCTGGGGCACGGGCTCGACCCCGACGTTCTTCGGGCCGCGCACCGGAACCGACTACGTCACGATCGTGGACAACGCCTCGCCCACCGAGAACCTCCTCGTGTACCGGACCGACACCGGCGCCCAGGTCTGCTCGGTCCCGGTGCTCAAGTCCGGCAGCGGCAGCGAGAACTCCCCCGTCGCGGTGGGCAACTCGGTCTTCGTCGCCAGCACGTACGGCTACCCCTACCCCGCCCTCCCGGCGAACGCCGGCACCAGCGTCCCCGCCTCCGCCGACTTCACGGGCGGCTTCAGCCGGGTCGACGTACGCGCGGACGGCTCCGGCTGCGACCTGAAGTGGGACACCAACGTCCGCTCCTCCGCCGTGCCCCGGCTGTCCACGGCGGACGGCCTCCTCCACACCATCGTCCGCAGCCCGCTCATCCCGGGCACCAACAGCACGTCCATCCTGGACAACTTCGCCTACGCGGAGATCGACCCGGAGACCGGCAAGACGGTGCGCACCAAGTCCGTCGGTACCGGTTCGCTCTTCGACTCCCTCCAGATGGTGGGCTCCATCGCCCCGGGCGGCGTGGTCTACCAGGGGACCATCACCGGAGTGGTGCGCATCAACAACGGCTGATCCCGGGGAAGGCGAGGACGGTGACGTGGTGTTCCGGCGCGGCCCGGCCGGCCGGGAAGCCACGTCACCGTCGGTGTCAGTCCTCGGCGTCCCGGAAGGGCCTGTCGCCGCGCGGCTTGACCTCCCTCCACGCCCAGGCGCTGACGGCGTCGTCGCGGCCGTCGTGAAGGAGGAACAGGACGCCCCGGTGCTCGGCGCCGGCCGCTTCCAGGGCGAAGGCCTTGCGGTCGGCGCCGGCGGGGAGGGCCGCCACGACACGGCCGTACTCCTCCCTCGCCCGCTCGACGAGCCGGTCGTGCCGCTCGCGCAGAGAGGCCGCGACGGCGCGGGTCCAGTCGGCGAACTCGTCGGGCACCTCGTCGAACAGGACTGCCGGGTCCTGACCGGACGCCAGCACTTCCCAGACGGTCCGTTCGTTGGTGCCGGTGAACAGCTTGTGCAGGGCGAGGTAGGCGGACAGCTTGATCTTCGCCCTGGCTCCGGAGGCGTAGCGGATGACGTACCCCTCCTCGTCCGTACCGTCGGCCCTCACTCCGTCCAGGGTGGTGCTCGTGGCGGCCAGCCGCTCCAGTTCCGCGAGACCGTCCCGCAGACCCCAGGACCGGACGACCGTGCCGATGGGCTTCCAGCCCGGGGCGACGGAGGACAGCGGTTCCTCCACGCGGTCGGCCGGCCGGTAGGCGGCGAGGAGGACGAGGTCTTCGCGCCGCCCGTAGTCGACGACGACCCGATTGGCGGGGTAGACCGCCTCGGCGAGGTAGGTGAGTTCGGGGTCGAGGCCGGACAGGTCGGCGGCGTCGAGGACGGCCTGGGCCCACTGGGCCTGCCCGGAGACGAAGCTTCCCTTCGACGCGGCGTGCCAGCGGCCGTCGTAGTGGAAGACGATGATCAGCGAACCGTCCGTCTTCTCGAATATCTCGAACGGCTCGGCGGGCAGCGGCGGGGCGAAGTCGTGCGCTCCGTGCATGGCCGTCAGGAAGATCTTCGGGAACGGCAGGGCGACCACCGCGCCGGAGAGGTCGTCGGCGACCAGACCACGGCAGCGCATGGTGACCGGCGTCCACACGTGCCCGTACTGGCATTCTCGCGTGTAGGTGTAGATCGACAGGGGCAGGGTCGGATGGGTTTTCCGGCTGACGTGGCCGGCCTCCATGGCGGCGGCGAGGTCGGCGGGCGGCAGGAGGGTGTCGAGGTCGGTCATGCGGGACAGCTTGCGCGGCGAAGCCCCGGCGGGGCGAAGGCTTTTCGCCGCCACCGGCGGGAGGCGTCCGCATCCGCCGCGGTCCGGCCGGTTCCGGGGACGGGAGTGGCGTCGTCCCGTCCCCGGACTCCGTCATGGGCCCGCCGTCACCTGCCCCGGTGCCGGCAGGAACCCGGTGCTCCGGAAGTACGTCAGATAGCGGTCCAGCACCTCGTCGGTGAGCGGCGGCAGGTGGACGCCGAGGGCGGCCACCGCCCCGATGGTGCGGCCGGAGTCGAAGCGGCGGTGGTCCGTCGCCCCTCCGCCGGCCCCCTCGCCGCCGTGGCCGAGGAACAGCTGGGCCGCGTTGTCGGGCCGGGCCGCGACGCGGGCCTGCCACTCGTCGGCCGGCACGGTACGCACCTCGTGGCCGAGGCGGCGGGCCGCCTCGAAGACCCGGTCCAGGTTTGGCGCGTCCGGGTTGGTGTGGTGGTACGTCGCGTCTCCCGGACTTCCGGAGAGGGCGAGCGCCACCACCGAGGCACTGACGTGGTCCACGGGAACCCAGTCGGTCGAACCGTGCGGCAGGTCCGGTACGGCCTCCGCCTGCAGGCACCCCTTGATCAACTGCCAGAGCAGGTCGCGGTCCTGGCAGGCGCCGGTGGTGGTGTCGCCGCTGATCCGGCCGGGGCGGTGGACGGTCACCGGAAGTCCGCGTTCCCGGGCGAGGCCGACGAGCCCTTCGGCGACCCATTTGCTCTGCGCGTAGCCATCGGGCAGCCCGGCGGCCGGACCTGTCGGACTCGTCTCCGTGAGGATGACGGGAGCGGGGCCGGAGGCGGGGGCGTGGACGCCGGTGGTCGAGACGTAGTGCATCCCGGGTGAGGCGGAGTCGGCGAGCAGGCGCAGCAGTTCCTCCGTGCCGGCGACGTTGGCGGCACGCAGATCTCCGTACGGGGCGGCGAAGTTGACGTGAGCGCCGTTGTGCAGGACGAGCCCGAGTCGGCGTACCAGAGCGGCCCGGTCCTGGGGTGCCAGGCCGAGGCCGGGGGCGGCGAGGTCGCCGGGGACGGGGTGGATCAGCTCGGCGTAACGGGGACTCCAGAGGCCGTAGCGCTCCAGGTTGGCGCGCAGCCGGCCGGCGGCCGTGGGCGTGTCCTCGGCGCGTACCAGGCAGTCGACGGGGCCGCCGGTGGTCTCGATGAGGTCGCGCAGGAGGAATGCGCCGAGGAATCCGGAGGCGCCGGTGAGCAGCGGGCGGGCGGACGGCCGTGCCGGGCTGCGGGCGGGTGCGGGCAGCGGGACGCCCCGGCCGGTGCCGGTGATGTCCGGGGCCAGCCGTACTTCCGCGGCGAGGTCCACTTCGGCAGCGCTTCGCGGCGGGTCCCCCTCCCCCGCTCCTCCCGCCAGCATGCGGTCCACACCCTCGACCGTGGGCGCCGCGAACAGGGCGCGCAGGGTGGGGCGTCGGCCGCAGACCTCCTCGATCCGCCGGGCGAGGGCCACCGCGAGGAGCGAGTGGCCGCCGAGGGCGAAGAAGTCGTCGGTGACGCCGACCCGGTCCACGCCGAGGGTCTCGGCGAAGGCTGCGCAAAGGGCCCTCTCGCGGTCGGTGCGCGGGGGGCGCCCGCCGGTCGGTGCGGTGCGGTCGGGCGCGGGCAGGGCCCGCCGGTCGGTCTTGCCGTTGGGGGTGAGGGGCAGCGCGTCGAGGCGGACGTAGGCGGCGGGGAGCATGTGGCCGGGCAGAGCGGCGGCGAGGTGGACGCGCAGCTCGGACTCGTCGGGCCCGGCCGTGCCCTCCGCGGGCGCGGTGTACGCGACGAGGCGCCGGTCGCCGGGCCGGTCTTCGCGGACGACGGCGCAGGCGGCCGCCACGCCGGGCAGGGTGGTGAGCAGGGCCTCGATCTCGCCGAGTTCGATGCGGAAGCCGCGCAGCTTGACCTGGTCGTCCACGCGGGAGACGTAGACGAGTTCTCGCTGCCCGCCGCCGACTTCGCCCTGCCCGCCCCCGTGTTCGGCGTCGGTGGTCCAGCGGACCAGGTCGCCGGTCCGGTACATCCTGCCGCCGGTGCGGTCGGCCGGGTCGGCCACGAAGCGGGTCGCGGTCAGGCCGGGACGGCCGTGGTAGCCGCGGGCGACTCCGGCCCCGGAGACGTACAGTTCGCCGACGACGCCCGGGGGCACGGGGGCGAGCCGGTCGTCCAGGACGTGGACCCGGGTGCCGTCGACGGGTACGCCGATGGGCACCGTACGGTCCGGGGCGAGGGGTCCGTCCGCGTGCTGGGCGGCGCTCATGGTCGCGCAGACGGTGGTCTCGGTGGGGCCGTAGGCGTTGACGAGGTACCGGTCGGCCGCCCACTCCCGCACCAGGGCCGGTGTGCACGCCTCGCCGGCGAGGACCAGGGTGGTTCCGGTGGGCAGTGAGCCGGCCGGCATCACGGCGAGCGCGGCGGGCGGCAGGGTGAGGTGGGTGGCGCCGCGTTCGCGGACGGTGGCGGCGAGGGTGGGGCCGGGCAGCAGGGCGTCGCGTTCGTCGATCTCCAGGCAGGCGCCGGAGAGCAGCGCCATGCAGAGTTCCCAGAAGGCGGCGTCGAAGCTGACGGACGCCATGTGCAGAACCCGGCTCTCCGGGGTGACGTGCAGTCGCTCGCGCTGCGACGCGGCCATGGCACCGGCACCCCGGTGGGTGACGACGACCCCCTTGGGCCGGCCGGTGGAGCCGGAGGTGTAGATGACGTAAGCGGGATGTTCCGGCAGCGGCCGCCGGAGCGCGGCAGGGCCTTCGCCGGGGTCGCCGGGGCCCCGGTCGCCGGGGTCCGTGGCGTACAGATGGGGCACCGTCGTCGCGGGGAGCCGGCGGTGGATGCCGGGGGTGGTGAGGAGGAGGCGCGGGCGGGCATCCTCGATCATGTAGGAGAGCCGGTCGGCGGGGTAGTCGGGGTCGAGCGGCACGTACGCGGCCCCGGCCTTGAGGACGCCGAGGAGGCCGACGACGAGGTCGTGGGTGCGGGGCAGGGCGACCGCCACCCGGTCCTCGGGGCCGATGCCGAGGGCGTTGAGCCGGCGGGCGAGGGCGTCGGCGCGGGCGTCGAGAGCGGCGTACGTGAGGGTGGTCCGGGCGTCGCGGACGGCGGGCGCGTGGGGGGTGCGCCGGGCCCACTCCTCGTAGAGCGAGGGGACGGTGGAGCCGGGCAGGTCGTCCTCGGGTCCGGCGCCCCAGGCCGTGAGGCGGGTGCGCTCGGTGGCGGTGAGCACCTCGTACGTGTGGAGCGGGCGGCCCGGGTCGGTGGTGACGGCGTCGAGCAGCAGGACGAGCCGTTCGGCGAGAGCGTGGACGGTGGATGCGTCGAAGAGTTCGGTGGCGTAGTCGACGGTGGCGCGCATGCCGTCGGGCGCCCCGTTCCCGTCCTGGGTCTCGGTGAAGGTGAAGGAGAGATCGAACTTGCTCACGGCCGTCCCGACGGGCACGGCCGTGACGGTGAGTCCGGGGAGTTCGGCGGGGGCTGCGGGGGTGTGGTTCTGGAGGACGAGCATGGTCTGGAAGAGCGGGTGGTGGTTCTGCGAGCGTGCGGGGTTGAGGAGTTCGACCAGCCGCTCGAAGGGAACGTCCTGGTTGGCGTGCGCGGAGAGGTCGAACTCCCTGATCTGTGCGAGGAGTTCGAGGAAGGTGGGGTCCCCCGAGAGGTCCGCGCGGAGCACCAGGGTGTTGACGAAGAAGCCGACGAGGTCGGCGGCGGCCTCGTCGGTGCGGCCGGCGACGGCGGTGCCCAGCGGGATGTCGTCCCCGGCGCCGTGACGGGAGAGCGTGAGCGACAGGGCCGCCTGGAGCACCATGAAGACGGTGGTGCCGGTGGCGCGGGCGAGGTCGGTGACCCGTCGCGCGGTGGCGGGGGTCAGGCCGAAGGTGTGGGTGGCGCCGGTGTGCAGGGAGACGGGTGGGCGCGGGCGGTCCCAGGGCAGCTCCACGATCTCGGGCAGCCCGGCCAACGCGCCCCGCCAGTGCGCGAGCTGACGGTTCAGAAGCTCGCTCGGCGCACCCTGTTCACCACCGAGCAGGCGTCGCTGCCAGAGGGCGTGGTCCGCGTGGTCCACACGGGGTGCGGTCCAGCCGGGCGCCTCGCCGCGCAGGCGTGCGCGGTAGGCGGCGCCGAGGTCGCGGGCGAGGGGCGCCAGGGACGAGCCGTCGGCGGCGATGTGGTGGATCACCAGGACGAGGACGTGTGCCGCGCGCGGGACCAGCCGCAGCAGGGTGGCGCGGACCGGGAGCCGGTGTTCGACGTCGATCGGTTCGGCGGCGGCGGCCCGGACGCGGTCGGCGAGTTTCTCCTCGTCGGCGGCCTCGACGGCGAGCGGGAGCCGCACGTCCTCGGGGTCGATGATGTGCTGGCACGGCCCGCCCTCGCGCTCCGGGAAGACGGTGCGCAGGGAGGCGTGCCGGGTGACGACGTCGCGCAGCGCGAGGCGCAGGGCTTCGGTGTCGAGCGGCCCGTCCAGGCGTACGGCGAAGGGGATGTTGTACGTGGCGGAGGGCCCTTCGAGCCGGTGCAGGAACCACAGGCGCTGCTGGGCGTAGGAGAGCGGGAGGGTTGCGGGGCGCTCCTGCGGGACGAGGGCGGGGCGGGCCGGGCGCCTGGCGTCCCGCAGCGCTGCGGCGAGTGTGGCGACGGTGGGGTTCTCGAAGAGGGTGCGGATGTCCGCCTCGGTCTCCAGGGCGGTGCGGACCCGGCCCACGAGACGGGTGGCGAGCAGGGAATGGCCGCCCAGGGAGAAGAAGTTGTCGTCGGCCCCGACGCGGTCCACGCCCAGCACGTCGGCGAAGAGCCCGGCGAGGATCTCCTCGTGGGCGCCGCGCGGCGGCCTTCCGGCCGGGCCGGTCCGCCGGACGGGCGCGGGCAGGGCGTGCCGGTCGAGCTTGCCGTTGGGGGTGAGCGGGAGCGCGTCGAGGGGCTGGATGACGGCCGGCACCATGTACGCGGGCAGCCGGCGGCCGACGTGCGCGGCGAGCAGCCCGGGGTCCGGGGTGCGGCCGGGGGCGGGGACGACGTAGGCGGTGAGGGTGCGGTCGCCGGGCAGGTCCTCGCGGACCAGGACGCAGGCGGCGCGCACGGACGGGTCGGCGCGGAGCGCCGCCTCGATCTCGGCGGGTTCGATGCGGTGGCCGCGCAGTTTGATCTGCTGGTCCGCCCGCGCCAGGTGGTGCAGCGAGCCGTCCGCTCCCCTGCGCACCAGGTCGCCGGTGCGGTACATGCGCGCTCCGCCCCCGGTGAAGGGGTCGGCGAGGAAGCGGGTGGCGGTGAGCCCGGGGCGTCCGAGGTAGCCGCGCGCGACGCCGGGCCCGGCGAGGTACAACTCCCCCTCGGCGCCCGGGGGTACGGGCCGCAGCGCCGCGTCCAGGACGTGGGCGCTCATGCCGTCGAGCGGCCGGCCGATCGGGGGGACCCCGTCGGGTGCGTCGCCGGGGCGGACGCGGTGCAGGGTGGCGAAGGTGGTGGTCTCGGTGGGCCCGTAGGCGTTGAGGACGGCGGTGTCCGGGTGGGCTGCGGCCAGCCGTTGGAGGACCCCGGGTGCGGCGGCCTCGCCGCCGGCGGCGGCCAGGCGCAGCAGGCCGAGGGCGCCGGGGTCGGTCTCGGCGACGACGTTGAACAGGGCGGTCGTCAGGAACGCCGCCGTCACTCCGTGGCGCGCGACGAGCTCGCGGATCGTGGCGGGCTGCAGGGTTCCCTCGGGGGCGAGGACGACGCGGCCCCCGTTGAGGAGGGGGACCCAGATCTCGAAGGTGGAGGCGTCGAAGGCGTACGCCGAGTGCAGGAGGACGGCGTCGGTGGCTCCGTCGCCCCAGGTCCGTTCGGCGGCGAGGGAGGTGATGTCGGCGTGGGTGACGCCGACACCCTTGGGCAGTCCGGTGGAGCCGGAGGTGAACATCACGTAGGCGAGGCGGGCTCCTCCCCCGCCGAGGGGGAGCGTCTCCGGGGGAGCGGCGCCGGTGCCGGGCGGTCCCGCGTCGAGCACCCGGCCGGCCGGGTCGACGGTCACCACCGGCGTGCCGGGGGGTAGTTGACGCACCCAGGGGTGCGTGCGGGTGACCCCGTCGACGACGAGGACGCGCGGGGCGGACACCTCCGCGACCCGGGCGAGGCGTTCGGCGGGCCAGCGCGGGTCGAGGGGGACATAGGCGGAGCCGGCGCGCAGGGCCGCGAGGGAGGCGGTGACCAGGGCGGTCGAGCGGCCCACGAGGATGCCGACGCCGCTCTCCGCGCCGGCCCCGGCCCCGGCCCCGGCCCCGGAGAGCACATCCGCCAGTTCGCCCGAGAGCCGGAGGAGTCCGCCGTAGGTCAGCTCCTCGCCGGCGCCGGTGACGGCGACCGCTTCCGGCTGCCGGGCGGCGATGCGTGCCACGGCCTCCGGCACGCTCATGTCCGTAGTTCCCATGGGGAGTTCGGCGCCCCGCCCCTGGGCGAGGAGCATCTCGCGTTCGCCGTCCAGGAGGACGGTTGCGGCGTCGGCGCGCAGGTCGAGCCCCTGGGCCATCACCGTCAGCAGATGGCGCATACGGGCCGCCGTGCGGGCCACCTCCTCGCGGCCGAGGGCGGTGACCCGGTGGCCGAAGGTGATCCGCAGGGTGTCGCCGGGGGCGATGGTGAGGGTGAGCGGGTAGTGGGCGGCGTCCGTGCCGCTGAAGCCGGTGACCGCGATGCCGGGCAGCCCTCGCTGGGCGGTGCGCAGCGCTTCGGCGTCCAGCGGGTAGTTCTCGAACACCGTGAGCGTGTCGAAGAGTTCGTCCAGGCCGGTGACCTCACGGATCTCGGTCAGCCCCACGAACTGGGCCCCGAGGAGGCGCCCTTGCTCGTCCTGGAGCCGAGTCAGGAGGGTGGCCAGGGTGTCGTCGGCCGCCGGCCGCACGCGCACCGGCACGGTGTTGATGAACAGCCCGACCATCGACTCGACACCGGGGATCTCCGGCGGACGGCCGGAGACGGTGGTGCCGAACACGATGTCGGGGCGGCCGGTGAGCTTGGTGAGCAGCAGCCCCCAGGCTCCCTGCACGAGGGTGTTGAGGGTGAGCCGGTGGGCGCGGGCGGTCTCCCGCAGCCGGGTGGTGGTCGCCTCGTCGAGGTCAAGGACGAGCGTCTCCGGCAGCTCACCCTCACCCTCCGACACGCCCGGGGCCGACGCGCCCGCTTCCGGTGCGCCGCCGCCGCGCCGGACTCCGGCGAGCAGGGTCGGCGCCTCGATCCCGGCCAGCGCGGCGCGCCAGGCGTCCAGGGCCTCCGCGCGGTCCTGTTGGGCCAGCCAGGCGAGATAGGTGCGGTACGGGGCGACGCGCGGCAGGGCGCAGTCGTCGCCCCCGGTGGCGTACAGCTCGAACAGCTCCCGCACGAGCAGGGGCATCGACCAGCCGTCCAACAGGATGTGATGGGCCGTCATGACGAGCCGGTGGTGGCGCGGGCCGGTGCGTACCAGCGCGAAGCGCATCAGGGGCGGGGTGGCGAGGTCGAAGCGCCGGGTGCGGTCGGCGGCGAGGAACGCGGTGAGGCGCGCCTGCGTCGCCGCGGGTCCGTCCGGGCCCGTCAGGTCCAGTTCCTCCAGCGGTACCGGTACTTCGGCGGCGACGGCCTGCACGGGCTCGTCCAGGTCCTCGTGGAGGAACCCGACCCGGAGGTTGGCGTGGCGTCGCAGCAGGCCGCCGACGGCCGCGCGCAGAGCGGGGACGTCGGGGGTGCCTTCGAGGTCGAAGACGAACTGCGCGGTGTAGACGTCCACGGCGGTGGAGTCGTACAGCGCGTGGAAGAGCATGCCTGCCTGCAACGGCGTCAGCGGCAGTACGTCCTCCAGCTGGAACCCGGTCACTTGCGTCCACCCCACTTGTTCTGCAGTCGGTCGATCTGGGCCTGGTCCAGGGAGACCAGGGGAAGGTCGGACGGTGTCCAGCCGCCCGCGTCGGGCCGGTCGGCGTGTTCGGCGAGCACGCGCAGGGCGCGGGCGAACGCCTCGGACAGGGCCTCCACCTCGTCCTCCGGGAGGAGTTCGGCGGGCCAGGTCCAGCGGGTCACCAGGCTCGGGCCGTCGGGGAGATCCTCGGTGTGCGCGTTGATGTCGAGCACGTGGTGGACGGGCATGCCGGGGTCCTGGGCCGGGGGCCCGCCCGCGTCGGGCAGCACCTCCCAGTCGGCTCCGCCCGTCTCTTCCGGGGAACCCGCGTATCTCCCGAGGTAGTTGAAGCCGATCTGCGGGTCGGGCGCGGCGGCCAGCCGGGAGCGGGTCGTCGCGTTGAGCCGGCGGAGCATGCCGTAGCCGACCCCGTGGTCGGGGACGGTCCGCAGCTGCTCCTTGACGCGCTTGAGGGCGCGTTCGGCCAGCGCGGCGTCGAAGCGGCCGGGGGCGCGCGGGTCGAGCGGCCCAGGGTCCAGCCGGACCGGGTAGAGGCTGGTGAACCAGCCGACGGTACGGGACAGGTCGAGGTTCTCGTCGATCTGCTCCCGGCCGTGGCCCTCCAGGTCGACGAGGACGGCGGTCGTTTCCGGCCCGCCCCGTCCGTTTCCGGCGGGACCCCGTTCGGCGCGCCGGGCGCTCACCGCGAGGGCGAGGCCGGTGAGCAGGACGTCGTCCACTCCGGCACGGAAGGCAGTGGGGACGGTGGTGAGGAGGGGCCGCGTCCAGGTGGCGGGCAGCCGGGTGACGAGGGTGCGGGTGCGGCCCGCGGTGTCCCGGCCGGGGTCGAGCGGGCGGTGTCCCAGCCTCGGGTCGGGGGTGCTCGACGCCGCTTCCCAGAGCGGGAGTTCCGCCTCGCGGGCGGGGCTCTGTGCCTGGGAGGCGAGGAGGTGCGCCCACCGCCGGTAGGAGGTGGAGGCGGCGAGCCGGGCGTCCGTGGAGGCGCCTTCGGTGACGATCCGCCAGGCGGTGGCCAGGTCGGCGGCGAGGATGCGCCAGGAGACGGCGTCGACGGCCAGGTGGTGGACGACGAGGAGGAGCCGCCCCCTCGTCTCGGGTCCGGCGTCGCACCAGACGGCCTCCACGACGTTCCCGTCCGAGGGGCTGAGCCGGCCGCGGGCCTCCTCGCCCGCCCCGGTGAGGGCGGCCCGGACGGCGCCGGCGTCGAGACCCGCCACGTCGATCCGGGTGAACCGGTCGTGGGCGGGGACGGAGCCCGGGGGCAGCGCTTCCAGGACGGGCTCGTCCCCGGCCGCCTTCGCGACCCGGAGCCGGAGCATGTCGTGGTGGTCGAGGAGGAGTTGAAGGGCGGCGACGAGTGTGCCGGGGCGGGCTCCCGTCGGTGTGCGCAGCACTCCCGACTGGTTGTAGCCGTCCGTGGTGCCCGTCCGCTCCAGGAACCAGGCGGCGATGGGGGTCGCCGGCATGGTGCCGGTCCCCCGCTCCTCGGGCCCCGAGGCCCCCCGGCCGGGTGCGGTGCCCGGGTCGAGCGTGGTGGACGCGGCGGCGATGGCCTCGGGCGTGCGGTGGACGAAGACGTCGCGGGGGGTGACCCGGAGGCCGGCCTCGCGGACCCGGCTGACGAGCTGGATGGAGAGGATGCTGTCGCCGCCGAGAGCGAAGAAGTCGTCGTCGGTGCGGACGACGGGTGTACGCAGGACGGAGGCGAACACCTCGCAGAGCACCCGCTCCTTCTCCGTGCGCGGCCGGGAGCCCGGGCGTGCGGCGTCGGGCCGCACGGGGGCGGGCAGGGCCCGCCGGTCGGTCTTGCCGTTGGGCAGCAGCGGCAGCGCGTCCAGGCTCACGAAAGCGGCGGGCACCATGTACGCGGGCAGGGTCTCGGCGAGCCGGGCGCGCAGTGCGCGTTCCGCGGGGGCCGGGGAGCCGCCGCGCGGGTCGGGGACGGTGTAGGCGACCAGGCGCCGCTCGCCGGGGCGGTCCTCCCGGACCAGGACGCAGGCGGTGGCGATCGGGTCGAGCGCGGTGAGGGCGGCCTCGATCTCCCCCGCCTCGATGCGGAATCCGTTCACCTTGACCTGGTCGTCGGCGCGCCCGACATGGGTGAGCAGGCCGTCGGCGTCCCGTCGGACGAGGTCGCCGGTGCGGTACATCCGGCTTCCGGCGGGACCCCAGGGGTCGGCGACGAACCGTGCGGCGGTCAGTCCGGGGCGGCCCAGGTAGCCGCGGGCGAGTCCGTCGCCCGCGAGGTGCAGTTCCCCGGTGACGCCGGGCGGCACGGGCCGCAGAGCGGCGTCGAGTACGTAGGCGCGGGTGTTGTCGACCGGGTGTCCGAGCGGCACGCCGCCCTCCCCCGCCGGTCCGTCCGCTTCGGCGGCCCGGTGGTGGTGGGCGGTGGCGTCGATGGTGGCCTCGGTCGGCCCGTAGAGGTTGTGGACCTCGGTCCGCCACTCGCGTCGGACGCGTTCCGCCAGTGCCCGGGGCAGGGGTTCGCCGCCGCAGAGGACGGCCCTCAGCGTCCCGGGTGCCGCGCCGGGGCCCGTCTCGGTGAGGACGACCGAGAGGTGCGAGGGCACGAACTGGGCGAGGGTCACGCCCTCCGCGCACATCCTGGCCAGCAGCCCGGCGGGATCGTGGTTGAGGGTGGACGGCACGGGGCAGGTGGAGCCGCCGTGCAGCAGCGGCAGCCAGGTCTCCCAGACCGAGGCGTCGAAGCTCGGCGAGGTGCGGGCGAGGACCCGGTCGTCGCCGGTGAGCCCGAGGTGGTCCGCCATCCACGCCATGTGGTTGGTGAGGGAGGCGTGGGTGACGACCACACCCTTGGGGCGGCCGGTGGAGCCCGAGGTGTAGATGACGTACGCGGCGTCACGCGGGTCGGGTGCGGCGCCGGGCGGCGCCGCGCGGCCGGTCGACCAGGCGGTCCGGTCGTCGAGTGCGAGCAGGGGCACGGTGAGGCCGCGTCGTCCGGCTCGCGCGGCGTGGGTGAGGAGCAGCGCCGGGCGGGCGTCGTCGAGCATGTGGGCGATGCGCGCCTCGGGGTACTCCAGGTCGACCGGCAGATAGGCGGCCCCGGCCTTGGTGACCGCCAGCATCGCGAGCACCTGGTCGGCGGTGCCCTCCAGCGCCAGGGCGACCAGATCGCCGCGGCCGATGCCCCGGTCGTACAGGTGGTGCGCCAAGTCGTCCGAGAGCAGGTCGAGTTCACCGAAGGTGAGGGCGTCGCCGCCGTCGCGTACCGCGGTGGCCCCTGGGGTACGGGCAGCCTGCGCGCGGAACGCCTCGGGTGCGGTGCGGGCCGCCGCGGGGCGGGCCGGTCCGTGCGCGACGCGCTCCAGGCTCCGCCGTTCGTCCTCGTCCAGCACCTCCACGGTGTGGACGCGCCGGGCCGGGTCGGCGGCGAGGGCCGCGAGGAGGCGGGTCAGCCGGTCGGCGAGGGTGTGCGCGGTGGCGGGCAGGAAGAGTTCGGTGGAGAACTCCAGGACGCCCCGGAGTCCGGCGGGCCGGCCCGAGTCGTCGTACGTCTCCGTGAAGGTGAAGGTCAGATCGAACTTGCTGATGCCGGTGTGCACGGGCTGCTGCGTCACGGTCAGCCCGGGCAGGCCGATCTCGGCGTCGCCCTGGTTCTGGAGGACGAGCATGGTCTGGAAGAGCGGGTGGTGGTTCTGGGCGCGGACGGGGCTGAGGGCGTCCACCAGACGCTCGAAGGGCAGGTCCTGGTGGGCGTAGGCCGCCAGGTCGAAGTCCCGAACCCGGTCCACGACTTCGCCGAAGGTCGGGTCGCCGCTCAGATCGGTGCGCAGCACGAGGGTGTTGACGAAGAAGCCGACCAGGTCGTCGAGTGCCTCGTCGGTGCGGCCGGCCACCGCGGTGCCGAGCGGGATGTCCTCGCCGGCGCCGTGGCGGGAGAGCAGGACCGACAAGGCGGCCTGGAGGACCATGAACAGGCTGCTGCCCCGGGTCCGGGCGAGGCCGGCGAGCGCCCGGTGGGTACCGGCACCGACCGTGAAGGGGTGCGCGTCACCGCGGTGGGCGGGTACGGCGGGCCGGGGACGGTCGTAGGGCAGTTCGAGCAGATCGGGAGCGCCCGCCAGCGCAGTACGCCAGAAGGCGAGTTGGCGGGCGGCCTGGCCGTCGGGGTCGTCCTCGTCGCCGAGCAGGGCGCGCTGCCAGAGGGTGTAATCGGCGTACTGGACGGCGAGTTCGCTCCAGCCCGGCTCCTCGCCCACGGTCCGCGCCCGGTAGGCCTCGCCCAGGTCGCGGGCGAGTGGGGCGAGGGACCAGCCGTCCCCGGCGATGTGGTGCAGGACCAGCGCCAGGACGTGGGACTCGGGCGCGAGCCTCATCAGCCGAGCCCGCACCGGGAGTTCGGTGCTCACGTCGAAGGGGTGCGTCACCTCGGCGGTGAGTGCGTCGCCGAGGTCCGCGGGGCCGGTGTCACGCGGTGTCAGGTCCAGGTCGGCGCGAGCGGTGTCGAGCACCACCTGCCGGGCCACGCCGTCGGTCTCGGGGAAGACGGTGCGCAGGCTCTCGTGGCGCTCGACCACGTCGGCGAGGGCACGTGCCAGGGCCCGCGCGTCGAGCGGACCGTCCAGCCGGAGCACCAGCGGCACGTTGTAGGTGGCGCTGGGACCCTCCAGCCGGCCGAGGAACCAGAGGCGCTGCTGCGCGTAGGAGAGCGGCAGCGGGTCGGGGCGTTCCCCGGTTCTCTCCAGGGGTCTTCTGGCTTCCTCGGCGCCGTCCAGCACGGCGGCGAGGGCGGCCGGGGTGGGGTGCTCGAAGAGCGCCTTGACCGGGACCTCCACGCCGAGCGCGGTGCGGATGCGCGCCGCGAGACGGGTGGCGAGCAGGGAGTGTCCGCCGAGGGCGAAGAAGTCGTCGTGGCCGTCGACACGGGTCCCGTCGAGGCCGAGCACGTCGGCGAAGAGGCCGCGGAGGATCTCCTCGCGGGCCGAACGCCCGGAACGTGCGGGCCTGGCCGTGCGGCCCGGCCCCTTCCGGTCCGGCGCCGGGTGTACGGGTACGGGCAACGCGCGCCGGTCCACCTTGCCGTTGACGGTCAGCGGCAGCGCGTCGAGCGGTACGAACACGGAGGGCACCATGTACGCGGGCAGGGACCGGCCGAGCGCCCGGGCGAGGCCGGCGGGTGTCGGGCGTCCGCCGGCGGCGGGCACCACGTAGGCGACGAGGCGCCGGTCGCCCGGGATGTCCTCGCGGACGACGGCGAAGGAGTCGGCGACGCCCTCGCAGCCGGCCAGGAGGGATTCGATCTCGCCGAGCTCGATCCGGTAGCCGCGCAGCTTCACCTGTCCGTCGGCGCGGGCGACGTAGGCGATCTGTCCGTCCGGTGTCCAGCGGACGAGGTCGCCGGTGCGGTACATCCGTCCGCCCGCCGGGCCGTACGGGTCGGCGACGAAGCGGCCCGCGGTCAGCGCCGGCTGTCCGGTGTAGCCCCGGGACACTCCGCGCCCGGCGAGGTACAGCTCGCCGGTCACGCCGGGCGCGACCGGTCCGAGAGAGGCGTCGAGCACGTACAGCCGCATGCCGTCGAGCGGGCGGCCGATGGGCGGCGGTCCGGCCGGGAGGCCCGCGGGCACGTCGTAGCGGGTGGCGAAGGTGGTGGTCTCCGTCGGCCCGTACACATGGAGGACGCGCAGGCCGGGCGTGGTGCCGGCGATCCGCTGCATGGCGTCCGGGGAGGCGAGCTCGCCTCCCGCGCACAGGAGACGCAGGCCCCGGAAGGCCTCCGGGGCGGTCTCGGCGATCACGTTGAAGAGTGCCGTCGTCAGGAAGACGGCGCTCACTCCGTGTTCCTGGACGGCGTCGGCGAGGACCCGGGCCTCCAGGACGCCCTCGGGCGCGACGACGATCCTGCCGCCGTGCAGGAGCGGGGCCCAGATCTCGAAGGTGGAGGCGTCGAAGACGTACGCCGAGTGCATCAGCACCGCGTCGGCGGCGCCCTCGCGCCAGGCGGAGTCGTCGGCGAGCGCGGCCACGTCGGCGTGGGTGACGCCGACGCCCTTGGGCAGGCCGGTGGAGCCGGAGGTGAACATGGTGTACGCGAGCGCGTCCGGCCCCGGTACGGCGGCCGGGCGGCCCGGCCGCTCGGGCGCCCCGCGCAGGATCCGGCCGAGCCGGTCCACCACCAGGACCGGCAGCCGGTCGGCCGTCGCGGTCACCCAGGGGGAGGCGAGGGCGTCCTCGTCGACGACGAGGACGCGCAACGACGCGACCCCCGCGACCTGTTCGAGCCGCTCCTCGGGCCAGCGCGCGTCCATCGGTACGTAGGCACCGGCAGCGCGGACCGCGCCGAGGGAAGCCGTCACGACGGCGGGCGACCGGGCGAGCAGCACACCGATGCCCGCCTCGGGGCCGGAAGCGAGCCCGGCGAGGGCCCCTGCGAGGTCCGCGGAGAGGGCGTCCAGCTCGGCGTAGCTGAGGGTCGTGGTGGTGTCGGTGACGGCGGGGGCGTCCGGGGTGCGGAGCGCCTGGGACGCGAAGAGGGCGGGCAGGGTCGCGTCCGGTGCCGCCCCGGTGAGCGGGGTGCCGGTGCCCCAGCGGGTGACCCGGACGCGCTCCCCCGCGGTCAGCAGGTCGTAGCCGGCGATCGGCCGGCCGGGGTCGGTGGTCACCTGTTCCAGGAGGCGGACGAGCCGGGCGGCGAGGGTTTCGACGGTGTCGCGGTCGAAGAGGGCGGTGGCGTACTCGATCCCCGATGTGAGGCCGCCGCCGTCGCGTTCCTCGGTGAAGGCGAAGGTGAGGTCGAACTTGCTCAGGCCGTTGTGGACGAGCCGGTCCTGGACGGTGAGGCCGGGGAATTCGGGGCGGACGGACTCCTGGTTCTGCAGGACCAGCATGGTCTGGAAGAGCGGGTGGTGGTCGCCGGCCCGGACGGGGTTGAGGCTCTCCACCAGCCGTTCGAAGGGGACGTCCTGGTTCGCGTAGGCGGCGAGGTCGAACTCCCGTACACGCACGAGGAGTTCCAGGAAGGACGGCTCACCCGACAGGTCGGTGCGCAGGACCAGGGTGTTGACGAAGAACCCGACCAGGTCCTCCAGCGCCTCGTCGGTGCGCCCGGCGACGGGGGTGCCGAGCGGGATGTCGTCGCCCGCGCCGTGCCGGTGCAGCAGCACGGCCACCGCGGCCTGGAGCACCATGAAGAGGCTGCTCCCCGACTCCCTCGCCAGGATCTGGAGCCGGGCGTGCAGCTCGGGGGTCACGTCGAACTCGTGGACGTCGCCCCTCGGGTCGGCGGCCACCGGGCGGGGCCGGTCGAGCGGCAGGTCGATCAGGCCGGGCAGGTCCGCGAGGGCGGTGTGCCAGTGGTCCAGCTGCTGCCGGAGCGCACTCCCGGGTGCGATGCCGTCGCCCAGGGCGGCGTGCTGCCAGAGGGTGTAGTCGGCGTACTGGAGCAGGGTGCCGACCGCCGGTGCGGGTCCTCGGCCGGCGAGCCGGTCGCGGTAGGACTCGCCCAGCTGGCGGGCGAGAGGGGCGAGGGACCAGCCGTCGCCCGCGATGTGGTGCAGGACCAGTACCAGGACGTGACGGCCGGGGGCGGTGCGCAGCAGGCGGGCGCGCAGCGGCAGGTCGACGGTGACGTCGAACGGCTCACGCACGGCGTCGAACACGGCCTCCTCCAGGTCGGCGGGGGCCACGGGGGCGACCGGCAGCGCGGGAGTGGCGCCGTCGGCGTCGGCCACCGACTGGTGCGGTGTGCCGTCCCGTTCGGGGAAGAGGGTGCGCAGGGACTCGTGGCGCTCCACGACGTCGTGCAGCGCCGCGCGCAGTGCGTCCGTGTCGAGGGCGCCGTCGAGTTCGAGGACGAGCGGGATGTTGTAGGTGGAGCTGGGTCCTTCGAGCCGGTTGAGGAACCAGAGCCGCCGCTGGGCGAAGGAGAGCGGCAGTGGGTCGGGCCGCTGTCCGGCGGGCACCACGGGCGGGCGGGTCCGGGCTTCCGGGTCGAGGGCGCGGGCCAGGCCCGCGACGGTCGGGTGCTCGAAGAGGGTGCGCACAGCGATCTCGGCGCCCAGGACCGCGCGGACTCGGCTCACCACGCGCATGGCGAGGAGCGAGTGGCCGCCGAGGTCGAAGAAGTCGCTGTGCGGGCCGACTTCGGTCAGCTGCAGGACGTCGGCGAAGATCCCGGCGAGCAGTTCCTCCCGGAGCGTGAGCCGTCCGGGCAGGGTGGGTCCCTCGGTGTGCGGATCGGGTTCGGGCAGGGCCCGCCGGTCCACCTTGCCGTTGGGCAGGAGGGGCAGCGCGTCCAGTACGACGACGGCGGAGGGCACCATGTGGTGCGGGAGTGCCTCGGCGAGGGCGTCGCGCAGGGCGACGGGGCGTACGGCGGGGTCGTCGGTCACGGCGTAGCCGACGAGGCGGCGCCGGCCGGGCGCGTCCTCGCGGATCACCGCGCAGGCGCCCGTGACCCCGGGGTTCGCCAGGAGTGCTGCCTCCACTTCCCCCAACTCGATCCGGAATCCTCGGAGTTTGACCTGGTCGTCGGCGCGGGCCAGGTATTCGAGCTGTCCGTCTCCGTTCCACCGCACCAGGTCGCCGGTCCGGTACATGCGGGTGCCGTCGGGGGTGAAGGGGTCGGCGACGAAGTGTTGGGCGGTCAGGGCGGGCCGGTGCAGGTAGCCCCGGGCGAGGTTGGGCCCGGAGAGGTACAGCTCCCCCGTGACGCCGGGGGGTACGGGGCGCAGCCGGGCGTCGAGCACATGGGCGCGCATGGTGTCCACCGGCCGGCCGATCGGGACCGCTTCGGCCGCTGCCGCGGTCCGGGGGCCGGCCGCGCGGTGCGCGGTGGCGTCGATGGTCGCCTCGGTGGGCCCGTAGAGGTTGTGCGCTTCGGCGCCCCAGCGGTCGGCGATCCCGTCGGCGAGGGCGCGCGGCAGCGGTTCGCCGCCGCAGAGGACGGCGCGCAGCCGGGGCAGGGGTGCGGCATGGGCCGTCCCGGCGAGGACGTGGGTCAGGTGCGAGGGCACGAACTGGGCGACGGTGACGCCGAACCGGCCCATCCAGGAGACGAGTTCGTCGGGTTCCCGGTTGGCCCGGGGCGGCAGCACGCAGACCTCGGCGCCGTTCATCAGCGGGAGCCACAGCTCCCACACGGAGGCGTCGAAGCTGGTGGAGGTGCGGGCGAGGACCCGGTCCTCCTCCGTGAGGTCAAGGTGGTCCGCCATCCACGCCATGTGGTTGGCCAGCGCGGCGTGGGGCACGACCACACCCTTGGGGCGTCCGGTGGAGCCGGAGGTGTAGATGACGTACGCCGGGTCCTGCGGGTGGGGTACGTGCCGGAAGTCCGGGAGTTCCGGGGCGTCCTGGGCTTCCCGGTCCGCCGGGGCGTCGAGGACGAGCCGGTCCACGCCGGCCTCGGGCAGTGAGGGCCCGGTGGCTTCCGTGGTGAGCAGCAGGACGGGCCGGGCGTCGTCGAGCATGTGCCGGATGCGGGCCTGCGGGTACTCCGGGTCGACGGGTACGTAGGCGGCGCCGGCCCGCAGCACGGCCAGCATGGCGACGACGGTGTGCGCGGACGGGGGTGCGGCGATGGCCACCCGGTCCTCGCGGCCCGCGCCGCGCGCGCGGAGCGTGCGGGCGAGGGTGTCGGCGCGGGCGTCGAGTTCGGCGTAGGTGAGGGTGGTGCGCTCGTCGCGGACCGCGACCGCGTGGGGGGTGCGCGCGGCCTGTTCCCGGATCGCCTCGGGGGCGGTGAGGGCGGGCAACGGCCGGTCACGGCCGCGGCCTTGGGCGAGCATCCGGTCCCGCTCGTCCGGTCCGAGCGGGTCGAGGTCCCCGACGGGGAGGTCGGGGTCGGCGACGGCGAGGGTGAGCACGCGGGCGAAGCGGTCGCTCAGACCGTGGGCGGTGGCGGCGTCGAAGAGGTCGGTGGCGTACTCCAGGTACCCGCCGATACCGGCGGGTGAACCAGCGAAGTCCCTTTCGGACGAGTCGAGTTCGGTGAGCGAGAACGTCAGGTCGAACTTGCTGATCCCGGTGTGCCGGGACCGGTCCCGGGTGGTGATCCCGGGCAGGTCGAGGTCGGTCCGGTCCTGGTTCTGGAGGACCAGCATGGTCTGGAAGAGCGGGTGGTGGCCGCCGGACCGCTCGGGGTTGACGGCTTCCACGATCCGCTCGAAGGGGAGGTCGCCGTGGCTGAAGGCGGCGATGTCGAACTCCCTTACTCGTTCCAGCAGTTCGCGGAAGGTCGGGTCGCCAGAGAGGTCCGTGCGCAGGACGACGGTGTTGACGAAGAACCCGACCAGATCGCCGAGGGCCTCGTCGGAGCGGCCCGCCGCCGCGGTGCCCAGCGGGATGTCGGTACCGGCGCCGTGGGCGTGCAGCGCCACCGCCAGCGCCGCCTGGAGCACCATGAAGGGGGTGCAGCCGGCCGCGCGGGCGAGCCGGACGAGCGCGGCGTGTTCGGCGGCGGGCAGGGCGAAGGGCACCGCGTCGCCCCGGTGGCCGGCCACGGCGGGGCGGGGCCGGTCGAGGGGCAGGTCGAGCAGGTCGGGGGCGCCGCGCAGGGCTTCCCGCCAGTGGGCGAGCTGGATCGCGGCCAGGCTCTCCGGATCGGACTCGTCGCCGAGCAGTCCGCGCTGCCAGAGGGTGTAGTCGGCGTACTGCACCGGCAGCGCGGGCCAGTCGGGGGTGCCGGTGCCCTCGGCCCGGGCGCGGTAGGCGGCGCCGAGATCGCGGACGAGGGGGGCGAGGGACCAGCCGTCGGCGACGACGTGGTGGAGAACGAGGACCAACTGGTGGGATTCCGGGCCCTGCTGGAGCAGCCAGGCCCGGACGGACGGGTCGCCGGCGAGATCGAAGGGCTCGGCGATCAGACGGCGGATCGTTTCCTCCGCCCAGGCTCCGGCCGCTCCGGTGTCGGTCACCCCGGCCGGGGGCCGCCGGACGGTCAGGGGGACCAGCTCCGCCGCGACGGCCGCGTCCAGGACGTGCTGGCGGGGTACGCCGTCGGTCTCGGCGAAGACGGTGCGCAGGCTCTCGTGGCGGGCGACCACGTCGGCCAGCGCGCCCCTCAGGGCCTGGACGTCGAGCGGGCCGTCCAGCTCCAGGACGAGCGGAATGGTGTAGGTGTCGCCGGGGCCCTCGGCCCTGTTGAGGAACCAGAGCCGCTGCTGCGCGAAGGAGAGCGGAACCGCCTCGGGGCGCGGCTGCGGCGCGAGGGCGGGCCGGGCCGTGCCCGCGGTGTCGAGGACCGCGGCGAGCGAGGCGACCGTGGGGTGGTCGAAGAGGGTGCGCAGGCCGAGTTCGGCGCCCAGGGCGGCACGGACCCGGCCGGTGAGGCGGGTGGCGAGCAGCGAATGGCCGCCCAAGGAGAAGAAGTTGTCGTCGGCCCCGACGGCGGCGACGCCGAGGACGTCGGCGAACAGACCGGCCAGCACCTCTTCGTACGCGGTGCGCGGGGCGCGGCCGGTGGTGGCCGCGGCGGGGGGTTCGGGCAGGGCGCGGCGGTCGACCTTGCCGTTGGGGTTGAGCGGGAGCGCGTCGAGCGCGACGAACACCGAGGGCACCATGTACGCGGGCAGGGCTCGGCCCACCCGGCGGGCGAGCGCCGTGTCGTCGAGCGCCCGGGTGCCGGCGGCCGGCACCAGGTACGCGACGAGCCGGCGGTCGCCGGGTATGTCCTCACGGACCAGGACGCAGGCGGCGCGGACTCCGGGGTCCGCGAGCAGGGTGCTCTCGATCTCGGCCGGTTCGATGCGGTATCCGCGCAGCTTGACCTGCCCGTCCGCGCGTCCGACGTACTCGATCTCGCCGCGCGCGGTCCAGCGCACGAGGTCGCCGGTGCGGTACATGCGGGCCCCGTGCGGGCCGTACGGGTCGGCGACGAACCGGCCCGCGGTCAGGGCCGGGCGCCCCCGGTAGCCGCGCGCGACGCCGCGTCCGGCCACGTACAGCTCGCCCACCACGCCGGGCGGCACCAGGGCGAGGCCGGCGTCGAGGACGTGCAGCCGCATCCCGTCGAGGGGGCGGCCGATGGGCGGCAGTCCGCCCGCGTCGGCGGCCACCCGGTGGCGGGCGGCGAAGGTGGTGGTCTCGGTGGGGCCGTACACGTGCAGGACCTGGGTGCGGGGTGCGGCGGCGGCCACCCGCTGCATCAGGTCCGGGGTGGCGGCCTCGCCACCGGCGGCGACCAGCCGCAGCCCGGCGAAGGCCGACGGGTCGGCCTCGGCCACCACGTTGAACAGGGCCGTGGTGAGGAACAGCGCGGTCACCCCGTACCGGTCGACGAGCCCGGTGAGGACGGGCGCCTCCAGGACGCCGGAGGGCGCGACGACCACCCGGCCGCCGTGCAGGAGCGGAACCCAGATCTCGAAGGTGGAGGCGTCGAAGACGTACGCGGAGTGCATCAGCACCGCCTCGCACGCCCGGCCCGTCCAGGTGGTGTCGGCGGTCAGGGCGAGCACGTCCGCGTGGGTCACCCCGACCCCCTTGGGCAGGCCGGTGGATCCGGAGGTGAACATCACGTAGGCGAGCCGGTCGGGGTGCGTCGCCTCCGGGAGGCGTCCCGGCGCCGGTGGGGCGCCGCGCAGCACCCGGCCGAGGGTGTCGACGACGATCACCGGCAGGACGGCGGTGGTCACCTTCACCCAGTTCTGCCCGGCCGCTGCCTCGTCGACCACCAGGGCTCGGACCCCGGCGACCTCCGCGACGCGGCCGAGGCGCTCCTCGGGCCAGGCGGCGTCCATCGGTACGTACGCGGCGCCCGCGCCGACCACGCCGAGGGTGGCGGCCACCACCGCGGCGGAGCGGTCCACGAGAACACCGACACCGTCCTCGGCCGCGAGTCCCCAGCCCGCCAGCGCTCCGGAGAGTTCCGCCGCGTCGCGGGCCAGCTCCCGGTAGGTGAGCGTGACGTCGCCGTCCACCACCGCCGGGGCGTCCGGGGTGCGCCGGGCCTGTGATGCGAACGCCTCCGCGAGACTCGTGGCCGGTGGCGGGACCGGCAGTTCGGCGCCACGGCCGTGGGCGAGGAGTTCCCGGGCGGCCTGTTCGTCGAGCAACGGCAGCTCACGCAGGGGGGTTTCGGTGTCCGCAGCGGCGAGGGCCTTCAGGAAGGAGACGACGGCGCGCTGGCTCAGCCGCACGTCCTCGGGGCGGTACAGCTCCGGGTTGGCGTCGAACCCGATCAACGGACCCGTACCTTCGGAGCGTTCGGAGACGAAGAGGGAGACGTCGTCGACCGGGCCGATGGACAGCACGCGGGAGGTGGCGGGGCTGCCGGCGAACTCGAGGTCGTACTCGTAGCCCATGATGTTGACGACGACGTCCGTCAGACGTGCCGCGTCGTCGGCCATCCTGAGCTCGCGGGCGAGCTGCTCGCGGGAGAAGCGCCGGTGGCGCAGGGCGCCGCGCATCTCCAGGGCGACGGCGCGGACGAGTTCGCCGACCGTCATGTCGGTGGTGATGCCCAGCCGCAGCGGCACGATGTTGGCGGTCATGCCGACGATGTGCCGCAGTCCGCCGTGGCGGCCGTTGGAGGCGAGACCCACGACGACGTCCCTGGTGCCGGTGGCCCGGCCCACGTAGGCGGCGACCGCGCTCACCAGCACGGCGGTCCAGCTGGTGCGGTTGGCGGCGGCGAGCCGGCGCAGATCGTCGAGGACGGTCACGGGCAGGGTCTCACCGGTGTGCAGGTGCACGCCGTCCGCGTCCGCCCCGGCGGGAGTGGCCGGGGCGGGGACGTCGGCGCGGCGGCGGATGAGCGGTGTACCGCCCCGCGTGCCGGCCCCGTCGGCCTCGTCCGTCCTACCGGCCTCGTCCGTCTTACCGGCCCCGTCCGTCCCACCGGCCTCGTCGGAGGCTGAGCCGTCGGCGTCCGGCGCCCGGTCGGCGAACTTGGCGGTCCAGTAGGCGCGGTCCGCCTCGTACCGTTCGGAGACGAGGTAGGCGGCCTCGTCGGCGAGGAGGCCCGCGAGCGGGGCGGGCGCCGGCAGCTCGGCCCCGGCGATGTCCTCGCCCCGCAGGACGCGTGCGTAGAGGTCGGCCACGATGCGGGCGAAGACGGCGCCGCCGAGGCCGTCCACGACGATGTGGTGGAAGCGGATGTACCAGTAGTGCCATCGGGGGCCGAGGCGCAGCAGCGCCAGGCTGTGGCGCGGGGTGTCGATGCTGTCGACGGTGGCCATGTCCTCGGCCAGGTAGCGCTCGGCGGCGGCCGCGGGATCTTCGGTGGCGGAGAGGTCGACCAGGCGGAGCTGGTCGGTGCGGGACCGGGGGTGCGGCGCGATCCGCTGGCGCACGGTGCCGTCCCTGAGGACGAACTCGGTGTTGAGGCTGTCGCAGAGGGCGACCGCGCGGGCGACGGCGGCGGCGAAGACCTCCGCGTCGAGGTCGCCGCGGATCTCGAAGCACTCGGCGATGTTGAACTTCGGGCTCTCCGGTTCGACCAGTTGGCCGTACCACACGCCTTGCTGAGCCACAGTCAGTTCGAAAAGGTCATCGGGAATCGAACGAGACGGGATCGAGTCGTTTTCAGTCATGCCGGTCGACACCTTTGGGGAGAGATTTCGGGGACGACGGAGAGCGCGGGGAGGAAATCCGCCACACCTGTGCGCACATCGTCGGAAAAGGGGTCCGCGGAAGCGGAGAGAAGAGCCGGCGCGCACCGCTCGGCGCAAAACCACCGGAGTCTTGCGCCGGGCGCATTCAACCGGCGCACGACCCGATCCCGCTCCCCCGAAAGGGACGCTGGATGAATCACCGGTGTTTTCCGGATGGCTCGCGCGCATTCCGCTCGGTGGCACAGGAAAGCTGTCCACCGAAAATGGATCAGGAGCCGGTCACACCCTGATCGATTCCGTTCCAACGAATCCCATCAGGGCTTCGAAAAGAACAGAATCGATCAGGATGCGTACAGAAACGCAAGCGGAGGCACCATTTCCCCCTGGAGCGTGCTTTGAAAGCAGCGCCGTCCGCCCGGCAAGCGGCACGGCGACGACACGCCCCGGCAGGGCGGTGCGCTCCCGCGCACCGGCGGCCGACTACTCGGCCGTGGCCTCCATCGCCCGTACCAGGCCGGCGGGCCGCATGTCGGTCCAGGCTGCCTCGATCGCGTCCAGACACTCCTGACGCGACCCCTCCGGGCCGACGGCACGCCAGCCGCCCGGGATCTCGATGCGCGCGGGCCACAGCGAGTACTGACCCTCGTCGTTGACCAGCGCCACGAACCGTCCCGACTCGTCATCGAAAGGATTGGTCACGGCCGTCCCCCACCTGTTCTCGCTCTTTCTTCGACATGTTCACCAGGCATTCCCGGGAACATCACGCCGGATCACTCCCGCCGCGACTCCGCCGGCCCCCGACCCTTTTCCGCCACCTCGGTCATACGGGAGCAGTGGCATATCGCACGCTCTTTCGATCGACCTCGGCATCCGGATCGGGGTCACCCCGACTTCACCCGTTCATGCCAATCACATTAGAGGATGCACGGCTGTCAAAGGTTCTATTCGCCCCATTGCCACCTGACCCCCATTTCGGCGAGGCGACCCACCTCGCCCTGGACATATGCCAAGCGATCATCAGCGAACCCGTTCAGTCGCTCCGTGTCCCGATTGCACGGATATCGCTGAATTTGGCCCCTGGCATTTCATGGAAGCGCCCGCGCGCGCCCGCAGACGCCGTCGCGCCGAATGATCCAACCGAGCTACCGTGCGCCGGGCACGCGCCCCGTCCGCCGCCCGTCACCCGCACACGGCGACCGTCCGCGGCGCCCGTCCCCCGTAGCGCGCCCCGTCACCGGAGGGCGATCAGCCCCGCCGCCGTCACCCGGAAGCCGCAGGCGTCGACGTAGAACGGCCGCAGGCGCTCCTCGAAGTCGACGTGCAGCCAGGCGCACCGCGCGGTACGGGCCTCGCCGGCCGCGGCCGCGACCAGGGCCGCACCGACCCCGCGCGAACGGTGGTCCCGGGAGACCACCGTGTCCAGGAGGAAGGCGTGGAGCCCGCCGTCCCAGGCCACGTTGACGAAGCCGACCAGCGCGTCGCCCTCTCGGGCGCAGACCCAGCCCAGGCTGTGTCGCTCCAGGCGCTCCCGCCAGTCGGTCCCGGTGGCCGGACCGCCGAACCCCTCGCGGTGCAGAGCGTCGAGGGCCGCGTCGTCGAAGTCGCCCCGCCACACGTAAGTGATCGTCACAGGCGGGATCATAGGAACACCGGGCACGGCCCGGGAGAGCAGCCTTCCGGCGGGCGGGACCGAGCGACCCGCGCACCGGGCCGACCTCCGCCACGGGCGGCAGCCCACCACGAGCAGCAGATTCCGCGTCCCGGGGCACCCAAGGGCTACGCAGTGCAGGGGCTTCGCCGGAGGCGGGTGGCGCGCGGCCGGAGATTCCGACCCGGCGAGCGGGCGAGACCGGCGCGTCACCGGGGGCGCCCTCGAACGCCGCGGCTCCGGCAGCAGGGGAATCCGGTCCGCGATCCCCCGCGGAACTCCCGGTGGTGGACCCGGAGGCGGTGGCCACGGCAGCCGTAATCCCGTGGACCGGGGAACCGTGGGCCACGGGCTGGGATGCGGCGCCCGGCAACAGCGGCGCGGGCACCGGGCGCGGCGCGGGCACGTCCCTGGAGGAAGCAGCGCTCGAACGGCTCCGGGAGCACGGCACGAGTCCGGCCGCTCCGGTGGCCGGCACCACGGCGGACCCCGCGAAGGCCGGCTCGCGGAGGGCCGCCACGCGGGCGGCCGGCGCCGGAAAGCCGGACGCGAAGGAGGCCGGCACCAGCCCGGTCTCCCTGCTGATCCGGGCCGGGCGTCCACCGAAGCGGTGGATCCCCGTCACCGGGTCCGCATTCGGTACCTACGTCACCGCCTGGAACACCGGTGAGGTGGGCCTCGGCACCGCGTCCGCCTCCTCCGACGCCCCGGCGAAGCGCTCCTGGACGATCTCGCCCTCCCTGGCGGGAGGCTGCTGACGGCGACAGCCCGTATCCGGTTCGCCCCGCGCGGGACCGCGCGGGACCGTAGAGGACCACGCGAGACCGCGCGGGACAGCACAGGACCGCGCGGGACCGCGCGATCCTCCGCGGGGCGATCCCCCCGGCCGTCCCACGGCCGGACCATGACGATCCATCACCCGCCCAGACCCTCCCTGGTCGCGAGCTGCCGGCCGGGGATCTCCTTCCGGCGGACGGGGAGAGCTCATGGCGAACCCTGGTACGAACGGGGTGGCCTCCCGGCCGTGGGCGGGGTCCGGGGGCGTGTCTTCACACTGCCGTCCGCCGGGCGACGCCTGGCCCGGCCTCCGGCCGAACGACGGCACTTCGAAGACGCGCCCCAGCGCTGCTGAGGGCGGCCGGGCGCGGAAACGGGGAGTGACCGGCGGCGGGAAACCGCTCGCCGGACCGTCTCAGGCCCTGACCAGCGGGGTGTCGACCAGGTGCTCGGCCAGGAACCACGCCTGCAGCTCGCCGGTCCGGACGACCTGGGAGACCAGCAGGTCGTTGGTGCCGTCGTCGCCGAGTTCGATGGTCCGGGCGGCGGCGTCGTGAGCGTCCACGAGGATCGCCTCGTGCGCCTCCAGAAGGCGGGAGAGCATCGCCGGTACCTCTTCGACCCCGTCCGGGGGCCGCGGTATCGAGGTGATCTCGGCGACGTGCCGGGGGTCGCCCACGGCGACCCCGCCCAGGGACTGGACGCGTTCGGCGATGGTGTCGACGAGTTCGAGCTGCTCACCCGCGTGCTTGTCCAGCACCAGGTGCAGTTGGTAGAAGGTGGCGCCGCGCATCAGCCAGTGGTGCTTCTTGTAGAGGCCGTAGAGGATCTGGGTGTCGGCCAGCACCTTGTTGAGCCGCTGGCAGGAGTACATCCGCGCGTCGTGGGTGAGGCCGATCGGGAACTGCTTGACCGTGCCGAACTCCTGGATCACTTCGCCCTTCTGGTGCAGCCACGGCTGGCTGCCGCTCACGGACGGCGTGGGGGTGGTCATGGGTTTCCTCCTGCGGTGCGGTGCTGTTGGTACTCCAGCGACGCTAGGCGCCGGGGCCGGAGCCACGTGTCTCCCCGTGCATGCGGTGATGCCCGCCGGCGCACAACGCGTGGGGCCGCCGGTGTCCGACGCCGTCGGCTCCGGGCGGCACCGGCGACACGGGGCGGAATGTGCACTCTCGGTACGCCTCGGGTGCACTGCCGGGACATCAGGGTTCCCGCACTTCTCCTAGCCTTCAGGAAGACCGGCCGGAACCATTCTTCTCTCGACTCGCGCCGCGTCTCGTCCCATCTCGTCCCGTGGAATCCCGCACGCACTGGGGATCAACCGGAAACGGGTGCCTTCCCTTGCTGTCTCCCGGTCATCGCGGCTCTCGCCCCCATTCGGCGCGGGAGCCGGACCGCTCCGAATGCGGCACCGCTACCGGGCCGTTGCCGGGGTCATGATCGGCATCGGCATCGAAATCGGTGTCGATACCGATGCCCGTCCCGGAATTCACGGAAAACAACTTTGTTCCCACTGCAGGAGGTTGTCGAAAGGTGTCCACGATGCCGGTCGGAGGGCTGGTTCCCAGCGCCACCGACAACGCTGCGGACCTCATCGTCCGCAACGCGAAGATCCACACCGGTGACCCGGGCCGCCCGCAGGCGGGAGCTCTCGCCATCCGCGACGGTGTCATCACCGTCGTGGGCGACGACAACGACGTGGCCCCTTTCGTCGGCCCGGCCACGCGGGTGGTCGACGCGCTCGGCCGCCGGATGGTTCCCGGGCTCAACGACTCCCACCTGCACGTCATCCGGGGCGGGCTCAACTATGTGCTGGAGCTGCGCTGGGACGGTGTCCGCACCCTGCGCGAGGGCTTGGCGATGCTCCGCGAGCAGGCGGCCAGGACCCCGAAGGGCCAGTGGGTGCGGGTGGTGGGCGGCTGGTCGGCCGAGCAGTTCGCCGAACGGCGGCTGCCGACCGTCGCGGAGCTGAACGCGGCCGCACCGGACACCCCGGTGTTCGTCCTGCACCTGTACCAGTCGGCGGTGCTCAACCGGGCGGCGCTCAAGGCCGCCGGGCACACCCGGGACACCCCCGACCCGAAGGGCGGTCAGATCGTCCGCGGCCGGGACGGCGAGCCCACCGGCATGCTGCTGGCCGCGCCGAGCGCGCTGATCCTCTACTCGACACTGGCCAAGGCGCCGGTGCTGGAGGACGCTGACCAGAAGATATCCACTCTTCATTTCCTGCGGGAGCTGAACAGGTTCGGCCTGACGTCCGCGATCGACGCCGCCGGCGGATTCCAGAATTTCCCCGAGAATTACAGCACCGTCGCCGAACTGGCCGAGGAAGGCCGGTTGTCGCTGCGGATCGCCTATCATCTGTTCCCGCAGACCGCGGGCCAGGAAGTCGACGACCTCAAGCGCTGGATCGAGATGACGCGCACGGAGGACGGCGATGAATGGCTGCGCCTCAACGGTGCGGGTGAGAATCTCACCTGGGCCGCTGCGGATTTCGAGAATTTCGCACAGCCGCGGCCGGAGCATTCCCCGGACTACGAGGTCGAGTTCGAGAAGGCCGTGCGTCTCCTCATGGAGAACGGCTGGGGCTTCCGGCTGCACGCCACCTACGACGAGACGATCCGCCGGGACCTCGCGGTGTTCGAGAAGCTCGCCGCGGAGGGCCTCTTCCCGGCCGGGAACCGGTGGCTCTTCGACCACGCGGAGACGGTGTCGACGGACAGTCTCGACCGGGTCGCCGCGCTCGGCGGCGCCATGTCCGTACAGAACCGTCTGTCCTTCCAGGGCGAGGCGTTCCTGCGCCGCTACGGCCCCGGAGTCGCCGCGGACGCGCCCCCGGTACGGGCCATGCTGGAGCGCGGGCTGACCGTCGGCGGCGGTACGGACGCCACCCGGGTCTCCACGTACAACCCGTGGATCGCCCTGCACTGGCTGGTCACCGGGCGCACCGTCGGCGACCTGGTGCTGCGTCCGCCGCTGAACCGGGTCGACCGGGCGACGGCGCTGGCCATGTTCACCCGGGCCGGCGCGGAGCTGACCGGCGAGCAGGACGTCAAGGGCGTCCTGCGCCCGGGCTGCTTCGGGGACCTCGCGGTCCTGTCCGAGGACTACTTCGAGGTGCCCGACCAGGACATCGCGCACATCGAGTCGCTGCTGACCGTCGTCGGCGGCCGGATCGTCTACGCCACCGCCGAGTACGAGGGCCTGGACGAGGAGTTGCCGCCGGTCAGCCCCGAGTGGAGCCCGGTCACCCGCTTCGGCGGCTACCGGGCCACCCCGCGCACGGGTCCGTCCGGCGCCCGTCAGGCCGAACTGCTCGGCCAGGCCGTCGCCGAGTCCGAGCAGCACCGCCAGTGGCGCGCGCGGCGCGGTCTGGCGCCCGAGACGGAAAGCCCGGTCTTCGACCCCTGCTTCTCCCTCTGATCCCCCGATCCCCCGATCCCCCGATCTCCCGATCTCCCGATCCCCCGATCTCCCGATCCCCCGATCTCCCGGGAGGGGCCCGGCCACGAGCCGCCCCTCCCGGGGCACCACCCCCTCTCTGTCGTGCGCCGGACGACCGTCCGCGCGCTCATCACCCGAAAGGTCCTCCCATGGTCGACATCTCCGAAGTCAGCGCCACCCCTTCCGACGCCCTGCTGACCCCCGACAACTGCGCTGTGCTCTTCGTGGACCACCAGCCGCAGATGTTCTTCGGTACGGGCAGCGGCGACCGCACCGCGATCATCAACGCGACGGTGGGCCTGGCGAAGGCCGCCAAGGTCTTCGGCGTTCCCACCGTCCTGAGCACGGTGGCCGCCGAGTCCTTCTCCGGCCCGCTCATGCCGCAGCTCGCCGAGGTCTTCCCCGAGCAGGAGATCGTCGACCGCTCCACGATGAACGCCTGGGAGGATGTCGCGTTCGTCGAGGCCGTCAAGGCCACCGGCCGCAAGAAGCTGGTGATCGCCGGTCTGTGGACCGAGGTCTGCGTCGTGCTGCCCACCCTGTCCGCCCTCGCGCAGGGTTACGAGGTCTACGTCGTCGCCGACGCCTCCGGCGGCGTCACCCCCCAGGCCCACGAGCACGCCGTCCAGCGAATGACGCAGGCCGGCGCGGTCCCGGTCACCTGGGTGCAGGTTCTGCTGGAGCTCCAGCGCGACTGGGCGCGTACGGAGACGTACCTGCCGGTCATGGATGTGGTGAAGGAGCACGGCGGCACCTACGGTCTCGGCGTCGTCTACGCGCAGGCCGTCATCGGTGCCCACGCGGCCGGCTGACCAGCTCCAACCGATGACGACGGAACGTCAGGAACAGGCATGAACGCAATGAACACCGGACTCCTGGTCCTCCGGCTGGTGGTGGGACTCCTCGTCGCCGGGCACGGCGTGCAGAAGGTCAGCTTCCGGCTGGGCGGCAACGGACTCGTGGGCGGGACCGAGGAGTTCCGCCACGACGGCTTCCGCGGGGGCCGGCTCACCGCGCTCGCCGCGGGCGGCAGCCAGATCGGCGCGGGCCTGTTCCTGGCGGCCGGCGCGCTCACTCCCCTGGCGGCGATGGCCGCCATGGGCGTGATGACGGTCGCCGGAACCGTCAAACGGCACCACGGGTTGTGGGTCCAGAACGACGGATACGAGTACCCACTGGTCCTCGTCGCCGCTTCGGGGACACTCGCGCTCACCGGACCGGGCCGCTGGTCGGCCGACCATCTGGCCGGCCTCGCCCCGTGGCCGCTGTGGGTCGTCGTCGCGGCGCTGGTCATCGGCCCGGCGAGCGGCCTGGTCACCCGGGCGGTGCTGCACCGCCCCTCCGCACCGCACCCCGCAGACCCGCGCCCCTCCGCAGCGCGCCCCTCCGCACCGCACCCCGCAGACCCGCACCCCTCCGCTCAGTAAGGAGCGACTCCGCATGCGCACCCTGCTCGCCGACATGGCTCGCACGCTGGTTCCACCGAAGGAGGACCGGCACGGCCCGCTGCCGCCCCTCATGCTGACGCTGACGGTGGTCACCGGCCTGATCGACGCCGTGAGTTACCTGTCACTCGGACATGTGTTCGTCGCCAACATGACCGGCAACGTGGTGTTCCTGGGGTTCGCCCTGGCGGGTGCCGACGGCCTGTCCGTGCTCGCCTCACTCGTGTCGATGGCCGCGTTCCTCACCGGTGCGCTGGCCGGAGGCCGGTTCGGGTCCCGGCTCGCGGCACACCGGGGGCGGCTGCTGGCCTCCACCACGGCGCTCCAGGCGGTACTCGTCCTCGGCGCCCTCGTCGCCGCCGCGGTCTCCCACGGCGAGGTGACCACCTGGGCCCGTTACACCCTGATCGTCCTGCTCGGCCTGGCCATGGGGATGCAGAACGCGGTCGCACGCCGCCTCGGAGTCCCGGACCTGACGACGACGGTGCTGACCCTGACCCTGACGGGACTGGCCGCGGACTCCGTCCCGGCCGGCGGCGCCGCGCCCCGGCCCGGGCGGCGGATCCTGTCCGTCCTGGCCATGTTCCTCGGCGCGCTCGTCGGGGCGGCGCTGCGCACCGAACTGCCGGTCACCCTGGGCCTGGCCCTGGTGTTCCTCGTGGTCACGTCCGTGGTCACGCGTCGCCTCTCGACGCCGGACGCGGCCTGGGCCAAACCGGCCTGACCGCGCGTGGGCCCGGACACCGCGGAGATGTCCGGGCCCACGCGCCGCACGGCGACACACATTCAGACGGAGAGAAGCCGCTGCCTTCCCGCACGACTGCTCCCGTTCCCGGCCGGAGTCAGGGAACGGCCGGGCTGCGTCCGCTCCGAGGAGGTGCCCGAGGCCTGCCACTCGCTGGGAGACACTCCGTAGGCATCCCGGAAGGCCCGGCTGAAATGCGACGGACTGACGAAACCCCAGCGGTGCGCCACCGCCGCCACGGTGAGCCCGCGGCGCGGCGACCCCACGAGTTCGCGCCGGCACGCCTCCAGTCTGCGGCGGAGGACCAGCCGGCTCACCGTGGTGCCCTCGCCCTGGAAGAGCTTGTGCAGATAGCGGACGGAGATGTGGTGGGCGCGGGCGATCGAACGCGGCGAGAGGTCGGGGTCCGCCAGATGCAGTTCGATGTGGTTCGTGATGCGGGCCACCATCCGTGTGCCACTGTCCGCGGAGTCGGTGGAGTCCGTGCCCTGCGCTCCGACGAAGCCCGTGACGAGCACGGCAAGGATCTCCACGGCGTTGGCGACGAGCCGGTCTCCGGTCCGCGGCCGGTCGAGTTCTCTCCCCGCGGCGAGCACCGACAGGAAGTGCGACACCAGACCCCCTACGCCCTCCGCGCAGCTCAGCGGCACCCCCATGACCCGGCGCAGCTCGGCGTCGGTGATCGGCATCAGGCGCCGCGGCACGTGGAAGACCGTCATCCGGTACGGGTCGCCGGGGCGCGGGAGGACGAGCGTGCCGGGCCCGCAGAACACGATGCCGCCCGGTTCCAGGAGGACCTCGGTCCCGCCCCGGACGACCGCCGCCGTACCGCTCACGTGCAGGGCGACGTGGAGCGTCTCCCCGTCGCCGGAACCCTTCAGCCACGGTGGGACGGAGACCCGTTCGTGGCTCGGATGGACGGGGCCTCCCGGGAGGCCGGAGCCGTGGGACTCGCTGGACCCGCCGGACTCCAGGACGGAGATCCGCAGCTGCCCGGTCGCGGCGCCGGGGAGGTGAGGTCCCGGCGGTGCCGGATACCGGCGGCTCGGGGACGGGACCGGGGGGACCGGAGGCCGGGAAAGGACCGGGCGGGCCGACGGGGGCACGGGGCGGGCCTGCTCTCCCGCCTGCCCGTCTCCGGCCGAGGAACGGCGGCACCGCTCGGCCGGCCGGTCCACGCCCGCTCTCCCTCTCCCGGAGCCGCGGCCTCCCTCGGCTTCGGCGTTCCCCTGGGTGCGTACTGCGTTCCTCACGCTTGATCTCTCCGTCTTCACTGTGATCGTCGACACCTCGGCAGGGCGACCCGGTCGCACGGCCCGCCACGGGATGCGGCGCGATCCGCGTCCGGGCGGCCGTCTCCCGGGTGCCTCCGGGGCACGCTCGAGGCGTCCTGTCCGGATACTCAGGAGGCTGTCAGGGGGACGGGGCGGCGCGCTTCTGTCATGTGACCAGTCATGCGCCGGCGAAGCACCGCAACGGGACTCCTCCCGCCGACACGACATCGCTGACCTGGCAGGATGCCTCGGAGCGACTGATGAGAGCGTCGCTCGGCGCCCTTCGGGGCGGGTGGTCGGCGGGTAAGGGAAGAAGCAGCATGGACCTCGGCATCAAGACGGCCGACGAGCCGGAGATCATGGGCAGGGAGAGTGAGCTGTCACGGCTCTCCGAACTGGTCGACGCCGTGGACGGAACCGGCCCCAAAGTGCTGGTACTGACCGGCGAGCCCGGGGCCGGCAAGAGCACCCTGGTGGACCGGGCGGCTTCGTACGCCGCCTCCCGCGGCAGGCTCGTGCTCCGGGTACGCGGCGCCGAGGGTGAGCGGGAGCTCGGCTTCGCCGGGATCCACCAGCTGCTCCACCCTCTCTTCGGCGGCATCGAACGGCTGCCCGCCCATCAGGCCAAGGCGCTGCGCGTCGCGTTCGGGACGGCGGAGGCGGAACCCTCGCAGCGGCTCGACCCGATGCTGACCCGGCTCGGCGTACTGACCCTCCTCTCGGACGCCGCCGCGGAGCGGCCGCTGCTCCTCCTCGTCGACGACGCCCAGTGGCTGGATCTAGGCTCCCTGGAGGTACTCGCCTTCGTCGCCCGGCGGCTGGAGGGCGAACCCGCCGCCCTGCTGCTCGCCGCGCGGGAGGAGGAGGTTCCGGAGCGGTTCGACCGCGTCTTCCCCCATCTGACGGCCGGTCCACTGGACCGGGCCGCGTCCGTGCTCCTGCTCAACGCTCAGCCGCATCCGCCCCGGGGCCGGGCCAGGTCCCAGATCCTCCAGCAGGCGGCCGGGAACCCGCTGGCCCTCATCGAGCTCGCACGTGCCTTCGCGAAGGACCCGAGCCGCCGTGACCGGGGGGCGATCGACTCGCTCCCCCTCACCGCCCGGCTGGAGCAGATATTCGCCGCCGAGCTCCCCACCCTCCCCGAGGCGACACGGCGGGCCCTGCTCCTCGCGGCGGCGGCCGGCACCGCCCAGCTCTCCGACGTACTCCACACGGTCCCCGGCATGGACGGCCCCGAGGTGTGGCTGCCCGCCGAGCGGACGGGGCTGATACGTGTCGAGAGCGGCGAGGTGCGGCTGCGCCATCCGCTCGTCCGTTCCGCGATCTACCAGGCCGCCACCTTCACCGAGCGCCGTGAGGCTCATCTGGTGCTCGCCACCGCCTTCACCGACGAGCCCGACCGCCGCGCCTGGCACCTCGCGGCGGCGGCGCTCGGCCCGGACGCGGAGGTCGCCGACGCCCTGGCCGAGAGCGCGGAGCGCTCACGCCACCGGGGCGGCTACGCCGCCGCCGCGGCGGCGCTGGAGCGCGCCGCGGAACTCACCCCGGACCGGGAGCAGCGCGCACGCCGCCTGCTCGCCGCGGCGTGGTCGGCCACGCACGGAGGACATCCGCAGTGGGTGAACGAGATCACCTCCCGGGTGGCCGCTCTGACGGAGGAGGCGCAGGTCCTCGCCCAGGCGTCCACACTCGCGGGCTGGTCCCTGGCCGTGACGCTCCGGTACGAGGACTCCATCGGCTACCTGTTGCCGGTGGCCGAATCCATGGCCGCCGAGTACCCCGCCCTCGCCCTGGACGCCGCGGGAACGGCCGCGACCCCCGCGTACCGGTCCGGGAACCCCTTCCACCGGACCGAACTCCTGCGGATCACCGACCTCATCACGGGGGAACCGCGCAAGGTCGACCGCATCTGGGTGCTCGCCTCGTGCGCCCCCTTCACCGCCCGGGACCGGGCCATGGAGCTCTTCGGCCGTGCGCTGGAAACCGTGTCGGAGGGCGGGCTGTCCGACACCATCGTGCTCGGCGGCGCGGCCTGGGCGCTGGACGAGACGGATCACGCCGTCCGCCTCCTCGGGCGGGCCATGGACCATCTGCGCCGGGCCGCGACGGCGGGTGCCAACGCGACCGCCGCGTTCTCGCTCGCCAACTCCCTGTTCGAGAGCGGCGCCTGGACCCACGCCCAGTCCACCGCCGAGGAGGCGTTCTGGATGGCGACGGAGGCGGGCGCGGATTACATGGCGGTGGGTTCGCCGCTCCTCCAGGCCACGCTGCGCGCCGCGCGCGGGGACCACGCCGGTGCCCGCGCCCGGGCCCAACAGGCCGTACGCACCGTCGGCCTGCGCAAGTTGCCGGGCCTGTACGTGAGCCACCGGCGGGCACTCGCCATGGCGGCCCTCGCGGAGGGCGACCACCAGACGGCCTACGAGCAGTTCCGGCGTACTTTCACCCGGGACTTCCATCCGCGGCCCGTGCATTACCACGCGTCCCTGTACTGCGTCGCCGATCTCGCCGCCGCGGCCGTCCGGGCCGGGCAGTCGGACGACGCCCGCACCGTGCTCGGGGCCGCCGAGGGGACGCTGATCGGGTCACGCTCCGTCCGGCTGGACGCGATTCTGCACCGTGCCCGGGCGTTGCTCAGCGAATCCGGCGAGGCCGAGACGCACTTCCGTGCAGCGCTCGACCCGGCCGGCGCCCGATGGCCCTTCGAACACGCGCTGGTCCACCTGGACTTCGGCGAGTGGCTGCGGCGCCACCGGCGGAGCGCCGAGGCTCGTCCGCTGCTCGGCACCGCCCTGGAGTTCTTCGAACGGCTCGACGCCCGGCCGTGGATCGAGCGTGCCTCCTCCGAGCTCCGGGCGGCGGGCGTGGCCGTGACGGCCGTGACCGGTCCCGACGCCGCGGCAGAGCTGACGCCGCAGGAACTCCGGATCGCCCAACTGGCGGCGGAGGGCCTCACCAACCGGGACATCGGCGCCCGGCTCTATCTGTCGCCGCGGACCATCGGCTTCCACCTGCACAAGATCTTCCCCAAGCTCGGGGTCACCGCGCGCGGCCAGCTCCGCGACGTGCTGGGGACCGGTCCGGGACCGGACTGAGCGGTCAGTCCCGGTGGGCCACCAGGGCCAGCGCGCACGCGCCGGCCTGCAAGGCGCCCAGGAGCCGAGCCGGCCCGCGCCGCAGGCGGGCAGGACCGTGGAGGCGGTACCAGCCCTCCAGGGGCCAGGCCGGGGCGACACCGCGCAGGACGAGTGCCGCCGTGTCGAACCAGCCCGGCGGATCCGCACGCAGCAGGAGGCCGGCCAGTGCGCCCGCGAGGGCCGCAGGGAGCAGAAGGGGCGAGGCACGCCACGCGAGATCCGCCTTGCTGAACCGGCTCTTGCGCGGGTCCCAGAAGGCCCGCCGGACGAGGACGTACGCACACATGACCACGGTGACGGCCACGACGAGGACGGCTGACGCGTCGAGCAGGGGCACGGTTGTTCCCAGGAGGCGTGGCGGACGTGTGACGGCGGCCCCCGGCCGTCTCCGGCCGCACACGTCACGTCCGCCTCGGCCGGGGTGGCCCGGTCTCCACGGCCGCCGCTGTTCAGGACCGGACGGGCAGGCGCGGCACGCTGTCGATGAGGCGGCGGGTGTAGGGGTGCGCCGGTGCGCCGAGCACCTGGGAGGTGGCGCCCTGTTCGACGATCTCGCCGCGCTCCAGCACCGCGGTGCGCTCGCAGAGGGTGGCCACCACCGAGAGGTCGTGGGAGACCATGACCAGCGTGAGGCCCCGCTCCTCCTTGAGTTCGGCCAGCAGGTCGACGACCTTCACCCGGGTGGTGACGTCCAGGGCGCTGACCGGCTCGTCGGCGAGCAGGACGCGGGGGTCGCAGACCGTGGCGCGGGCGATGGCGATGCGCTGGCGCTGCCCGCCGGAGAACTCGTGCGGGTAGCGGTCGACGGCGTCGGCCTGGAGCCCGACCCGCTCCAGCGCCGCGGCGACCTTGGGCGCGGCGGTCGTACGGCTGTCGACGCCGAGGGAGCGCAGGGGCTCCGCGACGATCGCGCCGACCTTCCGGCTGGGGTCGAGCGAGGAGTAGGGGTCCTGAAAGACGCACTGCACGCTGCGCCGGAAGCGGCGCATCTGCTCGCGGTCCCGGGTGTTCAGGCCGGCCCCGTCGAATCGGACGGCGCCGGCCGTGGGACGGGCGAGACCGAGCAGCAGGCGCAGGAGCGTCGTCTTGCCGGCGCCCGACTCGCCGACCAGGGCGAGGCTCTCACCGGCCTCGACGGCGAGGGAGACGTCCCGTACCACGTCGGCGGCGGACCCCCGGTAGCGTACGGCGGCGTCCTTCAGCTCCAGTACGGGCGTCATCGCGCGCTCCTCAGGTCCAGGGCGGATTCCAGCTTGCGGGCGCTGGCGACCAGGGTGCGGGTGTACTCCTCGCGGGGTGCGTGCACCACGTCGTGGACGGCGCCCTGCTCGACGGCCCGGCCGTCCTTCATGACGAGTACCCGGTCGGTGACCTTGGCGACGACGGCGAGGTCGTGGCTGACGAACAGCACGGCCATCTCCCGTTCCCGCACCAGGCCGTCGATCAGTTCCAGCATCTCCGCCTGGACGGAGACGTCCAGGGCGGTGGTGGGTTCGTCGGCGATGAGCAGCTTGGGTTCGCAGGCGAGTGCCATGGCGAGGGCGACGCGCTGACGCTGTCCGCCGGAGATCTCGTGGGCGAAGGCGCGGGAGATCCGCTCGGGTTCGGGCAGCCGGACCTGTTCCAGGGCCTCGACCACGGCGGCGCGCAGGGGCTTGCCCTTGAGGCCGGTGCGCCGGGCGAGCGGTTCGGCGATCTGGCGGCCGAGCCGCATCAGCGGGTCGAGCGCTGTCAGCGGTTCCTGGAAGACGATGGCCGCGTCGCGTCCGCGGACGGAGGTGAGGCGCTTCTCGGGGGCGCCCACCGTCTGGGTACCGGCGAGCTCGACGCTGCCGGACGAGGTCATGCCCTCGGGGAGCAGTCCGAGCACCGCGAGGGTGGTCAGGGACTTGCCGGAGCCGGACTCGCCGATGAGGCCGAGTCGCTCGCCGCCGTCGAGGGAGAAGGACAGGTCGTCGACGAGGGTCCGGCCGTCGTCGGTCCGGACGGTCAGTCCCGTCACGTCGAGGAGAGTCACGCGCGCCTCCGCCGGGTGGCCGGGTCGAGGGTGTCCCGCAGGCCGTCGGCGATGAGGTTCACGCCGATGACGAGGAGGACGAGCAGGATGCCGGGCGCGAGGGCGCCGACGGGTGCCGTGGTGAAGGTGGCCTGGGCCTCCTGGAGCATGCGGCCCCACGAGGCGTTGGGCGGCGGTGCGCCGAGGCCGAGGTAGGACAGTCCGGCTTCGGCGAGCACCGCGAGCCCGAACTGCAGGGCGAGGTTGACCACCAGCGTCGGCCAGATGTTGGGCAGCACGTGGGAGAGGACGGTACGCGGCCAGGTGGTGCCGGAGGTGCGTGCGGCGGTGATGTAGTCCCGTGCCAGGACCCGCTTGACGAGGATGCGTACCAGTCGCGCCACGACGGCGCTCTGCGCCAGACCGATCGCGAGGACCGCCGAGCCGAGCGTCGCCGAGCGGGCGGCGACGATGAGCATTGCCAGCAGCAGCGTCGGGAAGGCGATGAGGATGTCCAGCAGCGCCGAGAAGGTGTCGTCGAGCCAGCCCTGCGCGAACGCGGCGAGTACGCCCAGGGTGATCCCGATGAGCGCGGCCACGGCCACCGAGCCGAGGCCCGCCTCGACGGCGATGCGGGAGCCGGTCATCACCTGGGTGAACAGGTCGCGGCCGAGCTTGTCGGTGCCGAGCAGGTGGCCGCCGCCGGGGCCGTCGAGCCGTCCGCCGGAGGTGTCCTCCGCGTCGAAGGGCAGCCAGAAGACCGACACCAGCGCCAGCAGCGCTATCAGTCCGGCGAGTACACAGCCGACGACGAGGTTGGCGGAGCGGCGGGAGCGGCGCTTGGCCGTCGCCGGCGCGGTTGCCGGAGCGTCCGCCGAGGTGATCAGGTCGGTCCGGGTCATCGGGCACCTCCCGAGAGTCGGCCGCGCAGCCGCGGGTCGATGATCCGCTGGACCAGGTCGGCGACGAAGCCGATCAGGAGTACCGCGAGGGTGGAGACGAACAGAACGCCCTGGATGACCGGGTAGTCGTGCTGGGAGATGCCGTTCGCGAGCATCGAGCCGAGGCCCGGGAGCGCGTACACCGACTCCACGACGACGGCTCCGAGCAGGGTGGAGGCGAGCTCGATGCCGAGGATGGAGATCACCGGGACGGCGGCGTTGCGCAGGCCGTGCCGCCACATGGCGCGCCCGAAGGACGAGCCGAGGGCGCGTGCCGTACGCAGGTGGTCGCTGCCGAGGACGTCCAGGGTGGCGGAGCGTACGTAGCGGATCAGGGAGGCGCTCATCACCAGGGCGATGGTCACCACCGGCAGCACCAGGGCGCGGACGGCCTCGGCGGGGTCGGCCCAGCCGTCCGGCGGGAAGCCGCCGGACGGGAGCCAGCGCGCGTTCAGCGCGAAGATCCAGATGAGGATCATGCCGAGCCAGAACACGGGGACCGCGATGCCCAGCTGGGACACGCCGCTGAGCAGCGCGCCGTACCAGGTGCGGCGCTTGTACGCGGCCACGAACCCGGCCGGTACGGCCACCAGGACGGCGAGGACGAACGCGGCCAGGGTGAGCGGGACGGTGACGTTGAGCCGGGCGCTGACCTCGGGGCCCACCGGGAGCGAGCTGACGAACGAGGTACCGAGGTCCCCGCTCGCCAGCTGCCCGATCCAGTGGGTGAACTGCTCGGGCAGCGGCCGGTCGGAGCCGATGGAGTGGCGGGCCGCGGCGATCTGCTCGGGGCTGGCGCCGACCGAGGTGAGTGCGTTGGCCGGGTCGCCGGGGAGCAGGCGCAGCAGTGCGAAGAGCACCACGCTCGCCAGGGCCAGCGACACCAGGAGGAAGGCGAACCGGCGCAGGAGGTAGCGCGCCATCAGCCCGTCTTCTTGATGTCGTAGGCGAAGAACTGGGAGTTCAGACCGTTGACCGGGTAGCCGGAGAGCTTGGTGCTCGCGACGACGATCTGCGGGTAGAGGTAGAGCCAGTCGCTGGCGGCGTCCTTCGCGGTCTGCTCGTTGACCTTCTTGAGCAGTGCGGTCTGCGCGGCCGTGCCGGGCGCCTCCTCGGCCTCCTTGACCCACTGGGTGACCTGCGGGTTGTCGTAGCCCCAGTAGAAGTCGGGGTTTCCGTACCAGACCAGGTCGCGGTCGTTGACGTGCTCCTGGAGCGTGGCCGAGAAGTCGTGGTTCTTGTAGACCTTCGTGTACCACTCGTCGGGGGTGATCGTGTTGATCTTGACGGTGATGCCGACCTTGGCGAGCTGGGATTTGATGAAGGTCGCGGCGGTCGGGTGCGGGTCGTAGTTCGGGGTGTCGAGGGTGAAGCTGAAGCCCTTGGCGTATCCGGCCTCGGCGAGCAGCTTCTTGGCCTTCGTCACGTCGTAGGCGTTGACGGAGGTGAGGTCCTCGTACCAGGGGTCGGTGGGCGGGACCATCGAGCCGATCTGCTTGCCGTAGCCGCCCCAGACGGACTCCAGGAGCTTCTTGTCGTCGATGGCGGCTGAGACGGCCTGGCGGACCTTGACGTCGGTGAAGGGCTTGGCCTTGTCGTTGAAGGCCAGCAGCAGCTTGGTGGTGGAGTCGCCGTCGTTGACCTTGTAGGAGCCGTTGCTCTTGAACTGCTCCAGGGCGTCGGGCGACTGCTCGCTGGTGACCACGTCGACGGCGTTGGTCAGCAGCGCGTTGTTCAGCGCGGTGGCGTCCTTGTAGTAGTGGAAGACGACCTGCTTGTTGGCGGCGGCGTCGCCCCAGTAGCCGGCGAAGCGGTTCAGGCTCAGCGCGGAACCGCGGGTCCACTTGTTCAGGGTGTACGGCCCGGTACCGTCCTCGGACGTCTTCAGGTTCTTCGCCTGGGCGTTGATGATCCAGACGTAGGAGAGGTTGTAGACGAAGGAGACCGACTTCTGGGACAGCGTGACCTTCACGGTCCGCGCGTCCGGGGTGGCGATGTCCTTGACGACCTCGAGGTTGCTCTTGCGGGCGGACTGGGAGTCGTCCGCGAGCACCTTCTCCAGGCTGTACTTGACGTCCTCGCTGGTGAGGGCCTTGCCGCTGTGGAACTTCACGCCGTCGCGCAGGGTGAAGGTGTAGGTGAGGCCGTCGGCGCTGGTCCGGTAGTCGTCGGCGAGGAGCTTGTCGACCTTGCCGTCGTCGGTGAGCCGGAACAGCCCCTCGTAGACGTTGCCGTTGAGCACCTCGGTGACGCCTTGGCCGCCGCCGGCGGTGTTGTCGAGGTTCTGGGGCTCGTAGAGGGAGCCGATGTTGACGATCGCGTCCTTGTTCCAGGTACCGCCGCCGGAGGCGCTGGTGCCGCCGGAGCCGCCGCAGGCGGTCAGGGTCACGGCGAGGGCCGCGACGGTCGTGGCGGCGAAGAGGGCGTTCTTCTTGGTGCTCATGGCGTGAGGGCTCTTTCGGTGCGTGGAGCTGCGGGGCGGTGGGGTACCGGTGATCAGTGCTGCGCGTCGGAGCCGTCGCGGAAGACGGGGAGCTTCTCGCCGGCCTCGATGGGCAGGTGGAAGCGGTTCTGCCGCGGCGGCATCGGACAGTTGTACTGATCGGAGAACCCGCAGGGCGGCACGAAGGCCTGGTTGAAGTCGAGGACGACCCGGCTCTCGTCCTCGGTGCGCCGCACGAAGAGGAAGCGGCCGGCGCCGTAGGTGGAGTCACCGTTGGTCGGGTCGCCGAAGACGAGCAGCAGGGTGCCGTCGTCGTCGAAGGCGCTCAGGGTGTAGTCGCGGCCGTCGAAGGTGAGCGCGATGTCGCCCGGGACGACCAGGTCGCGGCTGCCGCCGTTGTCCCGGATGTGCTCGAAGGCGACGCGCCGGGCGCCGGGGACGGGCGTGTACGTGGCCTCCAGCACCAGGGCGGGGTCGTACGCGAAGGTGTCGACCCGCTCGAAGTCGTGGATGGCGGGTGCGTCGGCGTCCCAGAACCGCAGGCCCCGCTCGGGCTCGCCGCTGACCAGGTCGGTGCGCCGGACCTCGGTGACGGTCACGGTGTCCGGCGCCTGCGCGCGGGCGGCCTCCGCGTCCGGGGTCTCCCCCGTCGGCGCCCAGCGGGTCTCGACCAGGGCGAGGTTGCCCATGGGGGACGTGAGCGCGCGGTGACGCTCGGCACGCCAGGCGTCCCACTCCTCCGCCGGGTCGACGGTGGGGCGGGCGGGGGTGGAGTCGGACACGGCAGTACTCATTCGTCTAGGCGGGGCAGCCCTCATCGCCCTCTACTACCGGACGTGAATTCATGGCCAAAGCATCCCCTTTATTGACCATAAGTCCCTCTAATGTCAAACCTTCGCTCCACATGGCGAGACGGCCGTCCCGGCCACCGGAAGCTCCCACTCCGCTCCTTCGACCACTGGAGGATCTCAAGTCATGGTGTGGCCAGGGGACTTGCGGGAACCCGTGATGTGCAGGCCGGTCCGTCCCGGACCGGCACCCAGGGTGACCGTCCCAAGGAGCGAGAAGATGACCACGGAGTACGACAACCAGCCCGGACAGCAGTACCCCGGCACGCCGCAGCGCAACGGGGCGGGGAACGTACTGAGCATCATCGCGATGGTGCTGGGCGTGATCGCGCTCCTCTTCCTCCCGATCGTCTTCGGTGTGATCGGTGTGGTCCTGGCGATCATCGCCAAGACCGTCCGGCACGAGCGCCTCGCCGGGATCGCCATCGCGGTCAGCGCGGTCGGCCTGGTGGGCGGCATGATCCTGGGCGCCGTCGTGGCGAGTGCGTGACGCCGGCCACACCTGCCGGCCGAGACCTCCGGGCGGCCGGGAAGCCCATCGCCCTGGGGCCCCGGCCGCCCGGAGATCTACGCACATCGGTGAGGGCTCCCTCGCGTCACCGGGGAGCGGGTGAGATCCGTGACCCGGAGTACCTCACAACGCCTGCACTCCACGGAGGACCGCGGGCTCAGCACGCGAGCGGTCGACGTCAAGAACGTCAGTACGGTCCCGAAGTGCGATTTCCAGTCTTGATCCGCCCCGCATCATCCTCACGTCCATACCCGCCCCGGGACCGACAGGCCAGAGGTCGAATGAACCCCGTCGGCAGGACTGCCTGGGAGGCCGCGCTGGAGCGACTCCTCGACGACGTCTGCACCTTCGTTCAGGAAATCGACCGGGACAGCGCCGAGAACCTGCGGTACGGAGACCAGGCCACCTACCACACCAATGTGCACAAACCAGGCCCTCTGCGCGGGACTCTGGATTTCACGACGACGAGCCGTTCGTACAGCCCGCCGAGCGTCTACTCGGAGGACTCCGGGCTCGTTGTCGTCACCGACACCGAGGTAGGCATGTTCTGGAACTTCGCGGACTACTGAGCCACAGACCCACCACCCGGCGGCACTGGGAGTGGCACGCCCGGCGCTTCCCCGAGACCGCGCAACTGCTGGGCGGCTGACTCTCGCAGGACATCGTCGGCGAGTTCCCCGCAAGCTGATCCTCACCGTCCCCGGGATGGTGACGTGGCCCGTTCAGGGGCTGCGCATCAGGTTACGAAGCCCTGCGACGAGGGCCGCGACATCGCGCCCGCCCGGCTCCGGAGAGGTCGGCTCCGGGGCCGCCTGCGCGTCGGCGGGCTCCAACGCCTGATGGGCCGCAGCCCGACAGGGGACGCAGAGGCCGTCCGGGAGAGCTTCGGCCCGGCCGGGTCGGCCGCAGTCGGTGCATTCGACCAGGAGCCCGCGCACCGGGGTGGCGGGGCGGCCTCCCGGAGCCGGGACCGGCGGCGGGGTGGGTGCGGCGGGCAGGCGGGGCGGCATCTTGTCGGTGAGGCGGCGGCGTACGAGCCCCACGGGTGATCCGACCTGCTCGGGCAGCCCGGCGGTGAGCGCCGAGGTGAGGTACTCGGCGCTGACGCCCCGTGCGAACCAGGCGGCGGCGAGCGGCTCCAGAACCGCGCAGTCGGCGGCGGAGAGCGTCAAGCGGCGCTCCCGGCGGCCCAGTTCGGCCAGGGCGAGATAGGCGGGAGACGGACCGGAAGCGCCTTCAGTGGCACCAGGGGGAGGGGGAGGGGCAACAGCAGCCGCTCCCTGGTGTTCCTGCGGCTGAACCTCCGGCGGGTTCGGGCCCGGAGTGGCGGCAACAGCGTCCGCTTCCGGCCGGCCGTCCGACGCCCGCTGCGGGGTGCGCTGCTGAGGCACGACTGGCTGCGAGGTCAGGACAGGATGCGAGGTCAGGGCAGACTGCGAGGTCACGACCGGTTCGGCGGCAGGGACCTGCTCCAGTTCGGCGGCTTCCGCTTCGAGGCGGGCGGTCCACCACTCGTTGTCGCGGGCGGTCCGCGACCAGAAGGTGAGCGTCACCCACCGGCTCGTACCGTCCCCCTCCAACCGGGAGCGCACCCGGCGCAGATGCCCGGCCAGGGCGAGCGCGCGCAGAGCGGTGCCGATGGCCATCTGGCCGTACAGGGGCAGGTCCTTGGCCAGCGACTTGATGTCCATGGCCGCGCCGTCCGGCAGGTGGTCGACATATCCGGCGACATACCGCTCCCGTTCCGGCAGGAAGGCGAAGTCGGCGGCGTGGGGCGGCTCCTGGCCGGAGACGGACTGCTTGCCGTAACCAGGGTGCGCCTTGCGGTACGGGCGGGATACTGCGGGGGCGGGCGGGGCAGAGCTAGAGTGCTGGGTAGCCACGGATCGTCCTTTTGGGTAGCTCGATCTTTGGTGAGACCCCGGCCTGGTGCTCTAACACCGCGTCGGGGTCGTTTCGTTGGGGGCACCGTAAGCAGGCGCGACTCTCCGTTGCAACTCGTTCACCATTAGTCATACTTGCTGGCCGTGACGGGGTGGGAGGGAGGGGAGGTTTCCCCAAACCCCCTTACCAACCTCCCGGATGTACAACACCGCTCGAATCCCGGACCTCGCATCCCGACCCCCGAATCCCGAAGCTCAAGCGTCGGCCCGAACCTCTCCCCAGGCTCCCCGAACGAGTGACAGGGCGAGTCGGGACAGGCAGCGACGCTCGAACCCTGAGACCCGAGACCCGAGACCCGTCGCCGGGGTCGAACTCGACTTCTCTGCATAGCGATCCATGTACGCGACTCCAAAAACCATCCGAGCCCCGAACTCGCCCTCTCCCCCACCGCCCGGGCGCGCCTTCGTCCCCTACGCCGCCCAGAGACTGAGCCCCGCCCCAACTGCCGCCCGTGCTCGCAGCTTCCGGACGCTCCTTCCCGATCTCCGCTGACGCGTGGGCAGGCCCGGCGTAAGCTGCGCTCGGCATGAACACGGCGGGGGTGCGGAACACATGACGGCTGGACCGGCGCGGAGCTGGGAATCGACCCTCGACTCGGTCGTGGTGTACGCGCAGGGCGCGGTCTGCCGCCGCCTGGCGCGGGGCACCGTGCCGCCCGACGGCCGGGTACGGGTGACGGGTCTTCCCCGCACCGTCGACCCGGGCTCGCTGCGGGCCCGGGTGCGGGGTTCGTCCGGGCCGCGCGTCACCGAGGCCCGGGTGGAGGCCGAGGCCGGACCGCTCGGCGCGAAGACGCCGCAGGGCCTGCGGGACGAGGCCGAACGGCTGAAGGACGCGTACGAGGCGGCGCGGGAACGCCGGGACCGGATGCTGAGCCGGATCGAAGAGGTCGGGGCGCTTCGCCCCGTACCGCCTCCGCGCAAGCGCGACGACCCGCACCGCCGCACCCCGGTCGACGCGTGGCTGGAGCTGGCCGGGTTCGTCGACGAGCGCCTGACGGGACTGCACCACCGCCTCGCGGGGCTGGAGGAGGCCCTGCGGGCGGCCGAGCACGAGTGGGAGGTCGCCTCCGACCGGCTCGCCCGCGCGTCCACCGACGCCCCGTCCGCTCACGTGGAGACCTCGGTCGGCGCGGTGCTGACCGTGGACGGCGCCGGCGAGGTGGAGCTGGAGCTGGAGTACGGCGTGCCCGGCGCCGTATGGGTACCGGCCTACCGCCTCGCGTACCGGCAGGGCGACGGCGGCGGGCGCCTGGTGCTGCGCGCCTCGGTGGCCCAACGGACCGGCGAGGACTGGACGGGCGTACGCATCGCCCTGGCCACCGCCGATCTCCGGCGCCGGACGGATCTCCCGAAGCTCCGCTCGATCCGGATCGGGCGCAGCCAGCCGGTACCCGCGCCTGCCGGGTGGCGTGAGCCTCCGGCCGGGCTGGCCGGTCTCTTCTCCGGTTACGACGCGGCGGGCCCCCGTCCGGCACCTGCGACGGGCTGGGCGACCGCGGCGGCAGGCTCCGCGCCCGCCCCACTCCCGCCTCCGCCCCCGCCGCCGACGGCGGCCCCCAAGCAGGCGCGGGCGCGGACGGGGCACGGCGGTCCGCCCCCCGCCGGCGGCCCCCGGGCCCCTGGCGGCATGCCGCTGGGCTCCGCGCCGGTCGCGATGTCCTACGGTGCCGCCCCGGCCCCCGCCGCTCCCGGCGGCGCCCCGGCCCCCGTACCGCCGCCTTCCCCGCCGCTGCCGGCCGGACCGCCCGAGCCGACCGGCGCCGAGCTCGACTACGAGAGCCTCGTCCTGTCCGGCCCCGACGACGAGCAGGGCGGTCGCCGCGGCCGGCTCTTCGCCGACGCCCCGTTCGACCCGGTGGTGGCCGAACACCGCCGCCGCGCCGAAGCGGTGGCCGCGCTGCCGCTGCCCGGGCACGCGGTACGGCCCCGGACCTCGGCGGGCTCCTTCGACCACCGCTACGACGCCGCCGCTCGGGCCGACGTACCGTCCGACGGCACCTGGCACACCGTCACCGTCGGCGAGATCCCGGTCGGTCTGCGTGCCGAGTACCTCTGTGTGCCGTCCGTGGAGCAGACCGTCTACGCGACGCTCGTGCTCTCCAACGCCACCGACCAGGCGCTGCTGGCCGGGCCGGTGGAGGTCACCGTCGACGACGAGTTCCTGCTGACCGCCGCGCTGCCCACGCTCGCCCCCGGCGCGGTCCGCCGGGTCGGGCTCGGGCCCGCCGAGGGGGTCCGCGTCACCCGGCGTACGAACCTGCACGAATCGACCTCCGGCCTGCGCGGCAACACCACCGTGCTCAACCACGGTGTCCGCGTGGAACTGGCCAACGGGCTCGCGCGGCCCGTCCGGGTGGAGGTCCACGAGCGGGTGCCCGTCACCTCCGATCCGGACGTACGGATCGAGGAGCGGGCCGGCTGGACGGTCCCCGTGGAAGGCGCGGGGCCCGACCACCACGCACCGGGCACCCGCGTCTGGCGCCTGGACCTGGCCGCAGGGGCCACCGCCGCCCTCGACGGCGGCTACGAGATCCGCATCCCGACCGGCAAGGCCCTGGTCGGCGGAAACCGCAGGAGCTGACACCCGCCATGCCCACGGCCCCGATGCCTTTTCCCCTCCCCGTCACCGCCGTCACCTGCCTCGAGGACCGCGCCCACGTCGAACGTGCCGCCGTGCTCGACCTGGAGGCCGGAGTCCAGCGGCTCCGCCTCGGCCCGGTCAGCGCGCTCGCCGTCGACCGAAGCCTCCACGCGGAGCTGACCGGCCCGCACCCCTCGACCGTCCTGGACGTACGGATCGTCCGCACCTGGACACCGCGAGGACCACGGCCGCTCGACGACGATTCGCCCCTGCGCCTCCGCGTGCACGCCCTTGAGGAGGAGCGGCCTCCTCTGGAGCGGCAACGCGACCGGCTGCGCGCCCGGCTCGACCTTCTCGGCCGTCTCGCCACCGATCTGCTGCGGGACATCGGCGAAGGCGCGGGTTCCGGAGAGCCCGAACAGCTCCGCTGGGCGGGCGAACTCGACCGGGTGGACGAGGAACGCGACACGTACGGCGAACAACTCCGCTCCGTGGAGGCCCGGCTGACGTCGCTGGCCGACGAACTGGCCGAAGCCGAGCGTGTCATGGTCCTCACCGAGGACGAACCCGCCGAGCTCGTCGGCCACATCGAGCTCACCGTGGAGGCCGCGGCGGCCGGGCCGGCCGGACTGCGTCTGACCCACCTCACCCCGTGCGCGCTGTGGCGGCCCGCCTACCGCGCCGTGCTCGACGGGGGCTCCCTGACGCTGGAGACGGACGCGGTGGTCTGGCAGCGGACCGGCGAGGACTGGTCGGACGTACCGCTGACCCTGTCGACGGCCCGCTCGGCCTCGGCCGGCGCACCGCCGCGGCTGGCCGAGGACCGGCTGACTCTCATGGAGCGCCCGGCGGCCGAACGCCGCGCGGTCGAGGTCGAGTTGCGCGAGGAGGAGATCGCGACGCTCGGCCCCGCCCCGGTGCTCGGACTCCCCGGGGTGGACGACGGCGGCGAGGCGCGGGTGCTGAGGTCTCCCGCACCGGTCTCGGTGGCCGGTGACGGCCGCGCCCACAGGATCCCGCTCTCCTCGTTCACCAGCGCCGCGCGCGACGAGTACGCCTGCTCACCGGAGTTGTCCCCGCTGGTCACCCAAGTGGCCCGGTTCGACAACCATTCCGGCCACGCGCTGCTCGCCGGCCCGGTGGATCTGATCCGCGGGAGCGGGTTCGCCGGGCGCGGCACGCTGGGCTTCACCGCCCCCGGAGGCCCGGTCGAGCTCGCCTTCGGCAGCCTCGACGACTTCCACGTGGTCCGTGAGGCGGAGGAGAGCCGGGACACCACCGGCATCACCCAGCGTACCGTGGTCACCCGCACGGTACGGCTGCGTCTGTCGCGGTTCTCCGCCCCCGGAGAACGGCGCGAGCGGGTGGTGGTCCTGCGCGAACGCGTACCGGTCTCCGAGGTCTCGGCGGTCGAAGTGCGCCTGCACGAGGACGGCTGCTCCCCCGCGCCGGACGCGGTCGACGCGGAGGGCATCGCCCGCTGGGACGTCTCCCTCCCGCCCGGCGGCCACCGCACGGTCACCCTGGTGTACGAGGTCTCGGCGAGCGCCAAGGTCACCGGCCTCTGAGCCCGGTGGAGGGGTACGGCCCGTCGGCGCCGGCCGGTCATGCCCCCGCGACGACGGGTTGACGGGACCATGCCCGAACAGCAAAGATCATCGGACTCGACTCTGACAACGTTGTCTTACGAGAGGAACACGATGAAAGCGCTGAAGAAACGCGTATGCGGCGTCCTGTTGATCGCCACCACGATGGTCGCGGCCTCCGCCACCTCCGGTGTCGCGAACTCCCGGCCCCAGGGAGCGAAGTTCGCCGCCGACCCCACCACGCTGGTCGACACGTCGATCGGCAACAACGGCGACGGGACCACCTTCCCCGGGGCCTCCGCACCGTTCGGCATGGTGCAGTTGAGCCCCGACACGCAGCTGAACAAGTACGCCTCGTACGACTACGCCCAGGACACCATCCTCGGTTTCAGCCACACGCACCTCTCGGGCGTGGGCTGTCAGACGATGGGCAACTTCCGGTTCATGCCGACCACCGGCGCGGTCACCTCGTCCGACCCGGCGCAATACGGCGCGAAGTTCAGCCACGACAACGAGACGCGCTCGCCCGGCTACTACGGCGTGAAGCTCGACAACGGCATCGAGGCCGAGCTCACCGCCACGGAGCGCACCGGCCAGCACCGCTACACCTTCCCGGCCGGGTCGGACTCGGAGAACGTGCTCATCGAGACCGGTCAGAGCAACGGCAGCACCTACGCCGGTGACATCAAGGTGGTCGGCGACGACACCGTGGAGGGCTGGCTCCAGGGCGGCAACTTCTGCGGCGAGACCGGCAAGGAGCGCTACCGGATCTTCTTCAGCGCCAAGTTCGACCGGACGTTCTCGACCTTCGGCACCTGGTCCGACAACACGCTGACCCCGGGCGCCCGCGAAGCGACGCGCGGCACCAAGCGCGCCGGCGCCTGGCTGTCCTTCGACCCGTCCAAGGGCGACCAGGTCGGCACGTCGGTGGGCCTCTCCTACACCTCGGTCGACGGCGCACGCCTCAACCGCAAGGCCGAGCAGCCGAAGTCGTTCGACAAGGCCCGCGCCGGCGTCCACGACGACTGGAAGGACGAGCTGAACCGGATGCGCGTGGCCGGCGGCACCACCGCCGACCAGCGCACCTACTACAGCGCGCTCTACCACTCGCTGCTGCACCCGTCGATCGGCTCCGACGTCGACAACCGCTACCGCGGCTTCGACGACCAGGTGCACCGCGCGGACTCCACGTACTACCAGATGTTCTCGCTCTGGGACACCTACCGCTCGCAGAACCAGCTGGTGGCCCTGCTTAACCCGGACAAGGCCACGGACATGGCCAAATCCGTGCTGCACATCTACCAGGACGGCGGCTGGGTGCCGCGCTGGGGTCTCGGCGGCGGCGAGACCAACGTGATGAGCGGCGATCCCATCACCCCCTGGGTCGTCGACCTCTACAACCGCGGCCTGCTCGACAAGAGCACCTCGCGTCAGCTCTTCGACGCGCTCTGGAAGAACTCCAACGAGGTCCCCGCGGACCAGTCGATCTTCCGCGGCCGTGACGGCAACCCGACCTACGTCCAGAACGGCTGGGTCGCCTACCAGAACCTGCCCGGTTACACGTACGGCGACAGCCGCCAGGCCGGTTCCGCCACCCTGGAGTACGCGCTCGCCGACTGCGCGCTGTCCACCATGGCCGGCGGCCTCGGCTACCGGGACAAGGCCGCGACGCTCGCCTCGCGCTGCGACAACTTCGCGACGCTCTGGGACAACGACGTGACCTCGCAGGGGTTCACCGGCTTCCCGGTCACCCGCAACGCGGACGGCACCGTCGCCGGCGACCCCGACCCCACACAGTCCGGCGCCTTCCACGAGGGCACCGCCTGGCAGTACCAGTGGCTGGCCCAGCAGGACCCGCAGACCCTCTACGGTCTGATGGGCGGCAAGGACAAGGCCGAGCAGCGTCTCGACACCTTCTTCGACATGCCGACCGTGCTCACCGACCCGGCGAAGGCCGCCAAGGAGAGCTGGGTGACCGGGGCGTACGACTACCACAACAACTTCGCCTTCAACCCCAACAACGAGCCCGACTTCCACACCCCGTGGATGTACACCTGGACCGACTCCCCGTGGAAGACCTCGTCCGTGCTGCGCGCGATGCGGACACTCTTCACCGATGACGCGTACGGCATGCCCGGCAACGACGACCTCGGCGCCACCTCGTCGCTGCTCGTCTTCGCCATGGCCGGCGTCTTCGAGGCCCAGCCCGGTTCCGCCAACTACGTCATCACCGCGCCGATGTTCGAGAAGGTCGAGATCCGGCCGGAGCACGGCCGCAAGATCAGCATCGAAGCCCCGGGCGCGAGCGCCTCGAAGCTCCAGTACGTGTCCTCCGTGAACACGTCGAAGGGCAAGCTGCGCCAGAGCTGGCTCTCCCACGAGAACCTGCTGCACGCCGGCACGATCCGGATCGGCCTCTCCGACAAGCCCACCACCTGGGGCGTCGACGCCGCCCCGCCCGCCATGGGCGCCCCGGCCGCCAAGCACTGACGGCCCCGGGTGCGGCCCTCCCACGGACCTACCGGGAGGGCCGCACCCCACGCCACGTACAACTCCGGCCGCCGACAAGGGGCGGGAAGGCGGGAGGCTCACCGTGCCCCGCGCCCGCGCGGTCCCTGACCCGGTCGGCGCACGGCGTCACGTTCGCGCGTCGGCGTGTGCGCGGGCGCGTTCGATCTCAGGCACGTGGCTCTCGGCCCATTCCCGGACGGCGCGCAGCGGTGTCAGCAGTGACCGGCCCAGGTCGGTGAGGGCGTATTCGACATGTGGGGGATGCGCGGGAGTCTCCGTGCGGGAGATCAGGCCGTCGTACTCCATCGCGCGGAGCGTCTCGGTGAGCGCCTTCGGTGTGATCCCCCGGATGTGCGCCTTGAGTCCGGTGAAGCGCATCGGACCGTCATCCAGCGCGTTGACGACGAACACCGTCCAGCGCGCCCCGATCCGGTGCAGAACGGTACGACTGGGACAGGTCGCGGCCATGATGTTGTACGCCTTGCCCATGAGTGGCTCCCGGTAGCGTTGAATATACCGGTATAGAATCTATACCTTCCAGGTCGTGACCCTTTCCGATCGCACGTCCCGTCCCTCGATGGCTCCGCACCGCCGTTTCGTCGCGGCGAACGTCATCGACTCTCTCGGCACCGGCGTCTTCATCCCCGTTTCGATGCTGTATTTCCTGGCCACGACGTCGCTGACCCTGGTACAGGTGGGCGCGGCCCTGACGACTGCCGGACTGCTGGCGCTCCCGGCGGGCCCGGTGGCCGGAGGACTGGTCGACCGGTACGGCGCCAAGCCGGTACTGCAGGCGGCCAACCTGGCCCAGGCGCTCGGCTTCGCGGGGTACCTCGTGGTGGGCCGGCCGTGGCAGATCGTCGTCTGCGCCTGGCTGAACAGTGCCGGGCGAGCGGTCTTCTCCAGTTGCTACGGCGTGACCGTCACGGCGCTGGCCGCGCCCGGCCAACGCGAGCGGTGGTTCGGCCTGCTGGGATCGGTGCGCAACCTCGGCTACGCACTCGGCGGGCTCCTCTCCGCCGTCGCCGTCGGTATCGGAACCCAGGACGCCTACGCCACGATCGTGGTCGTCAACGCCTTGTCGTACCTCGCCGCCTTCGCCCTGACGCGGGCCGTGCCGAATGTCCGTCCCGAGGTGGGTCAGGCCGCCGCCGGCGGCTGGGAGCGCGTGCTCCGGGACAGGCGGTACCTGTCACTGGTCGCACATCAACTGTGCTTCGCCATATCCTTGTTCGCTCTCAACGTCGCGATACCGGTCTACGCCGTGGATGTGCTGGGGCTGCCTGGCTGGACCGCGGGCGCGGTTTTCACGCTCAATGCCCTGATGGTCGGATTCGGCCAGAGCTTCGCCGTCGGCCGGCTCGGCGGGCGGATCCGCAGCCGCGTCCTCGTCGCCGGGCACGCCTGTTTCGCGGCGGGCTACCTCCTGTTCCTCGCCGCCGACCACGTGGCTGCGCTCACCCTCTCGGTCGGAATCGTGTTACTCGGTGCCGGCAGCTACACCCTCGGTGAGATCCTCGGCGGCCCCGTCACCTCGACCGTCGCCGCGGAGAGCGCCCCGGACGCTCTCCGCGGCCGGTACTTGGCCCTCAACCAGCTCGCCGTGACGGTCGCGGGAGCGGTCGCTCCGGCCGCGCTCTCCGGACTGCTGTCCTCCGGGTCAGCCTCGATCTGGTTGACCCTGGTGGGCGTCAGCGCCCTCGGAGCCACGCTCGCCGCTGCGATCGGGAAGGTGGTGCCGGCGGCGCGGAGCCGCATCGGAGACACCTGACCGGCCTGCCATCACGCGCAGTTCCCGGCCGCGGCAGAGGTCCTCCGCCGCGGCCGCCCCGAACTCGGCGCCGGGCACCGGCTGCGTGCCGAGGGCCCGGCGGAGAGATCTTCTCGCCCCACACCCAGAGCTCGACGGCACGACGCGAGACGCGAACCCCGGTCCTTCAGGGCCGGGTCAAGTTGACGTCTTGTGCCGGGAGCCGACCGGCTACGGTGCTGCTTCGCGGAAGAGAGCCAGGAGGGCCTGAGCCTGCGGGGCGCCCGCGTCGAAGAACTGCGTGGCCAGTACGGGTGGCACGGCGGTTCCATGCATGCGGACCTCATGGCAGCTGAAGCAGAACGCCGCTTCGAACAGCGCCAGGTCGAGAGTGTCCGCGTACGCCCGGACGCTCCAGCCCGGCGAGAAGCCGCAGCGGTGCTGCTCACTGCCGGGCAAGCTCTCGATCAAGGCCAGCGCGCCGGCTGCCTCGCTCCCGATCCAGTGGGCGCCCGCCCTGCCGGGGTACGGGGCGCCCCGCACTGTCGGAAGTTCGGAGATCCTGACGACCTCCACCAACACAGCGCCTGCTACGGCTTCGGCGGGGAGTTGCATGTGCGTAGTCTGCCCGCGCCCGATACCGGGCGTGTACCTGCCTCCGAAGAGGGTGATGTCCGTGGCGCCGGCCCGTGCCGACGCGCCGGCCGTCGTACACCGCCGCCCTCGGGAACCGTACTCAGGAGTGGCCGACGTTGCTGACCCGCAAGGCGAGTTCGCCGCATTGGCAGAAGAGTGCGACACCTCGCCGCACCCCCACGAGCGCGGATCGAGCCCTTGCGCCCTGAAGTCCCCGAGTGCGGCAGGACGACACACCCTCGTCGTCGGCTCGCCGCGTCCCGCCGTCCGGTTGGGCGCACCCGCGATGGACATGGTCCGCACGCCTGACCAGACTGGGCCGATGACGACCTCATCATTACCCGCCTCGGGCCTCCGGGCGGTGCTGTTCGACTCGGGCGGTGTGCTCATGCGGCCCATCGGCGGCCGGTGGAATCCACGCGCGGACTTCGAGGAGAACGTTCTGGCGCACGACCCCTCGATCACCCCCGGCCGCTTCGCCGAAGCCATGGCCGTCGGTGACCGGTTCCTGGAGGACTCTCCCGGCACTCCCAGCTACGAGGACTACCACCGCGTGCTGCTCGACCGTCTCGGACTTCGGCCCACGCCCGACCTCCTCGCTCAGCTCTCTCGTGACGTGCATCCCTCGGTGGTGCTCGAACTGTTCCCGGACGTCCTCGACACGCTCGCCGAGCTGAGACGGCGCGGCGTGCGGCTGGCCGTGGTGTCGGACGCCTGGCCGGACCTGCCCGATCTGCACGAAGGCCTCGGCATCCACCACTACTTCGAGGTGTACGCGATCTCCGCGGTGCTCGGGTGCGAAAAGCCCGACCCGCGCATGTACCACCACGCGAGCACCGGACTCGGTCTCGAGCCGTCCGAGTGCCTGTTCGTCGACGACCTCCCGGAACTCGTCTCCGCGGCGATGGAGCTGGGGTACGAAGGCCGGGCGCTGTGCCGGACGGAGGCGACGGAGCAGGTCCCGTCCATCACGTCCCTGACCGAAGTCCTGGAACTCTTCTGACCGTACGACGGTGACGGCCCGTGCTCCCCCGGAGTACGGGCCGGACCGACGATCGGCGACCCTCGGTCTCCTCGGGGTCCACCGCCGCAAGGTCGCGGGTCTTCATACCCGACCTCGTTCGTCCAGTCGCAAGTCGGCCAAAGACCGTTCCGTGTGCTCACGCCCTGCCCCACCTCGGTCCCGATTCCGGTCCCGCCCCACCCTCGCCGGCACGGCCACCTCGCCAGGAGTCGTATGCCGCGAACGACCACCATCGAGATCAGTGCCTCCGCCGGCATCCGGGCGTCGCCGCACTGCCGCCACCCCTCCGAACATCCTTACTTTCAGGCGTACTTCGCGGGAGTTGGACGAAACTCTTGCGCGCCCCGCCGCGTCGGTTTAGCGTCTGTGCCACCCAAGCGCCCTTCCCCCCACCCGACGTCACCTCAAAATTGTTAGCGCTAACAATTTCGCTCGGTGGCCTGACCTGCACCAACGCAAGAGCCGCTCGGCCCCGCTGCCCGGCTTTCCGTGCGGCCCGGCCACATCGCCGTACCCGCGCACCCGCTCCGTCAGCTCCCCCGCACGCGTCGGACGCCCCACTCGTCCGGCGGCTCGCCGCGCGCGCTCCGGGCCCGGATCCGCGCTTCGGCCCGTCCCCCACCGGCCTCGACAGAGCTTTGTGCTGCCCTCTCCGCGCACCGGCCCTATCCCGTGCGCCCGGCCCCACCCCGCACGCCCGCAGAACGCCGCACCACGGCGCGCACCCGCATGCCCACGTACCGTCCCCCGCCACCACCCGTGCGACCGGGGGACTTCCGCCCCGCGCGGTGCGGGCAGGCCCCGAGGCGGTCGAAGCCGCCCCGGGCCGGTCCGCCCGTCGCATGCGTACATCCCCAGCCCACCAACGAATCGAGGACAGTGATGAAAGGACTCCGGTCCGCCTTCCGCCGCCGCGCAGCCGCGCTGACGGCGGCCCTGGTCGGCGTGCTCGTCGCCGGCACCCTGACGGGGACCTCGGTCTCCCAGGCCGCGACGTCCCAGCCCTGCGACCTGTACGCCGCCGGCGGCACCCCGTGCGTCGCCGCGCACAGCACCACCCGCGCCCTGTACGGCTCGTACAACGGGGCGTTGTACCAGGTACGCAGGGCCTCGGACAGCACCACCCGCGACATCGGGGTTCTCAGCGCCGGGGGGTACGCCAACGCGGCCGCACAGGACTCCTTCTGTGCGGGTACCAGTTGCGTCATCACGATCATCTACGACCAGACCGGCCGCAACAACCGCCTCACCCAGGCACCCCCCGGTGGGTTCAACGGCCCGGCCTCGGGCGGCTACGACAAGCTCGCCAACGCGACGATGGCGCCGGTCAGCCTCAACGGCAACCGCGCCTACGGTGTCTTCGTCTCGCCGGGTACCGGTTACCGCAACAACGCGACGAACGGCATCGCGACCGGTGACCAGCCCGAGGGCATGTACGCGATCCTCGACGGCACGCACTACAACGACGGCTGCTGCTTCGACTACGGCAACGCGGAGACCAACAGCCGCGACAACGGCAACGGCACCATGGAGGCCATCTACTTCGGCAACAGCCGGGGCTGGGGCTCCGGTGCGGGCAACGGCCCCTGGGTGATGGCCGATCTGGAGAACGGGCTGTTCTCCGGCGTCAACACCGGCAACAACGCGGGCGACCCCACGGTCACCCACCGGTTCCTGACCTCGATCGTCAAGGGCGAGCCGAACCACTGGTCCATCCGCGCCGGCAACGCCCAGTCCGGTTCGCTCTCCACCTACTACAACGGGGTCCGGCCGAACGCCTCCGGCTACAACCCGATGAAGAAGGAGGGCGCGATCATCCTCGGCATCGGCGGCGACAACAGCGTGAGCGCCGCCGGCACCTTCTACGAGGGCGTCATGACCTCCGGCTACCCGACCGACGCGACCGAGAACGCCGTCCAGGCCAACATCGTCGCCGCCGGCTACACCCAGGGATCGGGCGGCGGAACCGCCCTCAACAGCGGCTCCTCGGTCTCGCTCCGGGCGACCACCTCCTGCTGCACCACCAGCTACCTCAGCCACTCCGGCGCGAACGTCAACACCACGGTGGTCAGTTCCGCCAGTTCGTCCACCGACAAGGCGAACGCCTCCTGGATCGTCCGCCCGGGCCTGGCCAACAGCGCCTGCCGCTCCTTCGAGTCGAAGAACACACCGGGCAGCTATCTGCGGCACCAGAACTACCAGCTCTATCTGCACGCCAACGACGGCAGCGCGCTCTTCGCCAACGACGCCACCTTCTGCTCGCAGGCGGGTGTGAACGGCCAGGGCAACTCGCTGGTCTCCTACAACTTCGCCGACCGCTACATCCGGCACTTCTCCAACATCGGATACGTCGCCTCCAACGGCGGCTCCAACACCTTCGACGCCACCGCTCTCTGGCCCGACGACGTGAGCTGGGCGGTCGTCGCCGCCTGGACTCCCTGACCCCGTGAGGAGCGGGCGGCCGCCCCGGAGGACGGCCGCCCGCTCTTCACTTCGCCGCACCGGAACGGACCCGCCGCGCCTCACTCGAAGAACTTGAGGCTCCACCCGGTGTCCGAGGTCGCTCCCGGCACGTTGGCGCGGCTGTAGGTCGTACCGCCCCACCAGCAGAAGCTGCCGGTGTACCAGTACCGGTTGGCCCACGAGTACGCCGTGCCCTTCGGGACGGCGTGGAACATCAGCGGGAACGTCGGACCGGCCGGCGGGCTGGTGCTGATGTCGCCGTCCAGGAGCACGAAGCTGTGGTGCCCGGGGCCGTTCACCTGCTGCGTGGGGTCCCAGCCGGGGTTCATCGTCGAACCGTTCGAGCCGAACAGGCACCCGTTCGACTTGTACCAGTCCCATACGTACGTCGGGTCGCCGCCGGCCCGCAGTCGCACTTCGGCCAGGCAGTACTGGTCGCTCCAGCTCCCGTTCGCCGAGTACACGATGTGGAGCTGACCGTTCGGGTCCTTGATCGCCTCGGGTGCCTCGTTGATGTACGGGTTGCCGACCACCCGCTCCCAGCTCTCCCGGGGCTGCGAGATGACGTAGCGCGCGCCGGTGGGCGTGGTGGGGCTGCTCATCCGGGCGATGTAGAGGTTCTGCTCGACGTTGGTGTCCCCGGCCCAGCCGGACCAGACGAACCAGCGCTGCCCGTTGAAGGTGAACATCGTGCCGTCGATGGCCCATTTACCGTCGGGCAGGGCGAGTTGAGTCTCGGCGGTGTACCCGCTGTCGGCGGATGCCGAGCTGATCACGTACATCCGGTGCGCGGCTCCGGCCCCGGCCGTGAAGTAGATGTAGTACCGGCCGCCGTCCCGCACGAGCTCCGGCGCCCAGACCTCACCGAGGCCCCGGGTGTCGGACCAGACCTGACGCGCTGTCGCGGACGCCAGGGCGGCGGTCGACGACGCCTGCCGCACGGCGATGCCGCCGCCGGTCGACTGTACGGAGACATAGGTGGAGCCGACCCGGATCACGCTCGGGTCGGCGGCCCGCATGCTCGTCTGGGAAGCCCTGGCGGGCTCTGCCGACGACACGGACATCACGGCCGTGAGCAGCCCTGCGAGAACGAGGGCGGCAAGGCCGTACATACGGCGAGAAAGATTCATGGTCCCGTTCCGTTGTTCGCCTCCGCTTCGACACCGGACGAGGACCGGTTCAGGAGCACCGGACCGCGCACGCCATCCGGCCGGGACCGCTTCGGAGGACGCCGCTGGGGCGGTTCCGGCCGTCGAACTCCCGCACCCGCCGGGCTCCGCCGGCTCGCCCACCCCCTGACGCGGTGCGCCCTTACATCGATGTAAGAGCGCTCTCACAGCATCAAGAACAGACCTGTTCATGTCAATGACTGCGACCGCGCCACACCCGCCCCACGAGCCGTCAGGTGTCACACCGTCGGGCACTGCGCACGCCGCCCGCGCCCACACACCCAACTCCCCCGCCCGCGGGCCGAACTCGCCCCCGGACGACCAGTTAGCCCGTTCGCCGTCAGGGCCCCGCTCCTTCGTCCGCTCCGCCCCGGAAGAAGGTGACCTGCACAAACGGAAGGCCCGAGCGCGCATACCGGGCCTGACCGGGTGACAGGTGAGCCGACTCCCCGTGTTGCGGGCGTGACGGAGTGTCGGTTGCCTCGGACGCGGAGCACAGCGGAGGAGCCGCGCAGTCCGGCCGGGCCCCGCTGTCGATGGAGGAACCACATGCGCAACACACGCACCGGTGCGGGCATCTGTCTGGCCGTGGGTCTGCTGGCCCTCGCGGCCCCGGCCGCCGCGGCCGCCGACCCCGCCGGTGAGCAGACCATTCACATCAGCCCGGCGAGCGCCTCGCCCGGTTCGCTGGTCACCGTCACCACCCGGTCCTGCGGCCAGGAGACCTACGGAAAGGGGACCTCCGAGGCCGCAGGCGCGTTCCACCTCTTCGAGGGCAAGCGCAAGGGCGTGCTCGTCGGCGAGTTCGAGGTCCCGGACGACGCCCGGCCCGGCACCGACACGGTCACCGTGAAGTGCCCCCCGCGCATCCAGATGACGGGCACTTACCGGATCGCCGACCGTACCCCCAGCGGCGGGGTGGCCGCCGGTTTCTCCGTCCCCGTGAACCATGGCGCACAGCTCGCCCTGGGAGGCGTCCTGCTCGCCGGCGCGGCGGCAGGCACAGTGTTCAGGATGCGCCGCCGGGCGGCGCCGGTCCGCGGCTGACCGTACGACACCGTCCGCGCGCCCCGTATCCCGTCGTGCTCCGGGGCGCGCGGACGTGCCATCCCACCCGCCGCGAGACAGAGGACACGCGATGGAATCCGGGCGCAGGACCAGTACGTCGCCCCAGTCGTTCCCGGCGGTCAAGCACCTGGTCTGGGCCGTGGTGGTGGGTACCGTACTGGTGGTCAACGGTCTGCGGGACGACCGGCCGCCCCAGCCACCGGAGGCGCCGGCCGCCGCCGCTCCCCCGCTGCCCTCCGCCGCCCCGTCCTCCGCCGCCCCGCCCACCACCGTGCCCCAGCCGCAGGCCCCACCGGGCCCGGTGTACATGGCGTCCCGGTATCCGGCGCCCCCGCCGCCGCCCTCCCTCGTACGCCGTTCCACGGCGCCGCCGGTGCTCCTCCCCCGGCCGCCCGTCCGGCCGGCGCCCCTGAAGCCGTTGCCGGCGGGTTCCCGGCCGGCCGTTTCCCCGGCCCCGGCCGCTCCCGCCGTGCGGCCGCTTCCGCCGTCCCCGCCCGTGCGGCTGCGGATTCCCGGGCTCAAGGTGGACTCGCCCCTGATGAAACTGGGCCTCGACGCCTCCGGCGCGCTGGAGACCCCGCCCGACAACGACCCGGTGCTCAGCGGCTGGTACGCCGACGGGACGGTACCGGGGGCGGTCGGTACGGCCATCACGACCGGGCATGTCGACACCCGGCTCGGGCCGGGTGTCTTCTTCCTGCTGGGCGCCCTGCGCAAGGGCGCAACCGTCGAGATCGTCCGGGCGGACCGGAGCGTCGCCGTGTTCACGGTGTACGCAGTCGACTCCTACGACAAAAAGAACTTCCCCGACGAGAAGGTCTACGGCCCCTCGGACCGGCCCGAACTGCGGGTGATCACCTGCGGCGGCGAGTACGACAAGAAGTCCGGCTACCAGGAGAACGTCGTGGTCTTCGCGGCCCTGACCGGCTCACGCTGACGGCGGGGAGCTTCCCGTGACGCACCGGTCCCCGGCGGCCCGAGGGCACGCCGGGGACCGGTGTTCGCCGATCAGACCCGGTGGAGCAGGGTCGTCACGACCTGCTGGAGCGCCGCCTCCGGGTCCGCCGCCGCGTCCTGTGCGCGCCAGGCGACGAACCCGTCGGGGCGTACCAGCACCGCACCCTGCGTCGAGGTGCCGTGGACCGCGGCCCAGTCGGCACCGTCCTCGGACCGCAGGTCCGCGTCGGAGCCGGACCCGACCGTGAAGGCGTCCAGACGGATCGCCAGCCGCTTCGCCACCTGGCCCGCCGCGTCCCGCCACTCCGGGCTGTTCGCGTCGCAGAGCAGGACGAACGCCCGCTCGTAGAGGTCAAGCGTGGAGACCCGCTCACCACCGCGGTCGAGCCACATGTGCGGGGCGCGGGTGCCGGGCTCGCCGGTCAGGCCCAGGCCCTCGGGAACGACCGGAAGCTCCGGGTCGGTCCCCAGGACCGCTCCTCGGACGTAGCGGTAGCCGAGGGCGACGGAGAGCATGCCACCCTTCCGGCCGCCGCCGGGACCGCCTGCACCGGGACCACCGGGACCGCCCTGTCCGCCGGGACCACCGGGACCGCCGGGACCGCCCGGCATGCCCGGACCGCCCGACATGCCCTGCCCTCCGGGCGGACCGGCGTACCCCGGGTGGCTGTGCTCCTCCGAGCGGGCCGAGGCGCGCGCGCTGGTGGCCTTCGCCACCGGGAGCCGTTCCGCCTCGTACGTGTCCAGCAGCTCCGGGCCCGCCGCCCCGCCGACCACGGCCGCGAGCTTCCACGCCAGGTTGTGGGCGTCCTGGATGCCGGTGTTGGAGCCGAACGCGCCGGTGGGGGACATCTCGTGGGCCGAGTCGCCGGCCAGGAAGACCCGGCCGCAGGCGTACCGTTCGGCGACCCGCTCGGCCGCGTGCCAGGGAGCCTTGCCGGTGATCTCGACGTCCAGTCCCGGATCGCCCACCGCGCGACGGATGTGCTCGGCGCACCGCTCGTCGGTGAAGTCCTCCAGGGTCTCGCCCCGGTCGGGGTGCCAGGGCGCGTGGAAGACCCAGCGCTCCTCGTTGTCCACCGGCAGCAGCGCCCCGTCCGCTTCCGGGTTGGTCAGGTAGCAGACGATGAAGCGCCGGTCACCGACGACGGAGGCGAGCCCGCGGGAGCGGAAGGTGATGCTGACGTTGTGGAAGAGGTCTCCGGGGCCGGTCTGGCCGATGCCCAGCTGCGCGCGGATGGGGCTGCGGGGGCCGTCGGCCGCGACGAGGTAGTCGGCGCGGACGGTGGTGTGCTCCCCGGTCTCCCGGTTCTTGACGACCGCGGTGACCCCGTCCGCGTCCTGCTCGAAGGTGAGCAGTTCGGTGGAGAACCGGAGTTCGCTGCCCTGGGACCGGGCGTGGTCGACGAGGACGGGTTCGAGGTCGTTCTGGCTGCACAGGCACCAGCCGCTCGGGCTGAACCGGGCGAGGCCGCCGCCCGGGTCGATCTCCTTGAACAGCCACTCCTGGTCGTCGCCGGTGAGTGAACCGGCTTGCAGGATGCCGTGGTTGTCGGCGAGGACGGATGCCGCGTCCCGGATGAGCCGCTCCGCGCCGGCGGCGCGGAACACCTCCATCGTGCGGACGTTGTTGCCCCGGCCGCGGGGGTGGGTCGAGGTGCTGCGGTGCTTCTCCACCAGAAGGTGGTCGACGCCGAGCCGGCTCAGGAAGAGAGAGGTGGACAACCCCACCAGGGAGCCGCCCACGATGAGGACCGGCACGCGGTGGTCGACGCTTTCGTTCATTCGATTGCTCCAGCTCAAAGGCATGGGGGACGCAGTGTCCATGCCCTGGTGGGAGGCGGTCGGCGGGGCTTGTGCGGACGCCTCACCTGAACGGTTCATAAATCTGGCGCCGCCCGTACCAGCGTTCCACGATCGGTCGCGGGAGCGGTGCGCGCGTCGCACGGGGCGGGACGTCACCCACCGGCAGGCAGGGACCTGCACGACTTCCACCGAAACCGGCCCATGACGGGCGGGAACGGGACAGGAGAACGAAAAGCGATGACTATCCTCTCGGAACGGGTATCCCAGTCCGCCTTCGACGGTTCGAGGCTCCGGGTCATACTGCTCCTTGACCTGCACGACGGCGCCCAGAACCAGTTCCTGGAGGCGTACGAGCACATGCGCAACCAGGTCGCCTCGATCCCCGGACACATCAGCGACCAGCTGTGCCAGTCCATCGAGAACCCCTCGCAGTGGCTCATCACCAGCGAGTGGGAGAGCGCGCCCCCCTTCCTCACCTGGGTGAACAGCGAGGAGCACGTGGCGACGGTGCAGCCGTTGCACAGCTGCGTACGCGACACCCGCTCACTGCGCTTCAGCGTGCTGCGGGAGACAGGGGCCGCGTTCGAGAGCACTCCGGAGCACGCGAAGGGCCGGCTCCAGTCCGCGCCGCGTCTGGGCAACGGCGTCGTGCGCCACGCACTGACCTTCACGGTGAAGCCGGGCACGGAGGAGATCGTCGCGAAGATCCTCGCCGACTACGACTCCCCGCAGGCCCAGGTCAACGAGAACACCCGGCTGCTGCGCACCTCGCTCTTCATGCGCGGCAACCGTGTCGTGCGGGCGGTCGAGATCGAGGGCGACCTGATGGCGGCCCTGCGGCACGTCTCCCGCCAGCCCGAGGTCAGGGCCGTGGAGGAGGCGATCAACCCGTACCTGGAGCAGGACCGGGACCTGAGCGACTCCAACTCCGCTCGGTTGTTCTTCACGCGGGCGGCGCTCCCGGCCGTCCACCATGTGACGGCCGGCCGCCACGACGCCGCCGACGTCCAGCGGCACGCACTGTTCTACCAGGCAAAGGAAGGCTGCGGCATGGCGCTGGCCCGGCTGTTCGCGGGCCAGGACGAGGAGAACGCGGACGACGTCGCGAGCCCCATCGAGAGCAGCACGATCTTCCAGCGCGACGACGTCGTGGTGCGGCTCCTCGAAGTGAGCGGCCCGCTCGACGCGCAGCCCACGCAGGCGCTGGGCATCGGCGGCGACCGCAAGGCGGCCATGCTCGAACGTCTCCTCGACAGCGGTGCGCAGGGCATGCCGCGAAACGACGTGGAGGCCGCGCGCTTCCTCGCCGACTCCGAGATGGACCTGATCACCGACCGTCGGTCCGCCGAGTCCTGACGCGCGTCACCGGCAGCGGGGGCCGGCCCCGCCCTGCCGTCACACCTCACAACGTGCCTGGAGAAGAACAGCCATGACCACCCACCGGCATCGCATCGTGGATCTCAGCGAGACCCAGCCCAACCGCAGGCGCGGTGGCGACCTGCGCGCCCTGCTCACCCCGACGGCGGTCGGCGCCACCAGCGGCTTCATGGGCCTGGCCCTCGTCGACCCCGGGGACCGGATCGGCGAGCACTACCACCCCTACTCCGAGGAGTTCGTCTACGTCGTGGCCGGACAGCTCGAGGTGGACCTGGACGGCGAGACGTATTCCATGCGGCCCGACCAGGGACTGCTGATCCCGCCGCACGTCCGTCACCGCTTCCGCAACGTCGGGGACGTGGAGGCTCGCATGGTCTTCCACCTGGGCCCGCTCGCCCCGCGGCCGGAGCTCGGCCACGTCGACACGGAGGTCACCGAGGCCACGGAGGCGAACGCGACGGCCGAGCGCGGAGCGCCGCCAGAACGAACGGCGGCGTCCTCATGACCCGGCGCGTGGCCGTCACCGGGGTCGGCGTCGTCGCCCCCGGCGGCATCGGCGCCACGGCGTTCTGGGACCTGCTCGCCAACGGCCGTACGGCGACGCGCGGGATCACGCTGTTCGACCCGTCGCAGTTCCGCTCGCGGATCGCCGCCGAGTGCGACTTCGATCCCGTCGCCCACGGCCTGGACGCGGAACTGATCGCCCGCTCCGACCGGTACGTGCAGTTCGCCCTGGTGGCCGCCAGGGAGGCGCTGGGCGATGCCGGGCTCGACCTGGAGAAGGAGGACCCCTGGCGCATAGGGGTCTCGCTGGGGACGGCGGTCGGCGGCACCACACGGCTGGAGCACGACTACGTCGCGGTCAGCGAGAGCGGGGCGCGCTGGGACGTCGACCACCGGTCGGCAGGCGCCCACCTGGAGCGGGCGTTCGCGCCGAGCACCCTGGCCTCCGCGGTCGCGGAGGAAGTCGGTGCGCACGGGCCCGTGCAGACCGTCTCCACCGGCTGCACCTCCGGTCTCGACGCGATCGGGTACGCCTTCCACTCCGTCGAGGAGGGACGCGTGGACATCTGCGTCGCGGGGGCGTCCGACACCCCGATCACCCCCATCACGGTGGCCTGCTTCGACGCCATCAAGGCGACCTCGGCGAACAACGACGATCCGGAGCACGCCTCCAGGCCGTTCGACGCGCGCCGCGACGGGTTCGTGATGGGTGAGGGCGGTGCCGTCCTCATTCTGGAGGAGCTGGAGCACGCCCGGGCCCGCGGGGCGACCGTCTACTGCGAGATCTCGGGGTACGCCACCTTCGGGAACGCGTACCACATGACCGGGCTGACCCCGGAGGGGCTGGAGATGGCCGAGGCCATCAACAGTGCCCTCGCGCACGCCCGGCTCGACGGATCGCAGGTCGACTACGTCAACGCGCACGGTTCGGGCACCAAGCAGAACGACCGGCACGAGACGGCCGCGGTGAAGCGGGCGCTGGGCTCGCACGCCTACAAGGTGCCGATGAGTTCGATCAAGTCCATGGTCGGCCACTCGCTCGGCGCCATCGGGGCGATCGAGATCGCCGCGTGCGTGCTGGCCCTCAAGCACCAGACGGTGCCGCCGACGGCCAACTACGAGACCGCGGACCCCGAGTGCGATCTCGACTACGTTCCGCGCACCGCACGGCCGCTCAAGCTGCGCAGTGTGCTCTCGGTCGGCAGCGGATTCGGGGGATTCCAGTCCGCCGTCGCCATGACGCGTTCGGGCGGGAGGAACTCATGAGTACCCGGGCAGCCTCGGCGCACCGCACCTCCGTCATCACCGGGATCGGTGTCGTCGCCCCCAACGGGACCGGCGCCGGCGCCTTCTGGAAGCAGACCCAGGAGGGCGTCAGCGTCCTCGACCTGGTCTCCCGCGAGGGGTGTGAGAACCTCCCGCTGCGGGTCGCGGGCGAGGTCAGGGACTTCGACCCGGTCGCGTTCATCGAGGAGCGCTACCTCGTCCAGACCGACCGCTTCACGCACTACGCCATGGCCGCCGCCGATCTCGCGCTGAGCGACGCGCGGCTCGGCCGGGCCGACTACGAGGACACGCCGTTCAAGGTGGGCGTGGTCACCGCGGCCGGTTCGGGAGGCGGTGAGTTCGGCCAGCGCGAGCTCCAGCGGCTGTGGGGCGAGGGCTCCCGTTTCGTCGGTCCGTACCAGTCCATCGCGTGGTTCTACGCGGCCAGCACCGGTCAGATCTCGATCCGGGGCGGCTTCAAGGGGCCGTGTGCCGTGGTGGCGAGCGACGAGGCCGGTGGTCTCGATGCGCTGATGCACGCGGCGCGCTCCATCCGGCGGGGCACGGACGCCGTGGTGGTCGGTGCCGCCGAGGCGCCGCTCGCGCCGTACTCGGTCGTCTGCCAGCTCGGTTACGCAGACCTCAGCCTCAGCGACGAACCCACTCGCGCCTACCGGCCGTTCACCGCGGACGCCTGCGGGTTCGTGCCGGCCGAGGGCGGCGGCATGCTGGTGGTGGAGGAGGAGGCGAAGGCCCGCGACCGCGGTGCCAGGGTGCGGGCCGAACTGGCCGGCCACGCCGCCACCTTCACCGGAGCGTCCCGGTGGGAGGAGTCCCGGGCGGGACTGGCCCACGCGATCGAGGGGGCGCTGCGGGAGGCCGGCTGCGCGCCGGAGGAGATCGACGTGGTCTTCGCGGACGCGCTCGGTGTGCCTTCGGCGGACCGCGCCGAGGCGCTGGCGATCGCCGACGCGCTCGGCGCGCACGGACGCCGGGTGCCGGTGACGGCGCCCAAGACCGGGACGGGCCGCGCCTACTGCGGCGCGCCGGTGCTGGACACGGCAGCCGCCGTACTCGCCATGGAACACGGGCTGATCCCGCCGACGCCCAACGTGTTCGACGTGTGCCACGACCTGGACGTGGTCACCGGGCGGGCGCGCCCCGCGGAGCTGCGCACGGCGCTCGTGCTCAGCCGCGGGCTGATGGGGTCGAACTCGGCCCTGGTACTGCGCCGCCCCACCGACACCCCGCTGTGAGAAGGAGTAGTCCTCATGTCCGCATCGCTGACGTACGAAGAGCTGTCCGCCCTGATGAAGAGCGGCGCCGGCCTGACCGCCGACCCCTCCGAGATGGCGAGCCGTCCCGACTCGTCCTTCGAGGAGTACGGCCTGGACTCGCTCGGCCTGCTCGGCATCGTGGCCGTGCTGGAGAACCGGTACGGCCACGCACTGCCGGCCGACGCCGACCAGTGCAAGACGCCCGCCGAGTTCCTCGACCTCGTCAACAACACCCTCGTGACAGGAGCCTGACGTGTCCGGACACACCGAGAACGAGATCATCATCGCCGCGCCCCTGGATCTCGTCTGGGAGACGACGAACGATCTGGAGAACTGGCCGCAGCTGTTCAGCGAGTACGCGGCGGTCGAGGTCCTCAAGCGGGAGGGGCAGAAGACGACCTTCCGTCTCACCATGCACCCCGACGACAACGGCAAGATCTGGAGCTGGGTCTCGGAGCGGACCACCGACCGGTCGGGACGGAACGTGCAGGCCCGTCGGGTCGAGCCCGGGCCGTTCCAGCACATGGACATCCGGTGGGAGTACACGGAGGTCCAGGGCGGTACGCGGATGCTCTGGCGGCAGGACTTCGCGATGCGCCCGGACGCCCCGGTGGACGACGCGTGGATGACCGACAACATCAACCGCAACTCCCGTGTCCAGATGGAGCTCATCCGCGACAAGATCGAGCAGCGCGACCGGGAGCGCCGCTCCGCGTCCGTACCCGCCAACTAGGCTTCTTCCGGCGGGCCATGGACGGTCCTGGTCCGCCGGTGGACGCTCCTGACGCCCCGAAAGGCAGCCAGATGCACCACGCTCTGATCGTCGCCCGGATGGCTCCGGGTTCGGCTCCGGACATCGCGAAGCTGTTCGAGGCCTCCGACAACACGGACCTCCCCCACCTCGTCGGTGTCCACCGCCGCACCCTGTTCCAGTTCGGCGACGTGTACCTGCACCTGATCGAGTCCGACCGTCCCCCGGGCCCGGAGATCGCCAAGGTGACGGAACACCCGGAGTTCAAGGCCATCAGCGACCGGCTCACCGCCTTCGTGAGTCCGTACGACCCGCAGACCTGGCGCGGTCCGAAGGACGCGATGGCGCAGCCGTTCTACCAGTGGCAGCGGTAGCGGATCGCCCGTAACGGATACCGCCCCGGGTTCGGCACCATGGTGCCGGACCCGGGGCGGTTTCGTGGTGCGCGCGGTTACGGCACGGTGCACTCGAAGGCGTGGAGGTAGGCGTTGACCGGGTGGATCTCGCCCACCTGGAGGCCGGCCTCGGACATGTGTCCGAGCAGGCTCTCACGGGTGTGCTTCGCTCCCCCGACGTTGAGCAGGAGCAGCAGGTCCATGGCGGTGGTGAACCGCATCGACGGGGTGTCGTCGACCAGGTTCTCGATGATCACCACGCGGGCGCCCGGGCGGGCCGCGGCGACCACGTTGGCGAGGGTTCTGCGGGTGCTCTCGTCGTCCCATTCGAGGATGTTCTTGATGATGTAGAGGTCCACCTCGAACGGGATGTCCTCGCGGCAGTCGCCGGCCACGATCCGGACCCGGTCGGCGAGCGGGCCTTCGTCGCGCAGCCGCGCGTCCGCGCGGGCCACGACGCCGGGCAGGTCCATGAGGGTTCCCCGGACGGAGGGGTGCTTCTCCAGCAGGCTGGCGAGCACGTGTCCCTGGCCGCCGCCGATGTCGGCGACGGAGGAGACTCCGGTCAGGTCGAGGAGTTCGGCGACGTCCCGGGCCGACTGCACGCTGGAGGTGGTCATCGCACGGTTGAACACCATCGCGGACTCGCCGGCGTCCTGGTGGAGGTAGTCGAAGAAGCCCTTGCCGAAGGTCTCGGGGAAGACGCTCGATCCGGTGCGCACCGCGTCCTCCAGGCGCGGCCAGACGTCCCAGGTCCAGGGCTCGGTGCACCACAGGGAGATGTAGCGCAGGCTGTGCGGGTCGTCCTCGCGCAGCAGCCGGGAGGTGTCGGTGTGGACGAACGTGCCGTCCTCCGTCTCGGCGAAGACGCCGTAGCAGGTCAGCGCCCGCAGAAGTCGCCGCAGCGGTACGGGCTCGGCGTCCACGACGAGGGCGAGTTCGGCGGCGGAGGCCGGGGTCTCGCCGAGCGCGTCGGCGACGCCGAGGCGGGCTGCCGCGCGTACGGCCGCGGCGCAGGCCGCTCCGAAGGCGAGCTCACGCAGCCGCATGGAGGGCGGCGGGGTCGGGGCGCCCACGTGGGCCTGGGGCGCCGCGAGGGTGGAGGTGAGGGTGGCCTTCTCGGGGCTGGTCTCGGGGCTGGTCTCGGGGGTGGGGCTCACGGTGGTCATGCCGTCTCGTTCCTCCTGGTGCGGCGGTGAGTGGTCATTCGGCGCACATCCCGGCCGGTACGGAGGTGGCGCAGGTGTTTCCGGTGAAGGTGTTGCCGGTGCCCGCGGTGTCGCGGTTGGCGAGGTCGGCCGGGCTGTTGCCGCTCACGAGGTTCTCGCTGACCGTGTTGCCGGTGTTCAGCGCGCCGACGAAGCTCTTGAAGAGCAGGACGCCGCCGGAGAAGTCGGTGGTGCCGACGTTGTCCTGGATGACGTTGGAACGCACGACGGTGTTCTCGCTGCCGGTGAGGACGATGCCGGAGCCCTGGATGGCGGAGAGGCGCGGGGTGGCCGCGCAGAGCTTGTTGTTCTTCACGATCCGGTTGCCGCTGATCGTCATGGCTCCGGCCGCGGGCTTGGACTCGTCGCCCACGACGAAGATCCCGCTGCAGTTGCCGGTGATGGTGTTGTCGTCGATCAGGAGGTTCCTGACCCGGCGCGCGGTGACGCCGATGCGGTTGCCGCTGACCTCGTTGTCCGCGATGGTCGTCCCGCCGGTGTCCGTCGCTCCGCCCTCCTCGTTGACCGCGTTCGCGACGAAGATCCCCGCGTCTCCGTTGCCGGTGGTGGTGTTGCGGCGGATGTCGGCGCGGGTCGAGTGCTCCTGGGCGATGCCCCAGGTGCCGTTGTCACGTGCGGTGACCCGGCGGACGGAGAGGCCGTCGGTCCGGGACGACCAGACGCCGCTCTTGGTGAAGCCGGAGACGGTCAGGGCGCGGATCCTGACGCCGTCGACGGGGTTCTTCTCGGTTCCCACGACGCAGATGCCGTTGCCGCCCGCCGCGCAGGCGTTGAGCGCCCGCGGCCCCTTGGCGGGGGCGGGGGCTCCGGCCGTCGTCTTGGGGGGCGCGGCCGCCGGATCGGCGGGCGCGGTCCCGGCCGCCTGCGGTGCGACGACCGTCCGCTCCCCCGTACCGCGCAGCGTCAGGCCTGACGTCGTGATCAGCACGCTCTCGCGGTAGGTGCCGGGCAGGACGACGACGGTGTCGCCCGGGTGTGCGGCGTCGACAGCCTCCTGGATCGATTCTCCTGGGCGCACCACGTGTTCATGGTGTCCGGAGGCTGCCGTGGGGCCGGCGGAGAGCCCCAGGACGGTAGCCGTGGCGGCAGTGACGCCCGCCAGGCATTTCATGTGTTTTGTTCTCATGAGCCGAAGCTATGGGCGATCAACCGCCGACGCCACGCAGGGTGAGCGAGTGGATACAACACGCGCCCCTGAATGGCTTACGGGGGCACCCCTCGGCCGTACTCGTCCCTGCCGCACCGGGGCGGCAGGCGGACTCAGTGGGCGTCTCCCGTCGTGGAGGAGGTGATGATGTCGCCGTGCGCGAAGTCCCCCGGCGGGATTCCCGGATGGTGGCTCTCCGGCCCCGGGCGCGGGGCGGAGGTCCCCAGCGCCAGCCGGGAGACGATGCGGTAGCGGTCGCCGCGGTAGAGGGAGTGCACGTACTCGACGGGACGGCCCGCCGTGTCGGTGGTGAGGCGTTCGATCAGCAGAGCGGGCGAGAGGACCGGGATGTCCAGGACCGCTGCCTCCGCCTCGTTGATGACGGTCGGCTCGATGGACTGGACCGCCTGGTCGACGTGGACGTGGTGGTGCTCGCGCAGATGGTCGTAGAGGTCCCCCGCCTCCAGCTCCTGCGGGGTGAGGGAGGGGACGAGCTCGGCCGGGATGTGCAGGTGCTCGATCGCCATCGGTGAGCCGTCCACCAGCCGCAGGCGGGCGATGTAGACCACCTCCGCGGCGGGCGAGATGCGCAGCTTGCGGCCGATGCGCGCTCCGGCGCGGATCGTGTCGAGCTGGAGCAGCCTGCTGGACCAGGCGCCGGCCGCCCGGGGCACCACGAAGGCCGCGTCGTCCGAGACGAGTTCCTGGGTGATCTTGGCCGGGGCCACGAACATGCCGCGCCCGTGTTCGCGTACGAGCTGTCCGGTGGCGACGAGTTCGTCGACCGCGGCCCGCAGGGTGGGCCGGGAGACGCCGAGTTCGGCACTGAGGGTGCGTTCCGAGGGGATGGCGTCTCCGGGCCTGCGTACCTCGATCAGGCCGAGGAGGTGTTCACGGACCCGCTCCCGTTTGAGTACGCCACCCGAGCCCGAGGAGCTGTTCTGCATGGATCCGACCTCTCCGCCTCTTCGGGGCAACTGGTTCGGTGGTAAGCGATGGATGGGACACCACGGAGTGTACAACGCACCCAACTGCCCTTATCCCCCATAGGGTTGACGCCATCACTGGTCTATGCCACCTTCTACCCACGCCGTTGTCCAGTTGACCAATTGGTCAACTATTTTTCGAGGTGAATCCAGTGAAGATCCGCTTCATCCCGGCCGCGGTCGCCCTTGCGGCCACCTGTGCGCTCGCCGCGTGCGACAGTTCCTCCTCCGGGTCCGACCAGTCGGACGGGCCCTCCACGCTGACCGTCTGGATCATGAAGGACAGCGTCTCCGACGCCTATCTCCAGCGGTTCGAGAAGGACTTCGAGTCCCAGCACCGGGGGACCGATCTGGACATCCAGATCCAGGAGTGGGACGGGATCGGCGAGAAGATCACCGCCGCGCTCGCCAGCAAGGACGCCCCGGACGTGCTGGAGGTGGGGAACACCCAGGTCGCGCAGTACGCGCAGAGCGGCGGGGTGCTCGACCTCAGCGACAAGGTGACGGACCTGAAGGGCGCGGACTGGCTGCCCGGCCTCGCCGAGCCGGGGAAGGTCGACGGGAAGCAGTACGGCATCCCCTGGTACGCGGCCAACCGCGTGGTCATCTACAACAAGGACCTCTTCGCGAAGGCCGGCATCACCGCGCCGCCCACCACCCGCGAACAGTGGCTGGAGATCACCGGGAAGCTGAACAAGGGCGGGACGCAGGGCATCTACCTCCCCGGACAGAACTGGTACACCCTGGCCGGCTTCGTCTGGGAGGAGGGCGGCGAACTGGCCGTCAAGGACGGCGACACCTGGCGGGGCGCGCTCGAAAGCCCCGAGGCGCTCCGGGGCATGGAGTTCTACCAGCAGCTCCAGGCCCTGGGCAAGGGTCCCAAGGACTCCGACGAGGCCAAGCCTCCCCAGGCGGACGTCTTCGCGAAGGGCGACGTCGCCCAGATCATCGCCGTGCCCGGCGGGGCGAAGATCGTCGAGCAGGCGAACCCCGCGCTCGCGGGCAAGCTCGGCTTCTTCCCGATCCCCGGCAAGACGGCCGGGAAGCCGGGGGCGACCTTCACCGGCGGCTCCGACCTCATCGTGCCGGTCGCCTCGGCCCATCAGAAGGCGGCGTACGAAGTGATCGCGGCGCTCGCCGGGGAGAAGGAGCAGACCGAACTCGCCCGCACCATGAGCTACGTGCCCAACCGGACCTCCCTGGCCGGGGTGCTCAAGGACGACGAGGGCAACGCGGCGATGGCGGCGGCCGCCGCACAGGGGCGCGCCACGCCCAACTCCCCCGAGTGGGCGGCCGTGGAGGCGACCAACCCGATCAAGGAGTACATGACGGCCGTGCTCACCGGGACCGACCAGGCGAAGGCGGCGAAGGCCGCGTCCGACGCCATCAGCAAGACCCTCAACCCGTGAGCCGGCCCGCGTCCGAGGGGGGACGGGCATGACGCGGACCGCGAGCCGCCCCCTCACGGCGGAGTCCGTACCGGCCGGCCCCGCCACCCCTGAGGCCGCTCCCCCGGCCGGGGTGGCGGGCGGGCGCCGACGCGGCGTGCCGGGCACCCTCTGGCCGTATCTGCTGATAGCCCCCACCGTGATCGGGTTCGCCTTCCTGCTCGCCTATCCCCTCGCCCGTAACCTGCTGATCTCCTTCCAGCACTACGGCATGGCGGAACTGATCCGCGGAGACGCGGACTTCGCGGGCCTGGAGAACTACTCGGCGATCCTGCGGGACGGGGAGTTCTGGCAGGTGGCGCGGCGCACGCTCTGGTGGACCGCGGTCAACGTCGCGCTGATCATGGTGATCGGTACGGGCGTCGCGCTGATGCTGCAGCGGCTCGGCAAGCGGATGCGGACCCTGGTGCTCGTGGGGCTGGTGCTCGCCTGGGCCAGTCCGGTGATCGCGGCCACCACGGTCTTCCAGTGGCTCTTCTCCTCCCGCCTCGGGGTGGTCAACTGGCTGCTGGTCCGGCTGGGGTTCGACTCCTTCGAGAACTACTCCTGGTTCGCGCACGGTCCGGCCGCCTTCACCGTCCTGGTGCTGCTCGTGGTGTGGCAGTCGGTGCCGTTCGTCGCCATCACCCTGCACTCCGCGCTGACCACGGTCCCGGACGAACTCTTCGAGTCCGCCCGGATCGACGGAGCCGGCGGCTGGCGGATCTTCCGCTCCATCACGCTGCCGATCCTGCGGCCGATCTTCGGTCTGGTGCTGAGCCTCGAAGTGATCTGGGTCTTCCGGTGCTTCGCGCAGATCTGGGCGGTCACCAAGGGCGGGCCGAGCGGCGCGACCACCACCCTGCCCGTCTACGCGTACCAGGTCGCCCAGTCCCTCCACCGCTACGACCTCGGGGCCGCGGCGGCGACCCTCACGGTGCTGGTCCTGGTCTGCGCGCTGGTCCTCTACTTCCGCCAGATGTTCCGTCAGGAGGCCGAGCTGTGAGCGCCCGTCCCGCCCGCGTGGTCCTGCGCCGACTGCCTCTGAACGCCGGGGCGCTGGCCGTCTTCGCGTTGAGCGTCTTCCCCGTCTACTGGATGATCCTCACCGCGTTCAAGCCGACGTCACAGATCCAGTCCGAGACTCCGGTGTTCCTGCCGACCTCGCTCACGCTGGAGCACTTCTCCGACGCGGTGACGGCCGACGGCTTCTGGTCGTTCTGGCGCAACAGCCTCCTCGTCACGGTCGGCTGTGTGCTGCTGGCGCTCGTCGTCGCCCTCGGTGCGGCCTTCGCGGTGGCCAGGCTGCGGTGGAAGGGGCGGCGGGGCTTCGTCCTCATGGTGTTCGTCGCCCAGGTCGCCCCCTGGGAAGCGCTGCTGATCCCGATGTACGTCATCGCCCGCGACACCGACATGCTCGACCGGCTCACGACCCTCACCCTCGTCTACTTCATGATCACGCTGCCGTTCACCATCGTGACCCTGCGCAGCTTCCTCTCCGCGATCCCCGCCGAGCTGGAGGAGGCCGCCCAGGTGGACGGGTGCACCCGGGCCGGCGCCTTCCGGCGGGTCACCTTCCCGCTGCTGGCGCCGGGGCTGCTCGCCACCTCCCTCTTCGGGTTCATCACCGCCTGGAACGAGTTCGCCTTCGCCAACATGCTGATCATCAAGGACCAGGACGACCGCACCCTGCCCGTCTGGCTCTCCTCGTTCTCGAACGTCTTCGGCACCGACTGGGGCGCCACCATGGCCGCCTCCACCCTGTTCGCGCTGCCCGTCCTCGTACTCTTCCTCGTTCTCCAGCGACGGGTCGCCACCGGTATGACCGGTGGCGCGGTCAAGGGATAGGAGAAACCGTGTCCATGCCCCCCACCGGCCTCGGCCTCGTACCGGGACCCTTACGGCTCCACCTCCGACGGGGCCGGTTCACCTTCGACGCCGGCACCGCGATCCGCGCGACCCCGGGCACCGAGCCCGCCGCCCTGCTGCTGCGCACCCTGCTCGCCCCGGCGACCGGGCTGCCGCTGCCCCTGGCGGACGACGGCCGGGTGGTCCTCGCGCTCGACCCCGGTCTCACCGGCCTCGGCACCCAGGGCTACGGACTGACCGTGAGTGAGGACGCCGTGCTGCTGCGGGCGGCCCGTCCGGAGGGGCTGCTGCACGGCATCCAGACCCTGCGCCAGCTCCTGCCGCCCTCCGTCCTCTCCGCCGGCCCGGTGCACGGCACGGCGTGGTCGATCCCCTGCGTGGAGACGACGGACGTGCCGCGGTTCGCCTGGCGCGGGGCGATGCTCGACGTGGCCCGCCACTTCCAGCCGGTCTCGTTCCTGCGGCGCTTCACGGACCTGCTGGCCCTGCACAAGCTCAACGTGCTGCACCTGCACCTCACCGACGACCAGGGATGGCGGATGCCGGTCGCCGCCTACCCCCGGCTCACCGAGGTCGGCGGGGTGCGGCACGGGGGCGCGTACACCCGCCGGGAGCTGACGGAGCTGGTCGCCTACGCCGCCGACCGCGGGGTGACCGTCGTGCCCGAGATCGAGATGCCCGGCCATGTCCGTGCCGCCCTCGCCGCCTACCCGCACCTCGGCAACTTCCCCGACCGGCAACTGGAGGTCTGGGACCACCACGGCGTGTGCGACACCGTTCTCGGCGTCCACGACGAGGCGCTCGACTTCTGCCGGACCGTGCTCGGCGAGGTCATGGAGGTCTTCCCCTCGGAGTACGTCCACGTCGGCGGCGACGAGTGCCCGACCGACGAGTGGCACTCCTCGCCCACGGCGCTGCGGCGCGTCGCCGACGAGGGGCTGGCCGGTCCCGAGGCGCTGCGGGGCTGGCTGATGGAGCAGGTCGGGGCGTACCTGACCGAGCACGGCAGGCGCCCGCTGGGCTGGACCGAGTCGGGGGACGACCTGCCGGAGTCGTTCGCCGTACTGGCCTGGCGCGACCAGGAGCACGGGCTCGCGGCGGCCCGCAACGGCCATCCGGTCATCATGGCCCCGCACCGCTCCACCTACCTCGACTACCCGCAGTCGGCCCACCCGCAGGAGCCGCCGGGCCAGCCCGGCTTCTCCGTGGACCTGCCCACCGTCTACGCCACCGATCCCGCGCCCGACCACTGGGACGCGGCGGAGTCCGCGCGAGTACTGGGCACCCAGGCGCAGTTGTGGACCGAGTACGTACCCACCGCGGCGCACGCCGAGTACCTCGTCTTCCCCCGGCTGTGCGCCCTGGCCGACACCGCCTGGTCCGGCGGTCGCGACTGGGACGGATTCCGCACCCGGCTGGACCACCACAGAACCCGGCTCGACGCTCTGGGAGTGCCGAGCCGCCCCTCCACGCTCCACCATCCCGAGAGGAACACCAGGTGACGAGCACAGCCACGAACAAGAGAGCACGCACCCCCCGCCGCGGCGTCTCCCGCGTCCGGGTCGCACTGGCCGCCGCCGCGCTGGCCGGCCTCGGTTGCGCCACCCTGGCGGCCGCACCCGCCACCGCCGCCGGCGAGGCCCTGACGGTGCAGTACCGGCAGAGCTCCGCCGGATCCGACCAGGCGGAACCCTGGTTCAAGGCCGTCAACACCGGCAGCACCTCCGTCTCCCTCGCCCAGGTCAAGATCCGCTACTACTTCAAGGCCGACTCCGGAGCCTCGTACACCTACGCCTGTTCCTGGGCGGTCAAGGGGTGCGCGAACATCACGGGCACCTTCGGCACCCTGGCCAACCCCACCAGCACCGCGGACCGGTACCTGGAGATCGGCTTCACCGCCGGCGCCGGCTCGCTCGCCCCGGGCGCGGACACCGGCGACATGCAGTTGCGGTTCTACCGCTCCAACTGGCAGCCGCTGAACCAGGCCGACGACTACTCCTTCGGTTCCGGGCAGACCTCGTACGCGAACTGGTCCAAGGTCACCGCGACCGTCGGCGGTACCCAGGTCTGGGGCACGGCACCCGCCGGCAACGGCCCGACCGATCCCACGGACCCGACCGATCCGACCGACCCGCCGGCCGCCGGGCCCCGGCTCTTCGACGACTTCAACTACACCTCGTACAGCGACCCTTCGATCGGAGCCCACGGCTGGAACGTACGCTCCAACTCGGGCGGCCCCGGGGTGCCCGGCGCGAGCTGGCCGGCCGAGAACGTCACCTTCGCCAAGGAGGGGACCAACTCGATCATGAACCTGGAGACCTCCACCGCCGGTACCGCGGAGAGCACCAAGCAGACCGAGGTGCTCACCAAGGCGACGAAGTTCCGGAACGGCACCTACGCGGCGCGGGTCCGGTTCGCCGACGCGCCGAAGTCCGGCCCCGACGGGGACCACCTCGTCAGCACGTTCTTCACGATCAACGACCTCAAGGCCCCGATGGCCGACGACTACGCCGAGTACGACTTCGAGTACCTGCCCAACGGCGGCTGGGGCGAGCCCTCGAACATCCTCTACACCACGTCCTGGGAGACCTACCGCCCCGACCCGTGGGAGGCGGTCAACCAGCACTCCGAATCACGGATCAGCTACGCGGGCTGGCACGACCTCGTCCTCACCATCGACAACTCGTCCATCGTCTACTACATCGACGGCCAGGAGTTCGGCCGCCACGACTCCCGCTACCTGCCGGAGCGGCCGATGTCCATCAACTTCAACCAGTGGCTGATCGACCTCGCCGGCCAGACCAGCACCACCCCGCGCGCCTACGACCAGAAGGTCGACTGGGTGCTGCACGTCAAGGACCAGGTGCTGAGCCCGGCCCAGGTCACCGCGGAGATCGCCGCCTACCGGGCGGCGGGCAAGACCTTCGAGGACACCGTGCCGGCGAGCTGATCGCCCGCACGTTCCCGGCCCGGGGGACGGACGCCGCTCGCGCGGGCGCGTCCGTCCCCCGGGTGCGTTCCGTCGGGCGGTCGGGAGGTCCCTGCGCGGCAGGCGGGCGGTCCCGGCGCGGCCCGGGGGGCGGCCCGGGGGCCGGACGGCGCTCCTGTCACCAGAACCGGCCGAAGTAGCGTTGCCGTTTCCGGACGTCCAGGAGCAGCAGATGCTGCTCCAACGCCCTTCCTGCTTCGACGACTTCGGCCGGGGCAGGGCCCTTCGTCCTGGCGGCGACGAATTCCTTCAGGGTCCGCACCTCCGTCGCGCAGTTCCGGATGGTGTCGGCCGTTTCCGGCGCCGAGTGGGCCGCGGCGACACGTATCCTCTCGAACGCAGCCGGCCGGGTGACGGTCGTGAAGGCGCCGACCTTCGGCTTGATCCCCTCGAACTCCGCGAGGTACATGAGGTAGAACGCGTACTCCCGCAAGGCCGCGTCTGCTTCCCTCCGGGTACCGGCCTTGATCTCGGGCGGGACGGGAAGGTGGCGGTAGTCGTCCTTGAGCAGCGTGTGCGTACGGTCGCAGAGCAGCTGGGCCTTGGCGCGGACCTGCCGGCAGGCTTCGACGCTCGGCGGCAGGCCGTCGAGGGCCGCGAGGTCCTGGTGCACCTGCTTGACTTCGCGGATCGTCGGCGCCCACAGCGGACTCTGGTCGAACAGCCTTTGGGCGTCCCAAGCGGAACGTTGCCCCGGTGGGGAAACCAGGCAGTAGTCCGCCACGGCGGAGAGGTAGCCGTCGAAAGTCGTGCGAAGCAGCGGAACCGACGCCAAAATGGCATCCGCCTCGGCCTGGATGACCTGGTTGCGCCGCTTCTCCTCGTCCCTGACCGGCTGGTCCTTGTACGTCTTCCAGGCGAACGAGGCCAGCATGCCGAGCGACTTGACCGTCGCCTCGGCCATCGTCGGAGGCCGCTTTCCCGGAGGGGGCGGCAGGAAGGTCCGGTACGTCGGGTCGGTACTCCTCGGCAGCCGGACCGGGGCCGGTACCTCGGGACTGAGATCCACCCGGGGAGGCTCCTTGTACTGCGAGCGCCTCCGCTCGTCGCGTGGCTCCCGGTTGGACTCTCCCGCTACGAGCTTCTCGGACTGAGGACGTGCCATGCCGCCTCCCCCCGAGCTGCCGGGCCCGCCGGGCACCTCAACAGATCGTCACGCTCACCACACTCTCCATTACCCCGACGGGCCGCGACAAAGCGCATTCCGGGCATGACCGTCCGAACCCCACCGCGCGGCCCTCCCGAGAGCGCGGCGGCGCTCTCGGGACCGTGCGCCGCCGCGCGTGGAGCCTGCCGCTGCCGGATCAGGAACGCGCGGCGCGCCGGGCGTTGTTCTGGGCGCGTCGCAGATGCTTGGCCACCTGACACGGCACCGCGTCCGCCGCGCACTGGCGGCAGGTGCGCCGGTGTGCCTCGTACGGGTCGTCCGTCTCGTCGAAGAAGGCCCGGTTCTGGTCGGGGGTCGACAGCATGGTGACTCCTGGGGGGGTGGGTACTTCGGGGGATGACGCGGCGCCGGACCGCGTGAGCGGGACCGCGCAGATCAGATGATGATCTTGTTACTCCGAGTAGAGCGAATCGGATTACCGATCAGTGCACACACGGACCCTCCACCTGCCCCTGAGACTGCCCTCGCGGTCCTCCGGTCCGGCTTCGCAGGCATCTTTCCCGTACCGGCTTCAGAAGGCGTACCGGACGCGCAGCCACGGCGCGTGGTCCTCCAGCAGCCCCTGGAGACGCGCCAGGGACTGCTCTTTGATCTCCCGGGAGTAGCGGACGTTGAGGGCGCCGTTCTGCGAACGCTTGGACTCCTGGGCCGCGGGCTGCCACAGCACCTCCTCGGCCCGGGGGTGCCAGCCGAGGTTGACCTCGTGGAGGGACCGGTTGTGGGTCAGCATGATGATCTCGGCCGCCGCCTGCTCCTTCACGCGGGCGGGCAGTACGTCGTCGAGGTGGGTGAGCAACTCGGCCCAGTCCCGCTGCCATCCGGGGCGCAGGACCACGGGTGAGAGGTTGAAGTGGACCTCGTACCCCGCGTCGAGGAAGTCGGCGGCGGCCGCGATCCGTGTCGCGACCGGGCTGGTACGGATGTCCAGGAGCCTGGCGTCCGCGGCCGGCATGACGGAGAAGCGGACCCTCGTACGGCCCCGGGGGTCGAGGGCGAGCAGGTCGGGGTTGACGAACTTGGTCGCGAAGGACGCCTTGGCGGTCGGCATGCCGCGGAACGCGGCGATCAGGTCGGCGGTGTTGTCGCAGATCAAGGCGTCCACGGAACAGTCGCCGTTCTCCCCGATGTCGTAGACCCACGCGCTCGGGTCGCACTGGTTGGGTTCCGTCTTGGGGCCCTGGGCACGTACGTGGCGCCGGACGTGGGCCACGATCGCCTCGATGTTGGTGAACAGGGTGATCGGGTTGGCGAAGCCCTTGCGCCGGGGGACGTAGCAGTAGACGCAGGCCATCGCGCAGCCGTTGGAGGGGCCCGGGGCGATCCAGTCGGCCGACCTGCCGTTGGGACGCGTGGCGAGGGTGTGCTTGACGCCGAGGACCAGCGTCTCCGTCTTCACACGTACCCACCGGGCGACATTGCCGTCGTTGCCGTGGAGCGAGGGGATGCGCCAGTGACTGTCGACCTCGGTGACGCGCACACCCGGCAGCCGGGCCATGATCTGCTGCCCGCGCGGGGAGTCGAGGGCCGCCCGCTCGGCGTAGACCTCCCGGACGTCGAGCATCCTGCGCGCCTGCGGGCTGTCCCGGAACGCCCGCGGTGAGGCGGGGTCCGGGGAGGCGTCCGGCCACCCGAAGAGCGCCTGCTGCTCGGGTTCTCCCGGGTCTTCACCGATGGGCCGCCCGGGCTGCTGGTCCACGTGCTTCTCCTTCGCGTGTGCGGGTGGCCCGGAGTCCGAACGAAAGGCCCTCGGGCCGTCGGGCGCGGTGCCGGGGCGCTCAGTCCCGGCGGTGGCGTTCCTGCTCCAGCAGTTCGTCGAGGTCGGTGAGCCGGTCCAGGCCCCGGACGGCCCGGCTCATCCGCGCGTTGTGCTCGAACCGGTCGCGGTGGCGGTGCAGCAGGCTCCAGTACCCGGCGGTGAAGGGGCAGGCGTCCTCGCCCACCCGTACGGAGGGCTTGTAGCGGCAGGGTCCGCAGAGGTCGCTCATCCGGTCGATGTAGGCGCCGCCGGAGGTGTACGGCTTGGTGGTCATGCGGCCCCCGTCCGCGTACTGCGACATGCCCACCACGTTCGGGACCATGACCCAGTCGTAGCCGTCCACGAAGCCGCGGTGGAACCAGTCGGTGACGGCGCGGGGGTCCCAGCCCCGTTGCAGGGCGAGGCTGCCCAGGATCATCAGGCGCGGGATGTGGTGGGTCCAGCCGGTCTCCCTGACCTGGTCCAGGACGTGGCCGACGCAGTGCGCGTCGGTTCCCTCCGAGGACAACTCCGTGAACCAGTCGGGCAGTCGGCCCCGGTGGCGCAGGGCGTTGCTCTCCCGGTACTCGGGGCCGAAGTACCAGTAGACGTGCCAGACGAACTCGCGCCAGCCCGCGATCTGCCGCACGAACCCCTCGGCGCTGTTGAGCGGCGCGTCGCCGGACCGCCAGCGCGCCTCCGCCCGTTCGACGCACTCCGCGGGGTCGAGCAGTCCGAGGTTGAGCGAGGAGGAGAGCAGGCTGTGGCTCATCGTCGGGTCCTCGGCGAGGATCGCGTCCTCGTACGCGCCGAAGGTGGCGAGCCGGTACTCGGTGAAGCGGCGGAGCGCCGCGAGGGCTTCGCGGCGGGTGGCCGGGAATCTGCGGGGTCCGTCCTCGCCGACGAACCCGGCCTTCCCTTCGCGTGCCCAGCGGTCCAGGTCGGCGCGTACCTCGGCGTCGATGTCGCTCTCCCGGGGCCGGTAGGGCGCAGGGACGCCCAGCCCGGTCGCGCCGCGCGGTGGAGGTTCCCGGTTGTCGTGGTCCAGGTTCCACCGGCCGCCGGCAGGCTGGTCGCCCTCCATCAGCAGATCGTGCGTCCGGCGGACCCAGCGGTAGAAGTCCTCCTGACGGAGGTGCTTGGTACCGAGGCCGTCCGCCCACTTCCTGAACTCGTCGTGCGCCACGAGAAATCCGCGCGCCGGCAGCACCCGGACCGCGGGCAGGGCGTCCACGAAGGCCCGGGCGGCGTGGGAGGTGGGGTGGTGCACGGTCACCGGGCCGTCGCCGACGGCCCGGCGCAGCCCTTCGCGGTAGGTGTCCGCCTTGACGTACCGCACCCGGTCACCGAGCTCGGCGGCCCGGTGGCGCATCGCCGAAAGGATCAGGTGGGCCTTGGCGCGGTGGAACCGTCTGCGGCGGAAGACGCTCCTGGCCTCGATCATCACCAGCGGCGCGTCCCGGGAGGGTCCGCCGTGCGCCGGGTCGGTGAAGTGGGGACCGAGCTGATCGCCGAACAGCCAGTGGGCGGTCGCGTGTTCTTCGTCAGTCATGCCGAGCGCTCCATCGACGGTCCGTTCTGCCTGCCTTCGTCCGTCGATCAAAGCGCACGCCGGTCCGGGCGGTGTCCCTCACACGCCGGGTACGTCGCCCGGAGACTCCGGTGCCGACGCGAAAACGGCGGTCCGGTCGGGACGACCGGCCGGGTCGGCGGCGTTGAGGCGGCTGAGCTCCTGGGCGGTGGCGGCGTCCGCAGGCAGGAACGCCTCGACGGCCAGCTCCGCGACGGTCGCGTCGAGCGGCATGCCGAAGGTGGCGATGGTGCAGATCAGCGCGAGTTCGGCGCCCCGGTACCGCAACCGCAGCGGCAGGGTGAGGTCGGTGCCCCCGGCGCGGGACGGCCGGTCCGGTTCGCCTGCCGCCGGGTAGCCCCGCAGCTCCCGCAGCAGCCCGGTCAGCCCCGGTTCGGCGGTCAGCTCGACCCGCCGCTCCAGGCGCAGCAGCAACTGGTCGCGCCATTCGGGGAAGTTCAGGATGCGCGGCCGCATGCCCCGGGGGTGCAGCGCGAGTCGCAGCGCGTTGACGGGTGGGCTCAGCAGTTCGGGGGCCGCGTCCTCGGCGAAAAGCGCGAAGCCGCTGTTGCTGAGCACGATGTTCCAGTCGTGGTCGACGACGAGGGCGGGCAGCGGTTCGTGTCCGGTGACTATCTGCCGGAGCGCGTCACGTACGGGGCGCATGCCGGCCGCGTCCAACGGTGAGTCGGTGCGGACGGGGGCGTACCCGGCGGCCAGCAGGAGCTGGTTCCTCTCGCGCGGCGCCAGCTCCAGGTGCCGGCCCAGGCGCAGCACCATGTCGCGGCTGGGGCTCGACCGGCCGGTCTCCAGGAAGCTGAGGTGGCGGGCGGAGATGTCGGCCCGGACGGCCAGCGCGAGCTGGCTGTAGCCCCGGCGTTCCCGCCACCGGCGCACGAGTGCGCCCACCGGTCGGTGCGGCTGCCGCTGGTCGTGCGCCTCGGTCATCCCCCCACCCTGCATCAGCGCGGGGTCGGGAGACAACCGCGTTACGGATCGCGGGAGATGACGGAACGGGCCGTCCGTGGAGGGGCCGCGGCCGGCCCGGGTCCGGGCAGCGGGGCCCGGACGGGGCGCGGGGCCGGAGGTCACCCCGCGTACCGCCTCGTCCGGGTGAAGCGGTGGTGCTCCCTGACCTGTCCCGTACCGTCGCGGAGCAGGAAGTCCACGCCCTCCGCTCCCTGGTCGGCCCTCGCGTCGGCGCTGTCCTCGCGCCACCGGTAGCGGAGGGCGTCGTGCTGCGCGGAGGCGCTGCCCGCCAGGAGCCGCGCGCCGCCGTCCACGAGTGCGGCGGTGATGGCGTGCGGGCCTTCGTGCACTCCGTCGCAGTCGACGAGGCGGGCGTCCGGCAGGTAGAGCCGGGCCGCGTCCGTCAGCGTCAGGTGGCGCTCCGCCTGCCCGTCGAGTGCTTCCGATGCCTCCGGGGGCTCGTTGAACTGGTAGTCGGCGGCGATCCGGCCGTCACGGTCCAGCAGCACCACGTCGAAGCCGACTGCGAGCACCTCGTCCTTCCGGTCCTCGGGCGTCATCACCCAGTCGAACGCCAGCGCGCCGTGGTTCCGCATCAGTTCGCCGCCGGGCCTGAATCGAAGTGCCCGGCCGCCGACGAACTGGTCGTACGCCTCGGTGACGCGGGCCACCAGTTCCTCGGTGCCCCGAAAGCGCCGGGTCGCGGTGAGATGCAGTCCGTCGGGCCGCCACAGGGCGGCCACCGCGGCTCGCCGGACTGCGGGGTCGGGCTCGTTCCAGAGGGCGATGTAGCGTTCCGGAGTCGCGTGCGCGCTCATGTGGGGTTCTCTTCCGGTCGGCCCCGGGGTCACGGCAGGCCGCCGCTCCGGGAGGTCGGTGGGGATCACTCGGCAGGGGCGTTCGTGCGCGGCAGGGCCTGCACCAGCAGGGCCAGTGTGGCGGCGACCGCCACCAGGAAGACGATTCCCCGGGTGAAGGCGTGCGGATAGGACGCCGCCGCGGGGTTCTCGCCGAGGGCTCCGAAGAAGACGACGCCGATCGCCGCCACGCCGATCGCGTTGCCGATCTGCAGGCCGGTGGTCAGTACGCCGGAGGCGGCCCCGGCGTACTGCGGGCCGACCCGGGCCAGCACCGTGGAGGCCAGGGGTGCGACCGCCAGGCCCATGCCGGCGCCGTCGACCACAAGTCCTGGGACGAGCCACGCGGTGCTGCCGTCCGTACCGAGCCGGTCGGCGGTGAGGCCGATGACGACCAGGCCGGCGAGCATGAGCAGGGCCCCCACGGCGAGCACCTGACGGCCGAGACGGGCGGCGTACTTCGAGGCGTTCATCGACGTGTGGAGGTACCCGGCGCCGATCGCGGCGAAGAGCAGGCCCGCCTCCAGGGCGGTCAGGCCACGGCCGTCCTGAAGGTACAGGGCGAGTACGAGGAAGAACGACGCCTGGCCCGTCCAGAAGACCAACTGAAGGGCGAGACCGACGACGAAGGCGCGGTCACCGAACAATTCCATGTTCACCAGCGGCGATCCGCCGCGCGCGGCGATCGTCCGCTCCACGGCCACGAACACGGCGAGCAGCACGGCGAACGCGCCGAAGGACACCCAGGTCCACGCGGGCCAGCCCTGATCCCTGCCTTCCACCAGCGGCAGCACGAGGGCGACCAGGGCGAGGGTGATGAGGGCGACGCCCGCGAGGTCGAGCTTCGGCCGGCCCTCCGCCCGGGCCTCGGGTACCACCTTCAGGGTCAGACCGATGATGAGTGAGCAGAGCGGCACGTTGACCAGGAAGCAGGAGCGCCAGCCCCAGCCGGCGATGTCGGCCTCGATCAGCAGACCGCCGATCAACTGGCCGAAAACGGCCGCCAGTCCCATGGCCAGGCCGTAGCCGACGAACACCTTGCCCCGGGCCGCCCCGGTGAAGACGGTACTCAGCAGCGCCAGGACCTGGGGGGCGAGCAGGGCCGCGGCCAGCCCCTGGAGGACCCGGGAGAAGACCAGGAAGTCCCCGGTCCGGGCGATGCCGCACAGGAGCGAGGCGACAGTGAACAGGGCCAGGCCCAGCAGGAACATCCTGCGCCGCCCGTAGAGGTCGCCGAGGCGCCCCCCGGTGATCAGCCCGACGCCGTACGCGAGCCCGAACCCCGCGACCACCCATTCGACGGCGGCGGAGCTCGCTCCGATGTCGGTCCGCAGCGAGGGGATCGCGACGTTGACGATGAAGAAGTCGAGGGTGGTGATGAAGACGCCGGCCAGCACGACCGGCAGGATCAGCCGGTGCGGAACGCCCTTTTCCCCGGGCGGCAGGGCGGGCGGCGGAAGTGTCGGGGCGCCGCGGTCGGTCTCGGTGGTCATCGGGTCGGACTCCTGATCGTTCACGAGGGGAGGTCCCGTCGGCGTACGCGTCCGGGTGGACGCGGGGCCGAGCGGTTCGCACAGCGTGTCGACGACCCGCAGAGAGGGTCAATTACCCGACGGGTAAGGGCCGTGGCTCCGCAGCCGGGGAACGCCCGGCCGCCCGGAGAGCAGGAGAGGCGGGACACCGGGGGAAGCCGGGCCCTCCCCCGGCCGAAGGAGCGCGCGGTGTCCGCCTCCGGTGCCGTCGGCGCTTTCGCCACGGACGGAGGGAAGCCACCGGAGCGGTCGCGGACGGCCGCGTTCCGTTCCCGGTCCGTTCAACTCCCTGCCCCTGAAGGGTTCGTGTATCAGCCCTACAGTTTTTGATGATCGTTCGAGGAAGGTACTCATGGACACTCTCCCCGCCATCATGGCTCGCGGGATCACCAAGCGCTTCGGAGACGTCATCGCACTGGACGGCGTCGATCTGGAGGTACCGCAGGGACAGATCCACGGCCTGGTCGGACCGAACGGTGCCGGCAAGACGACTCTGCTCGGCCTTCTGCTGGGTCTGGCCGTCGCCGACAGCGGCCGGCTCGACATCCTGGGTACGCAGGTCGGGCGGGCGCTCTCCGCACCGGAGGGCGTCGCCGGATTCGTGGACGGTCCGGGCCTCTACCCCTCGCTCACCGCACGGCAGAACCTCACCGCGCTGACCGCTCTGCGCGGCGGCGGCGCACGGACCTCAGCGGTGGACGAGGCGCTCGACCAGGTCGGGCTCACCGATGTCGCCGACGACCGCACCCGCGGATTCTCCCTAGGCATGCGCCAGAGGCTCGGTCTCGCCGCTGCGCTGCTCGTCCGCCCCCGGCTCCTCGTGCTCGACGAGCCCTCCAACGGCCTCGACCCGGCCGGAAAGAGACAGGTGCACGGTGTGCTGGGCCGGCTCGCGGCGGGAGGGACCAGCGTCGTGCTGTCGAGCCACCGCATGGACGACCTCGAAGCGCTCTGCTCGGCGGTGACCATTCTCGCGGGCGGCCAGGTCGTCTTCTCCGGGCCGCTGGGCGAGCTGGCCTCCGAGAACCGTGAGCTCTCCTACCGGGTGCGTACGTCGGCCCCGGAGGCGGCCCTCCGCGTCGCCGCGGACACGGCCGGGATCGAGGTCGACGAAGACACCGCGAAGCGGCCCGACGACGGAGTGCTCCTGGTACGAGCGCTGGTACCCGCCCTGGACGACCTGGTGGTGCGGCTCGTCGAGCAGGGCATCGCCCTGCGGGAACTCGCCCCCGTCGTGTCGCCGCTCGAAGCGGCGTTCCTCGCACTCACCGAGCCGCAGGAGACCTCCCGATGACCGCGACCCTCATCCCCGCGCCCCTCGCCTCCGAGGCCGGCGCTCCCGGCGCCCGCCCCGTCTCGGTGGCACGCTGCTACCGCTTCGAAGCGGTCAAGCTCCTCTCCCAGTGGCGTATCCGCCTGGTGATCCTCGCCTGCTGGGTCGCACCGGCTCTCTTCGTCGCCGCGGTGAGTCAGCAGAGCTCGCTGCCCGTCGACACCCTGTTCGGCCGCTGGATGCACGCCACCGGGTGGGCCGGGCCGCTGGTGGTGCTCGGCTTCGCCGGTATCTGGGCCCTCCCGCTGCTGACCTCGCTCGTCGCGGGGGACGTGTTCGCGTCGGAGGACCGGCTGGGCACCTGGCGCCACCTGCTGGTGGCGGTCCGGTCGCCCCGGCGGATCTTCGCGGCGAAGGCGCTGGCCAGCCTGACCGTCATCCTGATCCTGGTGGCCGGACTGGTCGTCTCCAGCGTGGCGGGTGGGCTCCTGGCCGTCGGTAACCAGCCCTTGGCCGGTCTCGACGGTCACCTGCTGACGCCGGGGGACGCCGCGGCCAGAGTGCTGCTCGCCTGGGTCTGTGTCCTCGCGCCGACGCTGGCTCTCGCCGCCGTCGGGCTGCTGGGCTCCGTCACCTTGGGGCGCTCACCGATGGGCCTGCTGCTGCCCGCGCTCGTCGCACTCGCCATGCAGCTCGCCCAGATGATGCCGCTTCCCGTCGCCGTGCGCCTGGCGCTGCCCGGGTACGCCTTCATCGCCTGGAACGGCCTGTTCACCGGACCGGCACAGCTCGGTCCGCTGCTCGTCGGGATGGCGGTCAGCCTCGTCTGGGCGGTGGTGGCGACCGCTCTGGCTTACCTGCATTTCCTGCGGCGCGACTTCACCAACCCGACGGACGACGGCTCGTCCCGCCGAGCCTTCACCGCCGGGGTCCTGCCGCTCGCCGGACTGCTCGCGGTGACGGTCGGGGTCGTCGCCGTGGCGACCCCGGCCGGCGGTTCCGGGATCGAGCAGGACAAGGTGCAGCGCTCGGTGGCCACCTCGTTCGCCCACCTGTACCGGCTGCAGACGCAGGAACTCCACCGTCCCGACGTCACGGAGGCGCGGTTGAGGGCGACGGCGGCGTGCACCAAGGGTGCCGTCGGGGACGGCGCTCAGGGCGCGGGCAACGACTGGCGTTGCGTCGTCTCCTGGCACCTCCCGGACGTAGAGGCCACCGGGACGGCCGTCTACCAGCTCGACGTCACTCCGGACGGGCGGTACATGGCCGACGGCGACGGGCCCAAGGAAGTGAACGGCTACTTCCTGGTGCGGTCCCCGAACGGGGACACCCCGAACCCCCTCTGGCAGTTCGACGGCAATGTCGAACTGCTCGGAACGACGAAGGGATAGCTCCATGCAGGTAACACGCAGGCGCGTCGAGAAGGGCCGTTCCGGCCTGCTCGGCAAACGCGTCGGCCGGATACCCCTGACGGCGGGCATCACCGTCCTCGCGGTCGCCGTCGCCGGCACCGCGTACGCGACGACGCGGCAGTTCGGCACCGAGCAGGTGGGCCAGACCACCCATCGGGGCCAGGTCATCTCCAGCGACCAGTACCTCGCCCCGTACGGAGACCGCCTCGTCCTCGAGAGCGGCAAGATCATGTCGTCCTCGGTGAGCCCGGACGGCACGCACCTCGCGGCCTCGGTCACCGACGGCGGGGCGGCGCTGTCGATCGTGGACCTGAAGAGCTGGAAGGTCCAGCAGCTCGTCGGAAACGCCGCGTCCTCCACTCCGCGCATCGACAGCACCGCCGTGGGCCAGGAGGGCCCGACGTACTCACCCGACGGCAAGCAACTGTGGCTGGGCCAGACCGACGGCTACACACGCTTCGACGTGAACCCCGACGGCACCGTCACCAACCCGACGTCGGTCCCGATCGCGGCGGACGGCGCCAAGCACGCGCTGGTGGGCGAAGCGGTGTTCGCGGCCGACGGCTCCACCGTGTACTCCGCGGTCAACGGGCAGAACAGGGTGGTCGCCATCGACGCGACGACCGGGGCCGTCGAGCAGAGCTGGGCGGTGGGCAACGCACCGCGCGACCTGGTCGAGGCCGCCGGCAAGCTCTACGTCAGCAACGAGGGCGGGCGCACCGCCAGGGCCGGCGAGACCACGATCAACTCGTACGGCACCCAGGTACCGGCCGACCCGGCCACCGGTGCCACCACCACCGGCACGGTCAGCGTCATCGACCTGCGCAAGCCGGCGGCCGCCGTCCGGAGCATCGAGGTCGGGCTGCACCCGACCGCGCTGTTCGCGAAGGGCGGGGCGGTGTTCGTCACCAACACCGCCACCAACGACGTGTCGGTCATCAAAACCTCCGACGACAAGGTCGTCCAGACCATCGCCACCCGTCCGTGGCCCGAGGCATCGGTGGGGTACGAGCCCGACGCGGTGACACTCACCGGCGACGGGCACCTGTTGGTGACGCTCGGCCGGGCCAACGCGGTGGCCGTCTACCGCTACACGAGCCCGCAGGAGCCGGTGAGTTATGTCGGCCTGCTCCCGACGGACTACTTCCCGTCGGAGATAGCCACCGTCGGCCACGAGGTGGTCGTCTCCCACACCCGCGGGATCGACGCCCGCCGCACCACCACCGCCGCCGGGCACGCCACCCACGACACGACGTCGAGCCTGACGCGGTTCACGCTGCCCAGCGACAGGACCATCAAGTCCGAGACGGCCAAGGTCTTCCAGCAGAACGGCTGGACCGAGGGCGCGGTCGAGGTGGCCAAGAACAAGAGCAAGGCGAAGCCGGTGCCGGTGCCCACGCGGCTCGGCGATCCCTCGACGATCAAGCACGTCTTCATGATCGTCAAGGAGAACCGGACCTACGACCAGGTGTTCGGCGACATCCCCGAGGGCAACGGCGACCCGTCGCTGACGCAGTTCGGTGAGAACGTGACACCGAACCAGCACGCGCTGGCCTCGGAGTTCGGCCTGTACGACAACACCTACGACATCGGCACGAACTCCGCCGAGGGCCACAACTGGCTGATGCAGGCCGACAACCCCGAGTACACGGAGTCCTCGGCCGGCGAGTACCTGCGCAGTTACGACACCGAGGACGACGCCCTCGGCCACCAGCGGACGGGCTTCCTCTGGACCGGCGCCCAGGCGGCCGGCAAGTCCGTACGGGACTTCGGCGAGTTCCAGCAGTTCCTCACCAAGCCGGCCGACGCCAGCTGGCAGAACCTGTACTGCGACAGCAGGAACATGGAGGCGACCGGTCAGGACACCGCCTACTCCATGGTCTCGTCCTCGCCGATCCCGTCACTGAACGACGTGTCGGTCCACGGCTTCCCGAAGTTCGACACCAGCGTCCCGGACGTCTACCGCTACGGGATCTGGAAGCAGGACTTCGAGAAGAACGGCCCGGCGAACCTGAACATGTTCTGGCTCTCCAGCGACCACACCGGCGGCCCGGCGAACGCGGCCGCACAGGTCGCCGACAACGACCTCGCGGTCGGCAGGATCGTCGACGAGATCTCGCACAGCAAGTACTGGAAGGACTCGGCGATCTTCGTCGTCGAGGACGACTCCCAGGCGGGCCTCGACCACGTCGACGGCCACCGCGCCCCCATCCAGATCATCAGCCCCTACGCCCAGCGCTCCACCGTCGACAGCCACTACTACTCGCAGATCACGGTCGTCCGCACCATCGAGCAGATCCTCGGGATCCACCCGATGAACCAGAAGGACAGCGCCGCCACCCCGATGACCGGCGCGTTCACCGCGAAGCCGGACTTCCGGCCGTTCGACGCGCTCGCCAACCGGACCTCGCTGACCGACGGACTGAAGACCGCGCCCTCCTGCGGCCTCGACACACCGGCGCCCCAGGACCCCGCCGCGGCGGCCGTACCGGTCGCGAAGGTGCCCGCGGACATGGAACCGCTCGCGTCGCAGTGGGACACCTGGAAGTCCAAGCAGCACCTGACCGGCCCCAACGCCGTGCCCGACTACGCCAACCCCGCGCAGATGAACCACTTCACCTGGTACCAGACGCACAACTGGAAGCAGCCGTACCCGGGCGAGAAGAAGATCTTCGCCCCCGAGAACGTGCCCGGTGCCTACATTCCCTCGGCAGAGTCCGACGGGTGACATAGGGCCTTCTCTTCGCATCGGGCCGGATCGAGGCGCCTGGCGGGTGTGCCCCGCGCCTTCCCGGACCGAACAGGACGGGACTCCCCCGGCGAAAGCCGGATAGGCGGGAACAGCGAGGCCGCAGCCACGAGGCTGCGGCCTCGCCGTGCGTGTGCGGCGGTCGCGTCACGGCTCGCGGGGGACAAAACCGCTCTGCGCCCGTCAAACATCCTGCGGCCCGCGATCATCGTATCGAGTTAATGTCGGCGGCTTCCCTTGGTCCGGGAGAGGCAGCGGCCGTTAGTGTCCTCTGCGTCTGGACGGGTTTCCGTTCACCTGCCCCTTTTCCCTCCTGTTGCCCGGTGACGTCCGTATGCCCGCGTCGCCGCCCTGACCACGGAGAGCCTGCACGATGACTGTTGAGTCGAGCCCGGACGAGCAGCTGGCGCTGCCCAAGCAGTCCAGCCTGAGCACGGCGGCTGCCCGCAACCTCGCCCATACGGCCAAGTCCGCCCCGCAGATGCAGGAGATCACCTCCCGCTGGCTGCTGCGCATGCTGCCCTGGGTGGAGACCCAGGGTGGCGCGTACCGGGTGAACCGTCGTCTGTCCTACACCGTCGGCGACGGGACCATCGAGTTCGTCCAGGAGGGCGCCGACGTCCGGGTGATCCCACGCGAACTCGGTGAACTGGCACTGCTGCGCGGCTTCGACGACGTCGAGGTGCTGACCGCGCTCGCCGACCGGTGCGTGCAGCGCGACTTCCGTGCCGGCGAGACGCTGGTCGAGCGCGGAGCGCCGGCGGACCGGATCCATCTGGTGGCCCACGGCCGCATCAGCCAGACCAGCGTGGGTACGTACGGCGACGAGGTCGCTCTGGACGTGCTCGCCGACGGCGACCGGTTCGGGGAGAACGCTCTGCTGGACGAGGACGCCCGGTGGGAGCAGACCGCGACCGCCGAGACCTCGGGCACACTGCTGACCCTGTCGCGCGCCGACTTCGCGGCCGTACTCTCCAATGCTCCCGAACTCCGTTCCCACGTGGAGGAGTTCTCGTCGCTCTCCGGCCGGCAGCAGAACCATCGCGGCGAGGCGGAGATCGCGATGTCCGCCGGTCACGTCGGTGAGCAGGAACTGCCCGGCGCCTTCGTGGACTACGAGTTGAAGCCTCGCGAGTACGAACTCTCCGTCGCACAGACCATTCTGAAGGTCCACACGAGGGTCGCCGACCTCTACAACGGACCGATGAACCAGACCAAGGAGCAGCTCAGGCTCACCATCGAGGCGTTGAGGGAGCGCCAGGAGCACGAGCTCATCAACAACCGGGAGTTCGGCCTGCTCCACAACGCCGACTTCAAGCAGCGCCTGCAGCCGCACTCGGGCCCGCCCACCCCCGACGACCTGGACGAACTGCTCTGCCGGCGCCGGGGTTCCAAGTTCTTCCTGGCGCACCCCCGGACGATCGCGGCGATCGGACGCGGGTTCAACGCGCGCGGGATCTATCCGGACCACGTCGACCTCGGCGGTCAGCAGGTGCCGGCCTGGCGCGGGGTCCCGATCCTCCCCTGCAACAAGATTCCGGTCACACCGGAGAAGACCAGCTCGATCCTCTGCATGCGTACCGGCGAGGCGAACCAGGGCGTCGTCGGTCTGCACCAGACCGGTCTGCCGGACGAGTACGAACCGGGCCTGTCGGTCCGCTTCATGGGCCTCGACGAGAAGGCGATCACGTCCTACCTCGTGAGCACCTACTACTCCGCCGCCATCCTCGTGCCGGACGCGGTCGGCGTGCTGGAGAACGTACAGATCGCCCACTGGCCCAGGTAGGCGGTGTTCCGGCGGGTCGGGGTCGGTCGCCCCTGGCTGTGATCCGCCGGACCTCGCCCCGAGGTCCTGCCCCGACGGGGCGGCCCGTCGAGACGTCCCCCGGAGCCCCGGGGCGGTCGCGCGTGCCCCGGAGGGTTTTCGGACAGCCGCCCCCCATTCCACCCCAAGGAGCCATGGATGCCAGCGCCCGAGCTGCCTCCGCCCCGGTCGAGCCTGCCGGAGGCCGCCGCCCACTTCGGGGCGCACGTGCTCGCCTCCGCCGCAGCCGGCGACCACGATGCCCCGGCCGCCACCGGGGGTGCACCCGGCGCGATCTCCCTACCAGTATCACCTGTTGTTCCGGCTGTACCCGCTGCAGCCGATGCACCCGGTGCCTCGCCGCCCGAGCCGGTCGCGGTCTCCGAGCGGGACGCCGTTCTGGAGCGCCTTCTGCGCGGTCCCAACGGCCTGGGCACCGCGGGCCTCCGCCTGTTCCTGCGGGAGGAGCCGCCGGTACCGGCGGTTGTTTCACTGCCGACGACTCCGCTTCCACCGGTGCCGCTGCCGGTGTCGGCGGCGGCGGCGGTGGCGGTGGCGGTGGCGGGGGCGGTGGACACGGCGGAGGGTACGCCCGTACCGGGCCTCTACTACCACCCGGTGCCCGAGCCTGATCCGGAGCGGGTCGAGGAGGTCAGCAGGCGGATCAAGGCCTGGGCCGTGGACGAGGTCAGCCTCTTCCCCGACGACTGGGAGAAGGAGTTCGACGGCTTCTCCGTCGGCCGCTACATGGTGGCCTGCCATCCGGACGCACCCACCGTCGACCACCTCATGCTCGCCACCCGGCTGATGGTGGCCGAGAACGCGGTGGACGACTGCTATTGCGAGGACCACGGGGGATCGCCCGACGGCCTCGGGGAGCGTCTTCTGCTGGCGCACACCGCCCTCGATCCCCTGTACACGACCGCCGAGTACCAGCCTTCGTGGGCCGCCTCGCTCCAGGCCGACGCGCCCCGGCGGGCGTACCACTCCGCCATGGAGTACTTCGTCCGGGCGGCCAGCGCCTCCCAGGCGGACCGGCTCCGGCACGACATGGCGCGGCTGCACCTGGGGTACCTCGCCGAGGCGGCCTGGGCGCAGCTGGACCACGTACCGGAGGTGTGGGAGTACCTGGCGATGCGCCAGTTCAACAACTTCCGCCCCTGCCCGACCATCACCGACACCGTCGGCGGCTACGAACTGCCGGCGGACCTGCACGCACAAGCCGCCATGCAGAAGGTCATCGCCCTCGCCGGGAACGCGACGACCATCGTGAACGACCTGTACTCCTACACCAAGGAACTCGACTCCCCCGGCCACCACTTGAACCTGCCGGTGGTGATCGCCGAACGCGAGGGCCTCTCGGAACGGGACGCCTACCTGAAGTCCGTCGAGGTCCACAACGACCTCATGCACGACTTCGAGTCGGAGGCCGCCGCCCTGACCGAGGCGTGTCCCTCCCCCCATGTGCAGCGCTTCCTGCGGGGCGTGGCCGCATGGGTCGACGGCAACCACTACTGGCACCGGACCAACACCTTCCGCTACCGACTGCCCGATTTCTGGTAAAGAACGGATTTTTCAGTGACGCACACCGAACTCACGGCCACCCCCTCCTCGCTGCGCATCCCGCGCCCGGCGTCGGCCGGCCCGGCGTCCCCCTACCAGGGGGACATCGCCCGCTACTGGGACGGGGAGGCCAGGCCCGTGAACCTGCGCCTCGGCGATGTCGACGGCCTGTACCACCACCACTACGGCATCGGCGACGTGGACCACGCGGCACTCGGCGGCCCCGAGGACAGCGAGAGCGAGAAGAAGCTGATCGCCGAACTCCACCGGCTGGAGTCGGCCCAGGCCGAGTACCTGCTGGGGCACCTCGGAGACATCGGGCGGGACGACACCCTGGTGGACGCGGGCTGCGGCCGGGGCGGCTCGATGGTGATGGCGCACCAGCGCTTCGGCTGTACGGTCGAGGGTGTCACGCTCTCCGCCAAGCAGGCCGAATTCGCCAACGGCCGTGCCGCGGAGCTGGGCATCCAGGACCACGTCCGCTCCCGCGTCTGCAACATGCTCGCCACCCCCTTCGAGACCGGTTCGGTCGCGGGCTCCTGGAACAACGAGTCGAGCATGTACGTCGACCTCGAGGACCTCTTCGCCGAGCACTCACGGTTCCTGAAGGTCGGCGGTCGCTACGTGACCATCACCGGCTGCTGGAACCCGCGGTACGGCCAGCCCTCGAAGTGGGTCTCGCAGATCAACGCGCACTTCGAGTGCAACATCCACTCGCGCCGGGAGTACCTGCGCGCCATGGCCGACAACCGTCTCGTGCCCACGGCCGTCGTCGACCTCACCCCCGACACGCTGCCCTACTGGGAGCTGCGGGCCACGTCCTCGCTGGTCACGGGGATCGAGGACGCGTTCATCAACTCGTACAAGGACGGGTCCTTCCAGTACCTGTTGATCGCGGCGGACCGCGTCTGACCTTCCGCCCGCGAGTCCATCGGGAGTTCCGCCCGGAGCTCCGTCGGGGATTCCGCTCGGCATTCCGCTCGGCATTCCGCTTCCGCCTCCGCTGACCGGGAGGGCCCGTTCGTCGGACGGGCCCTCCCTCGGGGTGCCCGTCAGCAGAATCGTCTCCGCTCCGTCCGGGACGGCCTTCAGACCCGCTTCCTGTCCCGGATCGCGCGGTGCCGGTACCGCAACGGGCCCACGGCCAGCCAGACGACGGTGACGAGGGCGAACTGCGCGACGAGGTTCCAGAGTCCTGAAGCCCGGGCGCCCGGGGCCGCGACGACCGACATCAGGAGCGTGAGCGCGGCAGCCACCGCGCACGCGGTGACGCAACGCCGCCACAACCGCCATTCGTACCGGGTCCGTTCGGGCCCGGACTCCGGCGGCTTCGCGGGAGCCGGGCCGCTGCCGGCCCGGTGGGCCGACCAGGCGTCGGCTCGGCGCACGATCTCGGGGCCGAAGCCGATCGAGACCCCGAGGTAGACGGCGGCCAGACCGTGCGTGGCGCCGGCCGTGCCCCCGGAACGCAGGTCCGCGACGGAGAAGGCGACGAGCGCGAGGTCGGTGAGCGGTACGCAGAGCAGCAGCACCGCGCCGAGACGCCGGGCGCGCAGGGCGTACCGGGCGAGAAGCCCCAGCGCCAGGAAGGCCCAGAAGGCGATCTCGCAGACGACGATCGCCCCGATCACCAGCCCGTCGCTCGCCAGGGCGTGCGGGACGAAGGGGGCGTAGGCGTTCATGAGGCGGTCCCAGCTCCGGTCATGACTCCCCTTCCGGCTCGGCTTCCAGCTCCGTTCCTGGCTCGGCTTCCGGCTCCGTTTCCGGCTCCGATTGTCGGGTGGAGCACCTTGAGCACGTCCAAGCCACTTCCCTCTCGAATCGTCAAGGGGCCGCATGTCGGCCGGCATTCGCAAAGAAGGCGCTCCGAAGAACCCGGAACGCCGTTACGATGCACGCGGGAACGATAGACCAACGGTCGCCGCACGGGGAAGAGGAACTGAATCGATGCTCTGGATTCTCGATATCGGTGGCGTACTCATGCTTTTACAAGGGATCGCACCCGTGGTCCAGAGGATGACCGGAAAGGACCCGGAGGAGAGCTTCTTCATCGTGAACGCCTTTCCGGAGAATCAGGGCTTGGCCAGCGCGGTGCTCGTCCTCGGCGGAATCGCCCTGCTCAGCGCGGCCGTCCGGGTCCGGCGCAGTCGCAAGGGCTGACCCTGAACCGAGGACATGATTCGGCACACCTCGTGTACGAACGGTCACGTACGACGCACGCCGTAGTGTCCCTCCGGAGCGGGGGGTCGCCACCCTGACTTTCGGCTCGCCCCCTCCCGACCATGAGCAGGGAGCGAAATCCGGATCGCGGTTCGGAGGATTGCCCGAACTCCCTCGTCGTTGTCGTTGATTCCCGGTCGGACAACGCGGAATCCCCGGCTTCCCTTTCCGCCATGCCCATTACCTCTCCGGGACAGTCCGTGAAAGAACCGTCCCCTCCCGCCGTCCCCTCCCGCCCTCGATAATTCCTGGCAGCGCCAACCGGTCTTCGGGGATCGATGCCCCCCGAAGCTCCGCGCCCGCCCCGTCCCCTCGTGGGCGGTGCGGGCGCTTCAGCCGCAGCCGTACGCGTCATCCGGCGACGTCGACACCGTAGCCACGGGCGAGTTCGGCCAGGCCATGGTCGTATCCCTGCCCGACGGCCCGCAGGCGCCAGCCGTCGCCCCGGCGGTACATCTCGGCCAGGATCATGGTGCGTTCGGTGGTGGCGGCGTCGAGAGTGGCCCGGGCGGCCGGAGCCGAGCCGACCCCGCAGGTGGCCGTGATCTCGATGGCCCCGACCTCGGAGAACGTCGCGGCACCGTCGATGGCTGCGGCGATGACGACTCTGCGGATCTCCAGGGGCAGACGTTCCGGCTCGACGGAGACGGCCTGGCCCGTCGGGCTGTCCACGGCGAGCCGAACCGTGCCGTCCGGATGCTCCGGGGCCCCGTGGAAGACGAAGTCCTCGTCCCCCGGCACCTTTTCGTGGGTGTCGAGTGCGAACGCGACGACATCGACGTCACAGGCGGTGTGCTGCCCCCATGTCGCGGACACCGTCCACGGCGCGCCGGTGTCCGGCAGATCGACGACGGCCCCCCGGACCAGGACCTCCGCACCGTCCCGGAGAGTCCCGGCCACGCTCGGTGGGTTCGCGGACGTGAGGGCCGGTTCGTCGGCCATGATCCATTCGGCGTCGTGCACGCGCAGGCCCAGGGTGGCGATGCGACTCCGCCGCTTGTCGGCCTCGCCGCCGCGCAGCATCACGACATCGGTCACACTGGCCGAGAGGTTCACCGCTGCGGAAGCCCCGTGCGCGACGGCGCGACCGCGTACCGCGGCTGCCTCGTCGTGGGTACCGCCCAGGACCAGGACCCTGCGCCCGGCCAGGGGGCGGGCCCTCCCTGCCGTGGGCGCCGGGGAGACCGGCGTCGCCTCGGGAGGGCGTGGCGCGGGAAGGCTCGGTCCGGATGTCGGTGCCACCGCCCTCGTCCCCCCGGAGTTCCGGGCCGTGCCGGCCGGGCGAGCGGCGCCCTTGGCCTGTCCGGGACGCACGTCCTCCAGCAGGCGCAGGTACGTCGGCTCGTCCACGAGGAGGACTCCCTCGGCGGCGGCTCGGCGCAGCTTGTCCGACGAGGTGTTGGCATCGTTGGTGACGAGGGCGCTGGTCTGGGCACTGACCGAAGTCATCATGTTCAGTCCGGCTGCCACCGAACGGGCGACCAGTTCCTCACGGGAGACCCGGGTCTCCCCGCTGATGGACACCTTCATGCCCTGGACCAAGGGATGTCCGCGTTCAAGGCGGCCAGGATTCCGGTAGGCGCAGGGGGTCTTGGGGATGCGCGGCCTGAACACCTGACGGGTCGGTCCGCCCAGGAGCGGCAGAGACAGGCCCAGTCGCTCGGCGGCGCCCAGCGAGCCGCGCAGAATTCCGGAGAGCACCCGTACGTCGTCCTGCGCGTCGTGCGCCCGTTGCTGGCGCACGCCGTAGTGCGCGGCGAGCGTTCCCAGTTTGAGATCGGCCGTCGGGGGTCCGATCAGACGGTTGAGGGCCAGGGTGCACAGGCGTCTGCCCGCCGGAAATTCGGCACCGGCACGGGCGAACTCGTGGGACAGGAAGTTGTGGTCGAACTGCGCGTTGTGGGCGACGAACACTCGCCCTCGGAGCAAATCATCCACCTCGTGGGCGACTTGGTCGAAGGTGCGGGCACCTGCGAGGCGGGCGGGGGTGAGGCCGTGAATGTGCACGGGGCCGGGATCACAGCCCGGGTCGAGGAGCGTGAAGAACTCTCCCGTCTGCCGGCCGTGCGCGTCGAGCGTGAGGATCGCCAGGGAGAGTACGCGGTCCCTGGCGGCACTCAGTCCGGACGTTTCCACGTCCACAAGCGCCCACTCGTCGCGATGGCCGGCCACTGCGGGCCACTTCGGACTCGACGACATCAAAGCCATGCGAGGCTCCCCTCCCCCGGGTACGGCAGGCGGCACACCCTTGCCACCGCCGTGAATCGATCCGAGGGGATTTTCGCACGTACGCTCCGCCGTGCCGGACGGGTACCTGCCCGCCGGACCTGCCCCACCGCCTCCGCTCCCACCGAGGCGGTTCAGCCTTCGAGTTCGTGGCAAGCCCGGCGTGACGGCTGGAAGGTGTACAGGTCCAGGACGCCGGGTGGTTCGGCGAGGCCGGGGCCGCCGTCCTCGACCCATGCGGTGATGTCGGCGGCGGCTCCGGGGTCGTTTACCTGGCCGAGCCAGACCGGAACGCCCCCGTCCCCGCGCCCTTCGGCGGAGGGCTGGACGACGACGTTGGCACGCTTGCACGCGTCGAGGCAGTCGGTCCGCCGGATCATCGTGACACCGCGCCACTGACCGACCCCGTTGCAGGTGACGGGCCTGCCCCGTCCGCCGCTAGGGCGTGTGTCGGCCGTTCGCCATGGCGACGGGGCAACTTCGCCGGGCCGGTCGCACTGCTCCCCCGAACCGCGCCCAGGCCGGCACACTCCCCACCGCCCGTCCGCACGCACCGCCCGCCAGCGCCGTCCGCGACCTGCGGGCCGTTCGCTCCGCTTCGTCCGGAGGCCATCTCCCCTCTCCCGGTCGATCGCCCGCCGACCGGTCCCCACACCTCGGGCCGGGCGCAGCTCATTGCCGGCCCGGTCCCGCGGGTCCCTCGCGTTCGGGGTGTCCGGGCTGTTCGGGGTGTCCTGCGCGCTCAGGGTGTCGCGGTGGGCCGGCGCGCCGTCACGCCCGGTCGGGCATGGGTCGAACCGCCCCTCGCGCTAAGCCCCTCCGTCGTCTCGGCGAACACCCGTCTTTCCGGCCGCGAACGTGTGAACTCCGTTCTGTCGCCACCCCGTCGAACGCCCTCCTTGGCGCGCCGGCGTTCTTTTCGCCGGAACCTGGCACCTTTTGATGAATCACCAGAAAGTTCCAGAGATTCGTACCGAACCTCTGGACAGTCCTCCGCGCGGCGTCCTAGTCTCTCGGCGCACCGAGACAGGTTTCGTCCCGGTAACACCGCAGCCGAAGCGGTGTCCCTCGGAAGCTCTCTGTTCCACGAGCCCGACCTGTCCACAGCTCTCTCCCCCACGGCCGGGCCACCGCCCGACACGAGGCACAGCGCGATCGCTGCCTCGGCAGCCGTCGCTCACGTTCGTTTCAGCACACCGTCGAAACACGGCGAACCGGCCGGGTCACCGACTCTGCCGTGAACACAGCGGAAGGGAAGCGACATGAAGATTCGTACGCTCATCGCCACGGCCTCACTGGTGGCATCCGGGAGCCTGGTGGCCTTCACCGGCTCCGCCCAGGCAGCGCTCTACACCACCTGCGTCGGCGACGGCGGGGCCGTGACCGTCACCAACGACCTGGTCGTTCCGGCCGGTAAGTCCTGCACCCTCACCGGCACGAAGGTCAGAGGGACGGTGACCGTCGAGGCCGGAGCCGACCTCGTCGCCACGGGTGCCACCTTCAACAGCACGGTGACCGTCGGTGAGAACGCCTACCTGGACCTCACCGGCACCACCGTCAAGGGGGCGCTGACCACCACCTCCGCGTTCGGCACGCACCTGGAGAAGAGCAGCCTCAAGGCGGTCGACGCAACCGGCGGGTTCGTCTACGCGGTGGACTCGACCCTCGGCGGAAACGTCACCACCGAGGCCGGCGAGCTGTACGTATCGGGCAGTACCCTCAGCGCCTCGCTGACGGGTGTCGGCAACCAGTACAGCGACGTGTACGACACCACGGTCAAGGGCGCGCTCACCGTGAACACCAACACCCTCGGGGGTGTGTTCTGCGCGAGCGAGGTCTACGGCGCCGCGACGTACACGGGCAACTCCGACAGCCTCCAGCTCGGCGGTGACGGGCTGCTCGGATCCTGCGCGGGAGCCTCGTACTTCGGCGGGGACCTGGCGGTCACCGACAACACCGCGCAGGCGGTGCTCGACAACGCGATCGTGCGCGGCGGGCTCAGCGCGACCGGCAACAACCCCGTCCTCGTGGTGGGTGAGCTGGCACGCGTCCGCGGCGCGGTCACCGGAGAGACCGCCGCCCCCGCCGCGTCGTTCTCCCGTTCGGCAGAGAAGGCGGCGCCCGAGGACCGCGCCACCGGCCTCGCCGAGAAGGCCGCCGCCCGCGCCGCCGCAGCCCGGGCCGACGCCCACGAGGCGGGCAAGTCCTCCCTCTGAGCGGAGGGACACGACCGGCGGCGGGCCCCGAACCCCGGTCGCCGCACCGCCCCGTCGCGCGACGCACCGCCGGAGAGCGGCCGGCGGCGCGCCCCGATCCGTATCTCTCTCCTCTTCTCCCAGGAGTGACCGTGAGTCATATACGCAAATCCTTCGACCGCAGGGACTTCCTGCGCGCCACCGCCGGCACCACCGTGGCGCTGGCCGCCGCGTCCGTCACCGGGGTCGCCGCCGCGACCTCCGCGGCGGCCGCGACGAGCGGTGTGCCCATCCCCAAGGACCGCATCGGCGTCCAGCTGTACAGCGTCCGCGACAAGGTGAGTTCGCTCGGTTTCGCCGTCGTCCTCGCCGAGCTGGCCCGGATCGGCTACCAGGAGATCGAGTTCGCCGGTTACACCCAGTCCACGTCCATCCTGGGCAGACAGATCACCCTCCAGGAGATCCGTACCCTGCTCGACGACCACGGACTGCGCGCGGTCGGCAGCCACGTCGGCATCGGGAACCTGCGGAGCAACCTCCAGGCCGAGCTGGACGCCGCGGAGATCCTCGGCATGCCGCACGTGGGTACCGCCAACGCGCCCTCGAACACCAACACCGTCGCGGCCTACCGGGCCGCCGCCGACGAGTTCAACGTCTGGGGAGCCGCCGCGACCGCGCGCGGTCTGAAGCTGTACCAGCACAACCACTCGGGCGAGTTCGCCTTCGCCACCGACCAGCCGTCGGTCCGGCTGTACGACGTGTTCCTCAAGAACACCGACCCGCGCCACGTCTATCTGGAGCTGGACATCTACTGGGCGTACGTGGGCCAGTACCGCTGGCCCGGATTCGACCCCGCCGCCTATGTGCGCGACCAGCCCTACCGCTACCCGCTGTTCCACATGAAGGACGGCGACGCCAACGCGGCGAGCGCCAACGGCTACGACATCGTCGAGTTCGGCGCCGGTGATCTTCCGTACCAGAAGTTCATCCGCGACATCGGGCCGCGCACCTCGCACCTCGGCATCTGGGAGCAGGACACCGCGCCCAACGCCTCCCCCAATCCGCCGGGTTCGTTCGGCGCCGCGGAGCGCAGCCTGACCGCGCTCAAGAAGCTGCTCGGCTGACGGGACGCCAGAAAAGGAAGGAGGCGCACCCCGCGCGGGGGCGCCTCCCCCGTCCGCTCAATTCCGCCAGCGATCGAGGAGGTTCATCACCGTGCGACGCACCCTGAGACGTCTGATCACAGGGGTCCTGCTCGTGGCCATGCCCGCGCTGGGCAGTGTGGCCCTCGCGCCCGCCGCCGAGGCCCACCCGGACCACGAACACGCCCTGGACTGGTCGAACTACGAGAAGGCCACCCTGACGAAGGAGGTCGGCGAGCCGATCGACCTCGCCGTACTCCCCGACAGCCGGGTCCTGCACACCGCCCGCAACGGCGATCTGCGGCTCACCGACCCCGGCACCGGTGTCACGAAGGTCGTCAACCACGTCGACGTGTACCAGAACTCCGAGATGGGGTTGCAGACGGTCACGCTCGACCCGGACTTCGCCACCAACAAGTGGGTGTACCTGTACTACTCGCCGCCGTTGAACACCCCGGCCGGCTCCGCGCCGCTCCAGCTGACCGCCGGGCAGGACGACTCGTACTGGAAGCAGTGGGAGGGGTACGACACCCTGACCCGCTTCAAGTGGACCGGTGACAGTCTCGACCTCTCCACCGCACAGGAGATCATCCGGGTCGACACCAACCGCGGCCAGTGCTGCCACGTCGCCGGTGACGTGGACTTCGACGGCGACGGGAACCTCTACCTCTCGACCGGAGGCAACACTCCGGCGTCAGGCCCGAACGTCAACGGCTACAACCCGATCAACGACTCGGCAGGCGCGAACCCGGGGCTCGACGAGCGGCGCGGCTCGGGCAACACCAACGACCTGCGGGGCAAGATCCTGCGCATCCACGTTCAGGAGGACGGGAGTTACACCGTCCCGGAGGGGAACCTCTTCCCGCCGGGCACGGCGAAGACCCGTCCCGAGATCTTCGTCATGGGTCTGCGCAACCCCTACCGTCTCGCGGTGGACCCCGAGACCAACGCCGTGATGTGGGGCGACTACGGCCCCGACGCCGGAACCGCCGACCCGAACCGCGGGCCGATGGGGTACGTCGAATGGCAGACCACGACCAAGGCGATGAACAGCGGCTGGCCGTACTGCACGGGTGACAACACCAGGCCCTACCGGGACTTCGACTACGCCACCCTCACACCCGGTGCGGCCTTCGACTGCTCGGCGCCGGTCAACGACTCCCGCTGGAACACCGGTCTGACCACGCTGCCGGCGGCCACGCCTGCCACGCTCTGGTACGGCGACCGGGACACCGACCAGCCGTGGCCCGAGCTGACCTCCTTCCGCGGTCCGGGCGGCCCCAGTGGCCAGGCCCCGATGGGCGGTCCGGTCTACCACTACGACGCGGACAACCCCGCGCCGGGCAAGTTCCCCGAGTACTGGGACGGCAAGGCGTTCTTCGGCGAGTTCTCGCAGGACTACGTCGCCGCCCTCACGCTCGACGGACCGGACGGCCCCGTCAGCACGCTGGAGAACTTCCTTCCGAACAGCGAGCGTTCACAGAACGGCATCCCGCCGTGGGACAACCCGATGGACCTGGAGTTCGGTCCGGACGGCGCTCTCTACGTCCTCGACTACGGCGACGGGTTCTTCCGGCAGAACCCCGACGCGGGCCTCTACCGGATCGACTACGCCGAGGGCAACAAGGCGCCCACCGCGCTGATCAAGGCCGACAGGACGTCCGGTCAGGCACCGCTGGCGGTCACCTTCGACGCCACCGGCTCCAGCGACCCGGAGAACGGTGAGCTCACCTACCAGTGGGACCTCGACGGCGACGGCACCTTCGACGCCACCGGTCCCACCGCGAGCCGCACGTATCCCGACAACGGGCAGTTCGAGGCGCGGCTGAGGGTCACCGACCCGCAGGGCAAAATAGGCCTGACGAGTCGTCAGATAACGGTGGGCAACACCGCTCCGACCCTGCGGATCACCTCTCCGGCCAACGGCGGGTTCTTCAACTGGGGCGACGCCGTGCCGTACGGCATCGCCGTCGAGGACCCGGAGGACGGGTCCACGCCGGACTGCGCCAGGGCGGCCTGGACCTTCGGACTCGGACACAACCAGCACGGCCATCCGGTCAACAACGGCACCGGCTGCTCGGGCGGCATCGTGACCCCGGCCGACGCGGGCCACGGTGACACCGAGAACGTCTTCGGCGTCCTCGGGATCACCTATACCGACAGGGGCGCGGGCGGTGTCCCGGCGGCCACGACCGACGCCCAGGTGGTGCTCAACCCGGCGCTCATGCAGGCCGAGCACTACGACTCCTCCGAGGGCGTCACCGTCACGGACGACACCACGGCGTCCGGGCAGCGCAAGCTGACCTCCTTCGAGGCGGGCGACTGGATCGCGTACGACCCGGTGTCGTTCGCCGGGATCACCGGGGTGCAGACCCGTGCCAGTGGCGCCGGCACCCTGGCGCTGCGCTGGGGCGCGGCCGACGCCGAACCGTTCGCCACCGTGTCCGTACCGGCCGGCGAGGGCTGGCAGACCGTCACCACCTCTCTGGCGAAAGCCCCTTCGGGGACGGGTGAGGTCTTCGTCACCAGCTCCGGCGGGGTCGAACTGGACTCGCTGACCTTCCAGGGCTCCGGCGTCGCGGACAAGACCGCTCCCGCGGTCACCGCCACGCTCAACCCGCCCCGCCCCAACGGTGACGAGGGCTGGTACACCGGCAACGTGTCGCTCACCGTCTCGGCGACCGACAACGGCACGGTCGCGAGCCGCCAGTACTCGGTCGACGGCGGAACCACCTGGCTGGCGGCGAACTCGGCCGTCACCCTGTCCGCCGAGGGCGCCACGACCGTCCGTTACCGGGCGACCGACAACGGCGGCAACGTGTCGGCGGTGGGTTCGCTCACCGTACGCATCGACCGGACCGGACCGACGGTGGCGGTGAGCGGTGCCGACGCCAACGGCGTCTACGGGGACTCCGGTCGCCTGACGCCGGTCTTCTCGGCACAGGACACGGTGTCCGGCGGGGCGACCGCGACGGCCACGCTGGACGGTGCGCCCGTCACCTCGGGGCAGGCCCTGGAGCTGTGGCGGCTCCCGCTCGGCAGCCACGACCTGACGGTCAGAGGCCGGGACCGGGCCGGCAACACCACCACGAGAACGGTGTCGTTCACGACACGCACCTCCTACGCCGACGTCCGCTCGCTCATCACCAGGATGCGGGCCGAGGGTCTGATCACGGCGCAGGGTGAGCAGCGCCTGTCCGTGCGGCTCACCCAGGCCGAGGCGCACGCGGACGCGGGCCGCACCGCACAGGCCGCGGCGGTGCTGGAGTCCTTCGCGGACACCGCGTCCGACACCGCCCTGGTGCCGAACGGCGCGGCGGGCGCGGCCCTGGCTCGGGACGCCCGGGCGCTGAAGGGAGGCGCCACCGGCTGAGGCCGGGAGGGGTACGGAGCTGCCCCGCTGGGCAACCGGCGGGGCAGCTCCGTACCCGGAACCGGGAGCACTGCCCGGGAGCGCCTTCCCGGAAGCGCGTCGCCGGGTGCGTTCCGGGAGCGCGTCCCCCGGCGCCTGAGGGGAGTTGCGTCCCCCAGCGCCTTTTGGGGAGTTGCGTCTCCGGTGCGTTCCGGGCGTCGCCTCTCCGGTGCGTCGCGGGAGTGCGTCTCCGGGATCCGTCCCGGAGTTCCGCCAAGACTGCGGCAACTTTCAGCGTTCTGTGAAAAAGTTACCTGGAGCCGACCGTGCAGCTGAGGCCCCGCGCACGCGTGCCCCGCCGGGCGATACGGTGTCCAGCCCCGTCGCGCACCCCGCGCACACCCCGCGACAACTCCCCTGTTGTTCAAGGGCGTCCAGAGGAAGTGAGTCCGTGAACATCCAGTACCGCGTGCTGAGTCTCCTGCGTGACAACGGCCCGCTGTCCCGCGCCCAACTCGCGGACCGGCTGGAGGTTCCGCGCCCTCGGCTGCTCGGCGAACTCGACCGCATGGTCGCCGCGGGGCGGGTCTGCGAGGCGGGCCCGGCCGCTTCGCGCGGCGGGCGGCGCTCCACCCTCGTCCAGCTCGACCCCCGCGTACGGTTCGCCGCCGTCGATCTGGGCGCCAGCTCCATCGACATTGAGATCACCGACGGCGCGCTCACCCCGGTGGCCTCCTGCTCAGAGCCGGCGGACATCCGTTCGGGACCGGTGGCCGTGCTCGGGCGGGTCAGTGAACTCCTGCACGAGCTGGCCGCCCAGGGGCACTACACCCGGCTCGACGCCATCGGTATCGGGCTGCCGGGACCGGTCAGCTTCCGGGAGGGAGTCCCCGTCTCGCCGCCGATCATGGTGGGCTGGAACCGCTTCCCGGTACGCGACACCCTCGCCCGTGCGCACTCCTGCCCCGTCGTGGTCGACAACGACGTGAACGTGATGTCCCTCGGCGAGCAGCACAGCGGGGTCGCCAGAACGGTCGACCATCTGCTCTTCGTGAAGATCGGCAGCGGCATCGGTTCCGGAATGCACCACCACGGCCGCATCTACCGGGGTGCGGAGGGATGCGCCGGCGACATCGGGCACATCCAGCTGGAGGCGGACGGCCCCCTCTGCTCCTGCGGCAACACCGGCTGCCTGGAGGCCTACTTCGGCGGGGTGGCGCTGGCCAGGGACGCGACCGAGGCAGCGGTCTCCGGCCGCTCGCCCGCCCTGGCCGAACGCCTGGCCGAACACGGGGTTCTGACTCCCGTGGACGTGGCGGAGTGCGCGAACGGCGGAGACAGTACGAGCGTCGGCCTGGTCCGGGCGGGCGGTCACCGGGTCGGCCAGGTGCTCGCGACGCTGGTCAGCTTCATGAACCCGTCGATGATCGTGATCGGCGGCGGTCTGGCCGGGCTGGGCTTCCCCCTGCTCGCCGAGATCCGCAGCGTCGTGTACAAACGCTCGCTTCCCCTCGCCACCGGCAATCTGCCGATCGTCATGTCCGGGCTCGGCCCCCGCGCGGGGGTCGTGGGCGCCGCGCTGCTGGCGAGTGAACTCGCCTACGGCGAGACGTCGGTGACGGGGGACGCGGGGATCGCGACGGCGGGCCGGTAGTCGGGCGAGCGGCCCGGTCCGGCGCGCCCGTGGAGTGCCGTCGATGTCCGGTCGGCCACTCGCCCGCCCCCGGATCAGCCCACCAGATCCGGCGCGCGCAGCATTTCGGACGGGATTCCCCAGGCGTCGACGAGGTCGACGGCGAGGGGCCGGACCTTGCGGCAGAGGCCGTTGACCTCGCGGGTGACCGCCTTGGAGCGCTGCACGGTCAGCCTGCCGTGCTCCATGAACCAGGCCCGGTCCGCCTCGATCGTCGAAAGGGCGTACAGGTCGCACAGGAGGCTCAGTGCAGCCTTGTTGCCGCCCTCGGGCTGCACACGGACCTTGTCGACGAACGCTTCCAGCACCAGCCGTTCGACATGGGCCCGGGCGACCGCGATCACATGGTCCTGCACGCGCGAGAAGACGGCGCCGGGGTGCTGCTTCTGGTCGATCCCGCGCTTGAGCCTGCGTGCCACACCGGCCAGCATGTGCTCCTCGCGGTAGCGCAGCATGGCGAGTTGGTACTCCGGGTCGAGGATGCCCGCCTCCTGGTCCCACTCGTCGCCACCGGGCAGCAGATCGCGTACCCGTTCCAGCAGTTTGTGGGCCGAGGTCTTCTCCAGCACCGTCTCGACGGCGAGGCCCGCCACGTGCCGGACCGTCCCGAGCTGGTCGAGATCCTCGAACTCGCTCGCGTAATGCGTGAGCAGCCCCTTGGCCACGAGTTGCAGAAGGACGTGGTTGTCGCCCTCGAAGGTGGTGAAGATGTCGCTGTCGCCCTTGAGGGCGGCGAACCGGTTGACGGCGAGATACCCGGCGCCGCCGCATGCCTCGCGGCACTCCTGGACGGTCCTGGTGGCGTGCCAGGTGGCGAGCGCCTTGGTGCCCGCGGCGCGTGACTCCAGCAGGCGCCGCGCGCGGGGGTCGTCCCCGGTGCCGGAGAACACCTCGTGCAGTTGCGTACGGACGACGTCCTGGGCGAAGTGCAGCGCGTACGTGCGGGCGAGGAGTGGCAGCAGGCGGCGCTGGTGGAGGCCGTAGTCGAGGAGGAGCTGCTCCTCCGGAGCCTCCCGCCGAGCCGGCTGCGAGCTGCCTTCCGAGGCCGCCGCTTCCGAGGCCGCCGTTTCCGAGGCCGCCGTTTCCGAGGCCGCCGTTTCCGAGGCCGCTGTGAACTGCCTGCGCCGGTCGGCGTACTTCACGGCGATCGCGAGGGCGACCTTGGCCGCGTTGACCCCGGCGCCGCCGACGCTCACCCGGCCCTGCACCAGGGTGCCGAGCATGGTGAAGAAGCGCCGGTCGGGGCTCTCGATCGCGCTCTCGTAGACCCCTTCGGCGGTGACGTCGGCGAACCGGTTGAGCAGCGCCTCGCGCGGCACCCGTACGCCGTCGAACCGGATACGGCCGTTGTCCACTCCGTTGAGGCCCATCTTGCGGCCGTCGTCCTCGATCCGGACGCCGGGCAAGGTCGCCCCGCCGGACCGGATGGGCACGACGAAGGCGTGCACCCCCTCGACTCTCCCTCCCACCTCCAATTGGGCGAACACCACGGCCAGTTCGGCGTGGCGGGCCGCGTTGCCGATGTAGTCCTTGCGTGCCGCGTCGTCCGGGGTGGTGAGGACGAACTCCTGGCGGGCGGGGTCGTACTTCGCGAGGGTCCCGAGCGCCTGGACGTTGGAGCCGTGGCCACTCTCGGTCATCGCGAAGCACCCCATCAGCCGCCCGGTGACGAGGTCGCGCAGATGGGCGTCGTGGTGGCGTGCGGTGCCCAGTTGCAGGATCGCGCCTCCGAAGAGCCCGAACTGCACGCCGACCTTCACCAGCACCGACAGGTCGCCGAAGGCCAGCGTCTCGAACGCGGCGATCGAGGCTCCGAGGTCGCCGCCTCCGCCGTACTCGCGCGGGAAGCCCATGCCGGTCTGGCCCGTTGCCGCCAGTTCCACCACGATCTCGCGCACTCGCTCACGGAAGGCGTCGATGCCGAGCTCTTCGGCCTCTTCGAGGACGGAGGCGTGCGTCACCAGGTTGGTCCGGACGAGGTCGCGGATCTCGGCGTACTCGCCGTCGAGCACCGCGGTCAGCGCCCGGACATCGACCTCGGGCCGTACGTGACCGGCTTCGGGCGTGGATGCGTTGTCAGTGGCCATGGCATGTCGCTACCCCGCCTCCGGACGATCAAGCGGTCGGGCCGCCGGCCACACCGCGCACGGCCGGAACGGCCCCGGCCGGTACCGACCCGACGGGGACCGACCCGACCGGCCCCGCGCGGTGCCCCGCTCAGTGATGGCCGGCGGCCCCGGTCGCCACCACCCGGACCTCGGCGAACTTCACCCTCCCGGTGTTGTTGCTGCTCTGCAGGCCGACGTAACTGGCGGCCGGGATGAGCGTGGGGTCGACGACGGAGAGGACGAGCCGGTCGTCGTCGTAGAGGTCGAGGCGCGAGCCGGTGAGGGCGAACCGCAGTCGGTACGTCCGGTTCACGGCGATCTCGGAGCTGGAGCCGGTACCGGCGAGCTTGGTGTTCACCCCGCCCTCCATCACGCCGATGGCATATTTGTTGCCCCACGAAGCGATACCCGCGTAGTAGTACGTGTCTCGGCCGGTCGCCCGCGCGAGGAGGACGCTGTCCCGGTCGGCGAGGGCCTCGGCGACCGGGGTGACCGATGCCGATACGGCGTAGTCGAGGGCGTCGATGCGCCGGTTCCCCTGGAGCGTCTGGGGCTGCCCGGAGGGGGCGTTGCCCAGGGAGACCGCCGCCCCGTCGCGTACCTCGAACGACGCGCCGTCGGGTACGGACCACGCCTGCGTCATCGCCCACTTGGCGGGATCGACGATCGGCAGCCGCTCCTTCCACACGGCAAGGTTGATGGTCTCGTTCCAACCGGGCCGGTTGTTCTTGGCGTTGTAGTACATGTACGGGGTACCCCGGTGGTCCACCACGAACTGGCGGTAGATCATGGAGTCTTCGGGACCGCCCGTGACGCCGAGGTCGATCTCCATCGCGCTGCGGTCGAGTTGCCATGCGATGCCGTCCCGGGAGGTGAGCCTGCCGCCGCGGGACGGGTAGTCCGCCTGCCAGCCGACCACACGGGTCTCGTAGCCGCCGTCCGCGAGTTTGCGCACATTGGGGCCGCCTACGCCGAGTGAGGCCCAACCGCCGTCGTTCATCGGCCGCATGATCGGGTTGGCCGGGTGCTTGATCCAGGGTCCGACCGGGGTCGCCGCGGTCGCGTAGCAGATGTACTGCGGCTCACCACCCGCCGAGGCGATCTTCCCCGCCGTGTACCACATCTTCCACACGCGCTCCGAAGTGTCGTACATCAGTGAGGAGTTGTAGATGTACCGGTCCTCCCAGGGCATGGTCGACGTCAGTACGACGCCATGCTTGGTCCAGGGGCCGCCCGGCGCGCTCGCGCTGGCGTAGTGGATCTGACCGTCGCCGTCGTCGGCCACGCCGAAGTAGGTCATGTGCCAGACGCCGCCCTGGAGGACGACGCTCGGCTGGTTGAGCGCGACGGTCTCGGAAGGCAGGGTCGGGGTCAGCACGGGGTCGTCGGCCTTGGTCCAGTGCAGGCCGTCCTCGCTGGTGGCGTACCCCACCGCGTGCAGGGAGCCGTACCAGAGCTTGAACAGCGGGCCGCCGCCCTGGCCGTACACCAGGCACGGGTCCTGCAGGAGCGAGGTCTCCCAGGGCAGCGACTGGCTCATCACCACGCCCTTCCGCTGCCAGCCGGCGATCGGCGCGAAGTCGTCGCTCAGCAGAACGGTTCCGGGGGCGTGCGGGCGCGCGGGGGCTTCGGCGCCGGTGCTCCCCGGCCTGTCGGTGTCGGCACGGTCGGCAGCCTGGGCCGCCGTGGCGGGCAGCGCACCCAGCAGCGCGCCGCCCGCCACGGCTCCCGCTCCTCGGGCGAGGAAGCCGCGTCTGCCGACACCACTGCCGCCGGTGTTCCCGGTGCGGTCGGTCATCCCACTCTCCTGACATCGTTGTCGGAACGCGGAACTGCGGGATTGCGCGTGTCCGGGTCCCGACTCCCAGGATGACATGTCGATCACTGACGGTCGACGGGTAAGACCGGGCGTCCGCAAGCGAGTTGCCGGGCGGCGGCGCTCGTGCGTCAGCCGGCGGCGATCAGGTCCCCCGCCGCGGCCCGAACCGCCGCGTACGCCTGTTCCAGGACGGCGGGCGAGGTGGTCGCACGGGGTACGTCGTCCGGGGTGTGGAACTCGCGGAAGTTGCCGGCCAGCGAGAGCAGCGGCACTTCGGGCCCGAGGAGCTGGTTCCACACCGCGCCCTCGCCGGGGAACTTGGCGGCCCGGCCGAAGCGCGCCGCCGCGAGGTGGGCCTCCAGCCCGGGAACCGCGTCGAAGCCGGGGTTGGCAGCCGCACCCCGGGGTGTGAGTTCGAGACGTCCGCCGGGGCCGGGAGCGGCGGCGGCGAGGGCGGAGCCCAGGTGGAAGACCGCGCGGGGCCGGAGGTCGAACTCCTCGGCCAGGTAGGCACGCACACCGTAGTTGCTCAGCTCGTGACCGGTGTTGCCGAGGAAGAACACCGGATGCTCGCGCGAGAGCCCGACGGCGAGGGCCAGCGCGAGCGCGATGCCGGTGCCGCGCTCGGCCGCGCAGGTGAACCAGCCGCTGAGGGGGGTGGTGACGACGATCGGGTCGGCGACCGGCCGCCGGGTGCCGAACCAGCCGGTCAGGCAGAAGGTGCGCGCCGCGACGGTCCGGGCCCGGAAGTCGACGTCGGCCCCGTGCCGCCCGATCCGGTCCGCGTACCTTCCGGGGACGAGCAGCGTGGGGACGCCGGTCTTCGGGGCGTCGGGGTCGCTGTTGTAGGCCACCAGTCCGTCGTAGGACGGGTAGTTGACCGTGGTGCTGGTCGTGGGCAGGATCGCCACTTCCGCCCCGGCCGCGGCGGCGTCGGCCACCGCCGCCAGCACGGCCGGGTCGTTCCCGTCCTTGCTGGTCGTCACGGGCCGTACGAAGTCCGCGCGGCCCTTCACCCGGCCGACGCCTTCGTAATACAGCGGAACGGTGGGAAGGTCGACGCCTCCGGCGCGGACCCGCGCCTTCCATTGGTAGTGGGGATAGGCGTAGGACCAGCGCCCCGTGGTCGCACCGAGATCCCGCAGTTCTCCCTCCAGCCAGCGGAGCGAGGCGGCCTCGCCACTGCTTCCGGTGCGGTGCTGCCATCTGCTGTACGCCTCGACCACGGCGAACAGCGAGGCACCGGACACGGCGTCGCCGCGGTCGGTGCCGGCGGTTCGGCGGACGTTCCCCGCATGGGCGGGGGCGGCGCCGAAAGCCGTGAGACCGGCCGCGGCGACTCCGGCGGCGAGTACGGTACGGCGCGACGGGTGGCGCGGCGGGTTCGGTCGTTCCATGGTCGTTTCTCCTCCAGGGAAGGCGGCGCGGCCTCGTCCCGCCCCGGACACCCGGGGCGGGAGGATCGGCAGCCCGGTACGCGTGGGTCGCGGACACCGGACCTGGGCCGAGCAGCGACCGCTCCCCCGTCGGCCGACGGGGCGCGTCGCGCGAAGCCGGCCGCGGAGCGCCGCATGACGAGTGCGCGGTCGCTGCCGGGCGCGCGGCGCGCGTGGCCGGACGCCGGCACGGGCCGGACGTCGGCAATTCGATCACGCGGGCACAGGGGATTCCATGGAACGAAGAGCCGTGCAATGCGACTGACACGTCGCGGACACGATCGCCCCCGACATGGCGGCTCCGAACAGTCCCGCGGTCAGTGGACGGCCACCAACCGGAACCTGCCCCCGCACCTCGGGCGACACCGGTGCGGCGCAAGAGGTGCGACGCCAGAGGTGCGACGCCAGAGGTGCGACGCCAGAGGTGCGGTGCGGCGCCCGGCAGGCGCGACGGGGCAGGGTCAGCAGAACCAGCCGTTCTGGACCCAGCCCCGACGGTTGATGTCGCCGTAGGCGAAGCCGTAGACCCATTCTCCGCCGGCCTCCTCGACCAGGAAGGTCTGTCCTCGGTACAGCGTGCCCATCCAGGCTCCGTGGGGAGCACTGACACGGACGAAGAGGTCCTCGGCGCAGACGGTTTCGCGCTGTCCGGCGGTCCCGTCGGCGGCAGCGGCGGGGCCGGTGGTCAGGGCAGCCGAGGCGGCGGCAAGGGCGAGGAGGAGGGCGATGCGTCTGATGCCGGAAGTCATGGGCCGTCCTTCGAGTAGGTCGTCATGGGCCGTCCTCCGAGCAGCGTCACCAGGAGCCGTAACCGCCCAGGCATTCCTGCCTGACGAAGCCCCAGTCGTCGGGGCCGAAGTCGAAGGTGGCCGCCCAGCCGTTGTAGACGGGGTGCGCGCCGCGCGTGTGGCCGACCTTGTCACCACGCCCCAGAACCCGCTTCAGTCCGGCAGGCCCGGAGGAACTGTCGTAGTTCGCGTAGAAGCTGGCGCTGTCGCAGACGATGACCGCGTGGTCAGGAACGGTCGGCGCCGCCTGTGCGGCCCCGGACGCGGCCAGGGTGAGAGCGGTGGCCAGGGGCAGTACGAGAACCGACACCTTTGACGAGAGCATGACATTAATGATGAGGTGTCCGCGCCTCCCTGTCGAGAGGGCCCGACTCCCGGCCGGGAGAGCCGGGCGGCCGGCCGGGAGACCCTGAACCGGGCGCCGCGACGGGGAGGCACCGGACACGACCGGCCCCGCGGAACCCACAGTTCACCCGCTCTTCACGACTCCAGCCAGGCTGGGCTGACCAAATGATTCTTGGCGTGAGCATGATCCGGTCTGCATGACTACCATCGCTCCCCCCAACCGGAGGCCCCCCGTGCTCGGCAGATCCGTGTTCCGCCGCAGTCGCACCGCCCTCACCTGTGCGTTCGCTCTCACCGCCGTGGCCGCCGTCGGCCTGTGGACCGGCATCAACGGTTCATCGACCGCGCAGGCCGCGACCGGCGTACCCACCCCCGACCACGTGATCGTCGTCGTCTTCGAGAACCACGGCTACAGCCAGGTCATCGGCTCGTCCAGCGCCCCCTACATCAACTCGCTGAAGACCGGGGGCGCCAACCTGACCGCCTCCTACGCCGAGACGCACCCCAGCCAGCCCAACTACTTCGCCCTGTTCTCCGGAGCCACCCAGGGCATCACGGACGACAGTTGCTACACCCCCGCCTTCTCCAGCAAGGCCAACCTCGCGTCCGAGCTGATCGCGGCGGGCAAGAGCTGGGCGAGCTACAACGAGACGCTGCCCAGCCAGGGTTCGACCACCTGCAGCAGCGGCACGTACGCACGTAAGCACAACCCGTGGTTCGGCTTCAGCAACGTCCCGACCTCGTCCGCCTACACCTTCCAGCAGTTCCCCACCGACTACACGAAGCTGCCGCAGGTCTCCTTCGTCGTGCCCAACCTCTGCAGCGACATGCACGACTGCTCGGTGTCCAGCGGTGACACCTGGCTGAAGAACAACCTCGGCGCCTACGCGACCTGGGCGAAGACCCACAACAGCCTGCTCGTCGTCACCTTCGACGAGGACAACCGGCTCAGCGGCAACCGCATCCCGACGGTGCTCTACGGACAGCAGGTGACGCCGGGCGCCACCTCCGCCACCACGTACAACCACTACGACCTCCTGCGCACGCTGGAGGACATGCACGGCCTCGGGCACGCGGGGAACGCCGCGACCGCCAAGGACATCACCGGAGTCTGGACGTCCTGACATGTATGTAGCGGACAGCCGCGCCACCCGTGCGGGGTCCGCCGAACGCGCCGCCGGGCCGGGCACACAGCCGGCCCGGCGGCGCGTGGCGGTCGCCCCCACCGTGCTGGCGCTCGGCACGGTCAGTCTGATCACCGACGTGTCCTCGGAGATGGTCACGGCGGTCCTGCCGCTCTACCTGGTGGCGGGGCTCGGTCTCAGCCCCCTCGGCTTCGGGCTGCTGGACGGCGTCTACAACGGGTTCTCCGCCCTGGTGCGGCTGGTCGGCGGGCACTTCGCCGACCGGGGAGGCGGCCGCCACAAGCTCGTCGCCGTCTTCGGCTACGGCATCTCGGCGCTCTGCAAGCCCCTCCTCCTCCTGGCCCACACCCTCACACCCATCGGTCTCGTCCTGGCGGCCGACCGTACCGGCAAGGGGCTGCGCACCGCGCCGCGCGACGCGATGATCTCCCTGTCCTCTCCGCCGGAGAGCCGCGGCCGCGCCTTCGGGGTGCACCGCGCGATGGACACCGCGGGAGCCCTGCTCGGCCCGTTCGCCGCCTTCCTGATCCTGCGCGCCACGGTCGACGGCTACGACGCGGTGTTCACCGTGAGCTTCTGCGTCGCGGCTGTGGGCGTGCTGGTGCTGGTGCTGTTCGTGCCGTCGAAGACCGGCACCCCGGGCGCCGCGAAGCCCGCCGGTCACCACCGCCCGGAACCCGCCGGGGCCCCCCGTCCCACTCTCCGCGCCGCCCTCGCGCTGCTCCGGCAGCGCCGGATCCGTCGCATCGCCGTCTGTGCGCTGCTGCTGGGCCTCGCCACGGTGAGCGACTCGTTCGTCTACCTGCTGCTCCAGCACCGTCTCGGGGTGCCCGACCGCTGGTTCGCCCTGATGCCGGTCGGGACCGCGGCCGCGTTCCTGCTGCTCGCCCTGCCGCTGGGGCGGCTCGCGGACCGGATCGGCCCGTGGCGGGTGTTCCTCGCCGGACACGTCGCCCTGCTCGGCGCGTACGGTCTGCTGCTCTCCGCCTGGCACGGTGCGGCGCTCCCGTACCTGGTGCTCGTCCTCCACGGCTCTTTCTACGCGGCCACGGACGGTGTCCTGATGGCGGCGGCCTCGCAGAGCGTGCCCGAGGAACTGCGCTCCTCCGGCCTCGCCCTGATCCAGACCGGGCAGGCCTTCGCCAGGTTCGTCTGCTCGCTGGCCTTCGGCGCGGCCTGGACCGCGTGGGGCGACCGCACCGCGCTGCTCGCGGCGGCGGTCGCGCTCGCCGTGTGCGCCGCTTCCTCACTCCGTATCGGCCCCGCCCCGAAGGTTTCCGCATGACGCGCCTGCGCACCCGGCTCCTCGTCCTCCTCTGCGCGGTCACCGTGCTCGCGATCGTCGCCACCACCGCCGTGCTGCACGCCGCGGCGAGATCCGACCGGCTCGACGTGGCGAAGCCCGGCGGGCCGGTCGTCGCCGCCGGCCGGGTCACCCTCACCGACGAGCACCGGATGGTCTTCCGGAACATGGCGTGGGGGCCGCACCGCGACGAGCTGACGACCGTCCCCGTCGCCGCACCCACCGGCTCCCGCACGGCCTCGGGCGTCAAGTGCCTTCGCTTCTACGCCGCTTCCGGCACCGGAGTCTGCCTCCAGGCCGTGCACGGGGCGCTCCAGGACACCTACCGCGCCACGATCCTCGACCGGAGCCTGAAGGAGAAGGCGCACTACCCGGTCGCCGGCATCCCCTCCCGCGCCCGGGTCTCCCCCAGCGGCCGGCTGGCCACCTGGACCGTCTTCGTGGGCGGCGACAGTTACGCCGGCACGAACTTCTCCACCCGCGCGGCGATCCTCGACACCCGCACCGGCGAACTCGTTCCGTCCCTGGAGCAGTTCGCAATACGCAAGGACGGCCGTCCCTACCGGGCCGCGGACGTCAACTTCTGGGGCGTCACCTTCGCTTCGGACGACCGGCACTTCTACGCGACCCTCGCCACGAAGGGCCACACGTACCTGGTCCGCGGCGACCTCCGAGACCGTACGCTCACCACCCTGCGGACCAACGTGGAGTGCCCCTCGCTCTCCCCCGACGAGACCCGCATCGCCTACAAGAGCCGCGACGCGGGACTGCCCGCCGACGCCCCCTGGCGCCTGCACGTCCTGGACCTCGACACGCTCGCCGACCACCCGCTGGCGGAGACCCGCAGCGTGGACGACCAGGCGGTGTGGAAGGACGGCTCCACCGTGACCTACGCGCTGCCGGGCGACTTCGGCGCCGATCTCTACGAGGTCCCCGCCGACGGCTCCGGCCGCCCGCACCGCGTACTGACCGCTGCGGTGTCCCCGGCGTACCTGTGACGCGGGGGCACGGGCAGGCAGGCGGCGGACGGCCGCTCCGCCGCCGGCCGGCCGCCACCGGGCCGGCTCCGCACGTCCTGCCGGCGCGGCGCACCGTCACCGCGCCTGCGGAGTCACCGCCACCCGGGCGGGGGGCGGCATCGCCGCGGCAACCTGGGCGGCCAGGTCGAGGGCGACGAGGCGTGCCTCCAGGGGTGGGGGTGCGGCGCCCGGTTCCGGTGTCAGCACGAACCTCCCGGGAATGCGGTCGGACACGGTCACCCGGAGTTCGATCTCGCCGTCCGGCCAGCCCTGCCGGTCCACGTCCCAGATCCAGCCCGGCACCTTCACGCTGCCGTCCGGTTCGAGGTACGGAAGATGCCCGGCGGCCTCTCCGTACTCGAAGCGGCACTCGGCCGGCTCCAGGACGTCCCGAAGCTCGTCCCGTACGCGGAGCGCCACGTCGTCGGCGGACGCGCCGGACGCGAGCAGTCGCGTCGTACGGTGCAGCCTCTCCAGGTGGGATGCCTCCGTCACGGCGACATGCCTCAGAACCTTTGCCCGTGAGGCCAGTTGGGACACCACGAGACCGACCGCCAGGAGCAGCACGGCCGTCTCGACGTCCGCCCCGCTCCTGATGTCGAAACTCTCGAACGGCGCGGCGTGGAAGAAGTCGAACCACGCGGCGGACGACAGCGCGGCGACGGCACCCGCGAGACCGTTCCCGAACGCCGCCACGGCCACGACCACGACGACGAGCAGCAGCGCGGCGTTGGTGGTCGTGACACTCGTACGGAAGGGGATGAGGAGCAGCGCCAGGAGCAGTGGGGCCACCACCGCCGTCAGCACCGCAACCGTGTCCCGCAGGCCAGACCTCATGACGTACCTCGCAGCTCACAGGGCCTCTTGCTCCAGCTTCCACCCCTCGCGGCCGCAGTGGCGCCGGCCGCCGGGGAACTTGACGGATCACTGATGCGGGGGCGCGACGCGCGTCAGGAGTCCGTATCGATCCCCCGCGCTCTCGTCAAAAAGGCGCCAACGAGGAGGGCGGTGGAGAGGCGCGGGGACTTCGATGCATGCGAACAGAGGAACGACTCGGGAGTGGTGGGCATGGAGGAGAGCGTGCGTCGGCGGGTGGTGGTCGGCGTGGGCCTCACGCAGAAAGGCCACGCGCCGCTGCACCGGGCCGCGGCCGAAGCGCGGCTCGTCGGCGGAGAGTTGTGGGTGGTTCACGCCTGGGAGTTGCCCGCCGCCGAATACGGACGCCAGACCCAGTCCTGGGTGCTGGCGGCCACGTGCCAGGACGCGGCGGAGGAGCAGTTGCTCACCACGCTCGACGCCGTCTTCGGCAGCTCCGGCCCCGGGGTCCCCACGCGGTGCCTGGTGGTGCGCGGTACACCGGGCCGCGCCCTGGTCACCACCGCGGACCGGGAGGACGACCTGCTGATCCTCGGCTCCGGCTCACGCCGTTGGCCGCACCGCCTCCTGTGGCCGTCCGTGGCCCGGTACTGCCTCGCGCACGCCTCGTGTCCCGTGCTGGCCGTACCGCCCTCTCCCCTGGCGAAGGACCTCGGTTCCGTGCGGCGCAGGATCGCCTGGCGGCTGCCGCTGGACGCCCGGGAGCTCACCGGCCCCCTGCCGCCGGGCTGACGGCGTACGGGAACGGGGTGGCGCACCCGCACCGGGTTCGTCCGCGGACTCGGCACCGCGCCGATCGTGACCGGGAAGACCCGTTCGGCGGCATGACCGCGCGAGAGTCGCCCGGCCGGGACCTCGCGGAGGCGGCGGTCGTCCTCGGTACCGCCCGGCTGCGGCGGCCGGGGCCGCGGCGTGCCCGGGACGCCGGGCCCGAAGCCGTGGCCCGTGCGACGCTCGAGCAGTACCGCCACTCCGCCGCGGTGACCGATGTCATCGGCTTCTCCGGAGCTCCGGATCTGCGAAGGAATCCGCCATGGACCTGGGCCTGTCCCACCGCATCGCGATCGTCACCGGCGCGAGCCGGGGCATCGGTCTGGCCGTCGCCCGCGCTCTCGTCCGCGAAGGCGCGACCGTGGTCGCGGGGGCGCGGGGGACCACACCCGAACTCGAAGCGCTGGCCGGCAGCGGACGCCTCCTCGCCGTCGAAGTCGACCTGAGCGATCCGGACGGTCCGCGGACTCTCGTCGACGCGGCGGTCTCCGCGTACGGCGGGGTGGACGTCCTCGTCAACAACGTCGGCGCGGTGCGTCCGCGCGTGGACGGCTTCCTGAAGGTGACCGACGAGGACTGGGAGGCGACGCTGACGGTCAACTTCCTGGCCGCCGTGCGCGCCACCCGGGCCGTACTCCCCCACATGGCCGAGAAGGGCGAGGGGTGCGTGGTCACGGTCAGCTCGGTCAACGCGTTCCTCCCGGACCCGCTCGTGATCGACTACGGCGCCGCCAAGGCCGCACTGTCCAACTTCTGCAAAGCGGTCTCCAAGGAGTTCGGGCCCCGTGGCATCCGCGTCAACACGGTCAGCCCCGGGCCCGTCGCGACCGCGTTGTGGCTGGGTGACGACGGCGTCGCCGCGTCGGTGTCCGCGGCGACGGGCGGCAGTCCGCAATCCGTGGCGGAACAGGCCGCGGGCGGTACGGCGACCGGTCGCTTCACCCGTCCCGAGGAGATCGCCGACCTGGTGGCCTTCCTGGCCGGTGACAGAGGCGGAAACATCACCGGGGCCGACTTCGTGATCGACGGCGGCCTGGTCACCACCCTGTAGTGCCCTCTCCGGTCACCTGACCCGCGGCACACGGCGGGCGCAGGGCGCCCCGCCGCCGGTCGCGTGGGCGGTGCCGTCCCGCGCGTCACCGTCGGCCCGGAGCCCCGCGGAACGCGGATGGCACGGCGGTCCGTCCCGACCGCCGTGCCACTGGTCCCGGCCCCTGCTCGGAGCCTGCGCGCGCCGCCGTTCGGGCGGCACGGGCGTCAGACGCTGCCGACCCCGTTGGAGTACGACTTCATGAAGTACGTACCGAAGCCGTTCTGGACCGGGTCACCCGCCTTGTCGATGCAGTGCAGGATGCCGCCGCCGGCCTCGTCGTTGAGGCAGACCGTCATCAGGTCGGTGAAGACGACGCCGGGGGTGTCGGGGACCTCGTAGGCGGCATCGGTGTAGATGTTCGCGCGGAGGTTGAAGAAGCAGTAGCTGCCCAGGCCCCAGGCGTGGTGCTCGCGCACCCGGTCACCGACCTTGTAGGCGGCGTAGCCGAGGGTGGAGCCGTGCCGCCAGGCCGACTGGGTGGGTACGTCGTACGGGTGCTCGTTCTGGAAGAAGTACGTGCGGCCGTGCTCGCCCTGCCACAGCACCTCGTACTTCTGGTAGTGCTCGACGAAGAGCCCGTACGCGGTGACGTGGTCGCCGTTCACCACGATGCCGGTGTCGGCGGGGTTGACCGTCCAGCCGACGGTTCCGTCGAGACCGTGGTCGGCGCGCCAGAGCCAGAGGTGGTCCGCTATCACGTCGTTGCTGTCGATCTGGACGCTGATTCCCGCACCGCCGGCGATGGCGCCGCCGATCCGGGCGACGACGTCGAACAGCACGGTCGGGTCGGCGCTGTGCCGCTTCCGGCTCTTGCCGTGGCCGACGCGCAGCAGTACCGGGGTGTGCTTGGAGGCCGCCTCGAACAGCAGACCCGCGACGGTGGCGCCGGCGATGTCGGCGACCTCGATCAGCGTGTTGCCGTGGGTGGAGCGCAGGGTGGCCAGGCCGAGGCCCAGGACGACCGTGCCGGGGCGGTTCACGCGCAGCGGCGCGGAGATGTCGTAGATGCCCGGCGTGAACAGGACGTTCTTGCCGTGGGCGAGAGCCTGGTTGATCTCGGCGGCCGAGTCGCCGGGCCGGGCCACGTGGAACTGCGACAGTGCGATGTTCCGCCCCCGGGCGGGGCCGTGGGCCCAGGTCGTGCCGGTGCTGTTCGTACGCAGCGCGGGCACGAAGACCTGGTAGTCGCCGTGGCGGTCCACGGTGAGGAACGGCTTCTCCCGCGTCACGGGGGTGCGGTCGACGGTGGTCATCGGCGGGGCCGGGAAGGACTGCGCGGGAGCGCCCTCGGTACCGACGAACACCATGTTCCAGTTGGAGCCGGTCCAGCTGCCGAAGGTGTCGTTGCGCGACAGCCACTGCTGCTGGGAGCCGGAGTCGACCTGACCGTCCACCTTGCTGTCGGCCAGGAAGCCGCCGCTGGACCACTGGTTGCCGGGCGGGCTCGGCATCAGGGTCATGTTGCCCTTGATGTGGACGCGGCGCATCGGGGCGGCCTGGGAGACCGCCCAGCGCTCCAGTCCGTCCGGCGGCACGATGGTCAGGTTCTCCGCGGCCCGCCAGAAGTTCTGGGTGCCGTTCCCGTCGAACCACTGGGCGTCGACGGTGACATGACCATTGATCACCACGTCGGAGGGGCTCGCGCCGAGACCCAGGACGTGGGTGTAGAAGCCGACGTTGATGTCGACGGTGTAGGTGCCCGGCTTGAAGGCCAGGGCGAAGCGCTCGTCGCCGAACTGGTTGGACTCCTGGACGGCGAACACGGCGTCGACCTTGGCCTGGATCGCCGCGTCGCTCATGGACCGGTCGAAGACCAGGACATTCGGGCCGAGCGCGGAGGAGGCGTGGCCGTCGTGGCCGTCGTGGCCGTTCCGGGGCTTGTCCGACGCGGCGGCCGACGCGAACGCCGGTCCTGCACAGACACCGCCGATCAGCGGCACCGAGGCAGCGGCTGCCCCGCGCAGCACACTACGACGAGAGGGAATCATGGACACGGCTCTCCCTGCATGGCGTGAATGGACGGGGCCGTCACCTGACCCCCGATCTCTGAGAGCGCTCTCTCAGCCACGAAGTGAATCACCGTGGGTGTGGAGCGTCAATGCGTTGGCGTGGAACGGAACTTGACGGCTCGCACGACGACCGGCACACCGGGAAAGCCCGCGCGCGACGATCACATCCACCCGGGCGGTACGGGCGGGACCAGCTCTGCGCCGCTTCCACCGCGGAGGCGGCGAAGTCCGCGACCTGGCGCTGCCGGGCACCTGCACCTGCTCACCCCGAAGCGCGGGGGAAGTCCTGCCCCCGATGACCGGCCGGGCCGACGCCCAGCGGCGCCGGCGGCTCGCGAGGGTCGTTCCGACGATGCGTACGCCGGTCGGCCGGAGTCGGGAGCGGGCGTACGGACGTGCGGGCGAGCAGAGTGCGGGGCGGAGGCCGCACGTGCCCCGGCCTCCGCCCCACCCGCCCTGTCCGGTCAGGGCCGTCAGCAGCCGGCCGGCGAGGAGCCGACGACCACGTCGTCGAACCAGAGGGTGTCGTCACCCGTCCCGTAGCTCTCCCAGCCGAGCCGCAGCGCGGTCGGTCGCGGCGGGGTGGTCCGGGAGAGCCACTGCGCGTCGACGTCCTGCGTCGGTACACCGTCGGCGTGCAGCCCCGGCACCAACTCGTCGTCGAGCCAGGTGTCGAGAGCCGGTGCCGAGGTGTCGACCGAGAACCGCAGGCACTGCCAGGTGCCCGTCGGCAGGGACCTGCTCAGCCCCACCCCGACCGGGCTCTGGGCCGGGAGCGTGGCATCGTCGCTCTCCCGGTTCCACTGCAGGGCGCCGTTCTGTCCGCCGATCCGCAGCGCCTTGCCGCCCTGCGAGCTGTCCGGCATCGACACGAAGGCGACGTGTGCGGCCGGGAGCGCGGTGGTGTGCCGCACCCACATGCGGACGTACAGCACCGGGCCGACCGACGACAGATCCGCGGTCGCGGCCACGAAGGCGTGGTTGCAGTAGCCCGCGTGCCCGTCCACCCGCAGCGACCGGGTGCCGCTGTGTGCGACCTCCGTGTCCACGGCGGCCGCGCCCGTGCCCTGGCAGTCGGGCGCGGTGAACCGCCAGTCACCGGCGGGGGCGGGGCCGGTCTGGTCCTCGAAGTCCTCGCAGACGGCGGCATCACCGCACTCCGCAGAGGGCGGCGTCGTCGTGGGCGGCGTCGTCGTGGGCGGCGTCGTCGTGGGCGGCGTCGTCGTGGGCGGCGTCGTCGGCGGTGAGGTGCCGTCACCGCCGCAGGACACGCCGTTGAGGGTGAAGTCCGCGGGCGCCGGATCGGCCGACTGCCAGGTCCCCTGGAGGCCGAAGTCGACGGTGCCGCCGCCGGCCAGCTCCCCGTTCCAGGCCGCATTGGCGGCGGTCACGGAGTGGCCGGTCTGCGTGACGGTCGCGTTCCAGGCGGAGGTGACGTGCTGGTCGCCGCCGTACGTCCACGCCAGCTGCCAACCGCTGAGCGCCGGACCGGTGCGGGTGATGCGCACTTGGGCGGTATAGCCGCCGGTCCACTCGTTGACGGTGTAGGTGACCTGGCATCCGGACGCCATGGCCGAGCCGTTGGCCGGCACCGCGACGAAGAAGGCCAAGGCCATCGCGAGAACGGCTCCGGCCGCTGTCCAGGGTCTGCGCAGTGATCTCAGGGAAAGGATCGGCGTGTGCATGTGCGCCTCCTCGGCGTGGGGAACCGTGCGACACTTCGATGTGTGGGAGCGCTCCCACACATCACACCGACATGACGGAGTACAGTCAATACTGTTCACCGCAGCTTCGGAAACCCCCAGGTCCCGCAGTGGCCGGCCGCCACGGAACGCGGGGCGGAGAGCCCACCGCAGGCGCCCCGCCCCCTCCGACCGCCGTCGGAAGCCACCCCCCTTCGACCACCGCGCCGACGCCGGAGCAGAATCGGGCGTGGACGGTCCGTCAGGTCGGGTAAACGGGCCGACGGCCGGCACGACGACCGCTCCGTGACCGACGCCCGGCAAAGCGGCGGCACGATCCGCCGGACAGCACCTCAGGAGGGCAAGCGTGACCGAGACGAGCGACACCCGATCCGCCGCCGGTGACGCGGCGTCACCGGACCGGCTGCGGCGCATGATGCGCTACATTCCGCTGATCGCCCCCGTCCTGCTGTGGGCCGTACCGTGCTGGGTTCTCCTCCACGCCGGCCAGCACTGGCCGTTCCCCGTCGCACTGACCGGCACCGTGCTGTTCGTGCTCGGCCTGGCCGGTATGCCGCTCGCGATGGTGCGCGGCCACGGCCGGCGCCAGCAGGACCGTGCGGCGATCGTCGGTGACGCACTGCTGGGCGGCATCTGGGTCCTGTTCACCTGGTCCGTACTGCTCGGTGTGCTGCTGCGGCTCGTCCTGACCGCGGTCGGTGTCGGCGACGGTCAGGACCGGGCGCGCATCGTCACCTGGGCCGTCCTCGGCACGGCCGCCACGCTGCTCGCCCTGGGGTACGCCGAAGCCCGACGCGTACCGCGCGCGCGCCGTCTCGACGTGGAACTCCCGCGCCTGGGAGCCGGGCTGGACGGCACCCGGGTCGCCCTGATCACCGACACCCACTACGGCCCCCTCGACCGCGTCCGCTGGTCGGAACGGGTCTGCGAGACGGTGAACTCCCTGGAGGCCGACCTGGTCTGCCACACCGGCGACATCGCGGACGGCACGGCCGAACGCCGTCGCGCCCAGGCCGCTCCGCTGGGCACCGTGCGGGCGACCCGGGCCCGGGTCTACGTCACCGGCAACCACGAGTACTACAGCGAGGCCCAGGGCTGGGTCGACCTGATGGACGAGCTGGGCTGGGAGCCGCTGCGCAACCGTCATCTGCTGCTCGAACGCGGCGGTGACACCCTCGTGGTCGCCGGCGTCGACGACGTCACCGCCGAGTCCTCCGGACTGGCGGGCCACCGGGCCCACCTCGGCAACGCCCTCCAGGGCGCCGACCCGGATCTCCCCGTGCTCCTCCTCGCGCACCAGCCGAAGTTCATCGACCGCGCGGCTGCCCACGGCATCGACCTGCAGCTCTCCGGCCACACCCACGGCGGCCAGATCTGGCCCTTCCACTACCTGGTACGCCTCGATCAGCCGGCCCTCGCCGGCCTCAGCCGCCACGGCGCCCGCACTCTCCTCTACACCAGCCGCGGCACCGGCTTTTGGGGCCCGCCGTTCCGCGTCTTCGCGCCGAGCGAGATCACCCTGCTCGTGCTCCGCTCCCCGCAGTAGGGAGTCGGCCGTGGCGGCGCCACCGACGCCGGGGCTCCCCTGCGTCGGAACGCGGTCGGTCCCGTCACGGTCGGGTTCCACCACGGTCCCTGTTCCATCAGGGCCCTGTTCCGTCACAGCTCTGTTCCGTCAGGGCCCAGTTCCGTTACGGCCGTTCCGTCACGGACGGTTCCGTCACGGCCGGTTCCGTCGCGGTCAGGCGCAGTCGGGGCACAGGCCGCGGTAGGTGATCTCCACCGACCCGACGGCGAACCCGAACCGCTCGGCCTCGGGCAGGTCGCCGAGGGCATCGCCGACGGGATGAACGTCGCGGACCGTGCCGCAGCCCGAGCACACCAGGTGCTGATGGGGGCGGCGCGCGTTCGGGTCGTAGCGCTTGGCCCGGCCGACCGTGGATACCTCCAGCACCTCGCCGAGCGCGACGAGTTCACCCAGCGTGTTGTAGACGGTCGCACGGGAGATCTCGGGCAGTCGCGCGGCGGCCCGCAGATGCACCTCGTCCGCCGTAAGGTGCACGTGATCGCCGTCGAGGACCTCCGCGACGACACGCCGCTGCGAGGTCAACCGCCAGTCACGGCCCCGCAGCCGCTGAAGGAGGTCGCTCATCCCGTCTCACCCGCTCCGCTCCACGGGGAACGAGCCGCTCCGGAGGAATCCGGCGACACCACGCCCCGACCGATATGGTTCTAGCGCACTTCTTGACTTGGACGAAGTCCATCGTAGGATCGATTCCGGCGACATCCAAGAGACAGGAAGACTCCGGTACGGCAGCAGAGACACGTGACGGGACACCGCCGGTCGAGCATCAGGTGCCGGTCGGACGCCCTCGTCGTCGCACCGCCCGGGACCGTCAGGTCCGGTGGTCCGTGAGGCGACCGGACGGCCCGCGACGAGATCCTGGCACAGAGAGTGCCCCTCCTGTACGGCCCGAATCCTCCTCCCCCGTTCAGCGCCCCACGACCCACCGGGTCCGGAAGGATTGCTCATGCCCGAGAACCACGAGTCTCACGTCTTTGATCCCGTCACCCCGGATTCGCCCGAGACGGCCGTCCCCGAGGTACCCGAGGCTCAGGCGGCCGGCTGCCCCGTGGCCCACGGCCGCGCGCCGCACCCGACCCAGGGCGGTGGAAACCGCCAGTGGTGGCCGGACCGCCTCAACCTGAAGATCCTCGCCAAGAACCCCGCCATGGCGAACCCGCTCGGCGCGGACTTCGACTACGCGGCCGCCTTCCAGGGACTCGACCTGCCCGCGGTGAAGCGCGACATCGCCGATGTGCTCACCACCTCGCAGGACTGGTGGCCGGCCGACTTCGGCAACTACGGACCGCTGATGATCCGGATGGCCTGGCACAGCGCGGGCACGTACCGCATCAGCGACGGCCGCGGTGGCGCGGGCGCCGGTCAGCAGCGCTTCGCCCCGCTCAACAGCTGGCCGGACAACGGCAACCTGGACAAGGCCCGCCGACTGCTGTGGCCGGTCAAGAAGAAGTACGGCCAGGCACTGTCCTGGGCCGACCTGCTCATCCTCACCGGTAACGTCGCCCTGGAGACCATGGGCTTCGAGACCTTCGGCTTCGCCGGCGGCCGCGAGGACGTCTGGGAGTCGGAGGAGGACGTCTACTGGGGCCCGGAGACCACCTGGCTCGACGACGAGCGCTACACGGGCGACCGTGAGCTGGAGAGCCCGCTCGGCGCCGTCCAGATGGGCCTGATCTACGTCAACCCCGAGGGCCCCAACGGCAACCCGGACCCGATCGCGGCCGCCCGCGACATCCGCGAGACCTTCCGCCGGATGGCGATGAACGACGAGGAGACCGTCGCCCTCATCGCCGGTGGCCACACCTTCGGCAAGACGCACGGCGCGGGCCCGGCCGAGAACGTCGGCGCGGACCCCGAGGGCGCTCCGCTGGAGGAGCAGGGCCTCGGCTGGCGCAGCACGTACAAGACCGGCAAGGGCGGGGACGCCATCACCAGCGGCCTGGAGGTGACCTGGACCAGCACCCCGACCCGGTGGGGCAACGAGTTCTTCCACAACCTCTTCGCCTACGAGTACGAGCTGACCAAGTCCCCCGCCGGTGCGCACCAGTGGGTCGCCAAGGACGCGGAGGCGACGATCCCGGACGCGCACGAGGCGTCGAAGAAGCACAAGCCGCAGATGCTCACCACCGACCTGTCGCTGCGCCTCGACCCGGCCTACGAGCCGATCTCGCGCCGATTCTACGAGAACCCGGAGCAGTTCGCGGACGCGTTCGCGCGCGCCTGGTACAAGCTGACGCACCGTGACATGGGCCCGATCCAGCGCTACCTGGGCCCCGAGGTGCCCTCGGAGGTGCTGCTGTGGCAGGACCCGCTGCCCGCCGCCGCCGGTGAGGTGCTGGGCGCCGCGGAGATCGCCGCGCTCAAGGAGCAGGTGCTCGCCACGGATCTGACGGTGGCGCAGCTGGTCTCGGCCGCCTGGGCGTCGGCCTCGACGTTCCGCGGCAGCGACAAGCGCGGTGGCGCCAACGGTGCCCGGGTCCGCCTGGAGCCGCAGCGCGGCTGGGAGGCGAACGACCCGGACGAGCTGGCCCAGGTCCTGCGGGTCCTGGAAGGCGTGCGGGAGTCCTTCAACGGCAAGGGCGGCAAGCAGGTCTCGCTCGCCGACCTGATCGTCCTCGCGGGCGGTGCGGCCGTCGAGCAGGCGGCCAGGGACGCCGGCGTCGAGGTGGAGGTGCCCTTCACCGCCGGCCGGGTCGACGCCACTCAGGAGCAGACGGACGTCGAGTCCTTCGCCGCCCTGGAACCCGCGCACGACGGCTTTCGCAACTACACCGGCAAGGGCAGCCGCCTGCCCGCCGAGTACCTGCTCCTCGACCGGGCCAACCTGCTGACGCTGAGTGCGCCGGAGACCACCGTCCTGGTCGGCGGTCTGCGCGTGCTGGGTGCCAACACCGGCGGTTCGAAGCGCGGCGTCCTCACCGACCGTCCGGGCACGCTGACCAACGACTTCTTCGTGAATCTGCTCGACCTGGGCATCACCTGGAAGTCGACGTCGTCGTCGCAGGACGAGTTCGAGGCCCGCGACGCGTCCGGCCGGGTCAAGTGGACCGGTACCCGCGCCGACCTGGTCTTCGGTTCCAACTCCGAACTCCGTGCCCTGGCCGAGGTCTACGCCGCCGACGACGCGAAGGAGAAGTTCGTGAAGGACTTCGTCGCCGCGTGGACGAGGGTCATGGACCTGGACCGGTTCGACGTGGCCTGACCGCCTTGCCTGGTCCGCTCCACAGGTGAGCGGGCCAACCCCTTCCGTGGGCCGGTGCGTTCGCGCACCGGCCCACGGTGCGTCACGACCAGCGCGTCACGGCTCAGCCCGTCTCGGCCGACACCGTTGGCGGGATGGGTGAGCGCGACGGCGACGGCGCCGGTTCCCGTCCGACACGGGGACCGGCGCCGCATCCTTCAGCGGCTACGGGTTGACGCAGCCGATGGATCCGATCGGAAAGTTGTTGCCGGTCGAGGTCGCCGTGAAGCCGAAGGTGACGCTGCCGTCCGGCGGGATGGTCCGGTTGTAGTCGAGGTTCTTGACCGTCAGGGTGCCGTCGGACCCTGTGGTCAACGCACCGTTCCACACACTGTTCACCTTGGTGCCCGTGCCGGGCGTCCACTTCACCGCCCAGCCATCACGCGCCGTGGTGTCGTGGTTCATGACCTCGACGGAGCCCTGGAAACCGCCGCTCCAGGAGTTGGTCACGCTGTAGACGGCCATGCACCCGGTGTGCGGATCGGTGGGCGTCGGAGTGGGGGTGGGAGTCGGAGTCGGCGTGGGGGTGGGAGTCGGCGTGGGGGTGGGGGTTGTGGTGGAACCGGAGCCGCGGATACCGGTCACCTCGCCGTTGCCGCCGTCGAAGACGAGGTCGGAGCAGGAGAAGAAGTTCTCCTGGCTGTCCGAGCGAACCCACTGGATGAACATCACCGCGTCGCCCGAGCGGCCCGCCGGCAGGTTCAGATTCCAGTAGTAGTGACCGCCGTCCGTGCCGGGTGAGCCCGTCGACGACGGGTTGGTGACGGTGTCGATCAGCTCCAGGTCGTCCCAGCCCAGTTCGGTGCTGGGCGAGTAGCCGGCCTTGGACAGGTACACCCGGAACGAGCCCGGGTGCGCGGCCCAGTTGCTGTAGTCGACCTCGATCGTCTTTCCGGACGTCAGATGCGTCCGGGGCCAGTCGGCTCGGGCGGCGTTGTAGCCGGTGAAGTTGTACGGCGACCGGTCACCGGCGCTGCACAGCTTTCCGTCCGGGACATAACCCGCCCCCCGACCACCGGCGTTGGAGTCGAGCACGGCGAACCAGTTGTACAGCGCGTTCGCGCCGCTCTCGTCGAGCGCTGCCTTGCACGCCGGGTTCGTGGGGTCCAGAGAGCCGGTGCTGGTCTTGGCGTCCAGCCAGCAGAGGTAGGTCCGCGATCCGGGTGCCATCGCCACGCCGTGCGCCTGCGCGCTGCCCTGGCCCACCAGGGTCAGGGCGATCGCGCCGAGCAGCGTCGCGAGCACCGCCGCCAGGGAGACGAGTCGTCTCTTGCTTTGTCGAGCCATGGAAGTCTCCAGTGCCTGTGTGGGGGTGCGGGGGTTGCCCTCCGATGGGGCCTGTCTCCTGCGCCCACTGTCCGGCGATGCGAACCTCGCCGTCCGGCGCGGTCCCCTCCTCACGGGCGAGGAGCCCGAAGGCGGGGCACGTGGAACGGACGAGCGTGGTCACCGGACGAAGCGGGCGGCATGGTGGTGAGGGTGGGGCGTGCGCCGGTACAGGCCGTCACGTCGTACGTCCGAGCGCACACGGCGGCTGCAGAGCCGAGCCGGTGCGCGCGATGATCGGGCCGTGAAGGCGCTCGCAAACGGTGCCTCTCCCGGAGGAGCGGCCGGATGGGGCGATCAGGTCATCGAGAGCGCAGCCCTACTGCCTCCGCCTGAAAGCGCCCTACCGCTTCCGGCTGGGAGCGCTCCCATACACGGGTTCACAGAAACTGTAGAAGGCTCGCCGCGTCCCTGACAACCCATCGAACGGGAGCACATGTCACGCGGCCCCGGATCGGCGAGTCGGCGCCCGTCGCGAGTTTCGACAGCGACCCCTCCATGCGCACCGCGGAGCACGAGGCACCCGCGACGAGTACACCGCGGAGCACGAGGCACCCGCGACGAGCACACCGCGGAGCACGAGGCACCCGCGACGAGCACACCGCGCCGACAGGTACGGGCACCTCCTGACCCACACCCGCGGAGACGAATCGCGTCCAAGAGCTTGACGGCCCGTCGCGCGACCCTGAGATTGGGAGCGCTCCCACTCCAGTTCCCCCGACACGAACCCCGCACTCCCGCCCCCCGCGGCCGCACTCCCAGAAATCCTCGGACCGACGCGACCGACCCGCAGCAAACTGTCATGCCCATGACCGCTCTTGGATGCCCTTACCGTCCCGCGCCCGGTCACTGCCGCCGACCGGCGGGGCACTCCGCTCCCGGGCAGGGCATGTCGGGAGCACTCCCCTCGCACCCCCACCGCCCCCACCGCCCCCACCGCACGAGGAGAAAGCCGTGAAACGCCTTCTGGCCCTACTCGCGACCTGCGCGACGATCCTGGGCCTCGCCGCCCTGTTCAGCCCCCAGGCGGTGGCCGCCGCCGGATGCAAGGTCGACTACACGGTCGCCAGCCAGTGGCAGGGCGGCTTCCAGGCCGGCGTGAAGATCACCAACCTGGGTGAGCCCGTGACCGCGTGGACGCTCACGTTCGCCCTGCCGGACGCGGGGCAGAAGCTCGTCCAGGGCTGGAACGCCACCTGGACGCAGTCCGGTTCCACGGTCACCGCCGTCGGCCTCGACTGGAACCGCGCGCTGGCCACCGGCGCGGCGGCCGACGTGGGGTTCACCGGCTCCTTCACGGGTGCCAACCCCAAACCCACGGCCTTCACGCTCAACGGCGTCGCCTGCACGGGCTCGATCGTCGGCGGCCCGACGCCGACGCCGACCCCGACGCCCACGCCCACCCCGACGCCCACCCCGACCCCGACGCCCGATCCGACGCCCGGACCGAGCACCGGTACCCCCGTGGACGTCAACGGACCGGTGCACGTCTGCGGCGTGAACCTGTGCAACCAGTACAACCGCCCCATCCAGCTGCGGGGCATGAGCACCCACGGCATCCAGTGGTTCAGCGGGTGCTACAACAACGCCTCCATGAACGCCCTGGCGCAGGACTGGAAGGCGGACCTGCTGCGTATCGCCATGTACGTACAGGAAGAGGGCTACGAGACCGACCCGGCGGGCTTCACCAGCCGGGTGAACAGCCTTGTCGACATGGCCGAAGCCCGTGGCATGTACGCGTTGATCGACTTCCACACCCTGACGCCGGGCGACCCGAACTACAACCTCGCGCGCGCCAAGACGTTCTTCGCGTCCGTCGCGGCCCGCAACGCGAACAAGAAGAACGTCATCTACGAGATCGCCAACGAGCCCAACGGCGTGAGCTGGGCGGCCATCAAGAGCTACGCCGAGCAGGTCATCCCGGTGATCCGGGCCGCCGACCCGGACGCGGTCGTCGTCGTCGGTACCCGCGGTTGGTCCTCGCTCGGAGTCTCCGACGGCGCCGGCGAGAGCGAGGTCGTCAACAGCCCTGTCAACGCCGCCAACATCATGTACGCGTTCCACTTCTACGCCGCGAGCCACAAGGACAACTACCGTGCCGCGCTGAGCCGGGCAGCCACCCGACTCCCGATGTTCGTCACGGAGTTCGGAACGGTGAGCGCCACCGGCGGTGGCGCGTTGGACCGGTCGAGCACCACGGCCTGGCTGGACCTGCTCGACCAGCTGAAGATCGGCTACGCGAACTGGACGTACAGCGACGCCCCCGAAAGCAGTGCGGCGCTCCAGCCCGGCACCTGCGACGGCAGCGATTACAGCAGCAGTGGGGTGCTGACCGAATCGGGGACGCTGCTCAAGAGCCGGATCAGCACCGCCGACAACTTCCCCACCGGCTGACCCGGCCGCTGCCCCCAACCGCTGCTCCACCCCCCTGACCTGCCCACCGACCGCCCACCCGACCGCCCACCCGACCGACCGGCGGACGGGGCTCCGGCCGTGCCGAAGCCCCGTCCGCCGCGGGAAGCGCGCCTGCCGCGCCCCTCTCGCCCTCGCCGCCGCCTGTCCGGCCGGGCGCCTTCCGCTGAGGACGTGCGGTGCCGGCACGCTCCCACCCCCCCTGCCCTTCCGGACGGACGCCCCTGTCCGGAACCACGCGAGCCACGCGAGCCACGCGAGAGTGAGGAAACACATGAGTCTGCTCGACAAGAACCGTGACTCGGTACTCGGACTGTTCCGCATCGTCGTCGGACTGCTGTTCGCCTGCCACGGAGCGGCGGCCCTGTTCAACGTGTTCGGCGGCCCCCACGGCGCGTCCCCGCGCCTGTGGGAGTGGCCCGGCTGGTGGGCCGCGGCCATTCAGTTAGTCGGCGGTGTCCTGGTGTTGGTGGGCTACGACACCCGGCCATCGGCGGTGATCTGCTCCGGATCCATGGCGTACGCCTACTTCAGCACCCACCAGGCACACGCGCTTCTGCCCATCGAGAACGGCGGTGAGGCAGCCGCGATGTTCTGCTGGGCGTTCCTCCTCATCGCGGCGATGGGGCCGGGCCGTTGGGCCCTGGACCAGGTCCCGGCACGAAACGAGACACGGCCGGAGGTCTCGCTCACACGGCACTGAGCCGCCCTCCGCCGTCCGGTTCCGCCGGCTCCCTTCCCCGATCCCCGCAACTCCGGGTCGCGCAGCTCCCCGCTGCGGGACGAGGCGCCGGCCTTCCGGCCCCGGACCGGGATCAGTGTGCCGTCCACGATCCACAGCCGTTCCACCGCATCAGCCGGGCGGGGCGCTTCCCGCCCCGCTCACGCACCACCTTCAGCAGCCGCTCGAACTGCCGCATCCTTAGCCCCGTGAACGTCTCCACCCACAACGCCTCAGCCCGCAACACCCCACCCATGCAGGAGAAATACCCCCAGCGCAGGCTTCTGCAACACGCTTTGGCCCCGCCGGGCCCCGGGACGGTTCAACCCCGGCCCGGCGCTGCCCGGCACGTGCCCGATCGGCGGTACCGGCAACCACGACGATGGTGACCAGGATTGCGGTCAGACCGAAGGTGGAGATCGGATGATGAGGATCGATCCACCGGGGGCCGAGAGCCAGGGGCACGATCGCAGTCCTGTGGGAGGGGCTGTCCGCGTGCCGGGACCGGGCTGACGGCTCGCCGTCGTACGCGGCGACGCACGGAACCTCGTGGGCGCACCGGCGGTCCGCGGTCAGTGGTGGCCCCGCTCCCCCTGGGCCACTTCCACGTCGTGGTGCAGACCCGCTCCGCCCGCGGCCACGGTGACCAGGGAGAGGCCCGCCGTGAGCGCGAGCACCAGGGTCATGGCCACGGCGAAACGGCTACGGGGACGGGGGGCGCCGAGCAACGCCCGTACGCGCTGGGGAACCGGACCCGAGGTCGCTGCCGCGGCCACCGAGGGCAGCACCTCGCGCTTCCCGGCTCCGACCGCGAGGGCGGCTCGCGCGATCGCGCGTGCCGTCAGCCGACGGTCACCAGTCACGCGGGCGGCCTCTTCGTCGGCGCTGCGTTCCGCCGCCAACTGGACGGCCTCGCGGGCCGGTCGTAGCCCGGGATGGCAGTGGGCGGCGAGGTCGGCCGCCGCGAGGAAGTAGTGGTGGCGCCCCGCCAGGTGGGCGCGCTCGTGGGCGAGCAGAGCGCCCCGTTCCTCCGCGGAGAGGCTGCGCAGCATGCCTGTCGTGACGACGATCCGGCCGGGCCGTCCGGGCAGGGCGTAGGCGTCCGGATAGGCGGTGTCGATCACGCAGAGGTCGCCCGCCGTGTGACGGGCGTCGGCAAGCGAGGTGGCCGTACGGAACGCCCTCACCTGGCGTACCACCGAGCGCAGCACGGTCCAGGCGCAGACTCCGAGGGCTCCGACGGCGAACCCGACGACCGGCAGCAGGACGGACGCGGGCGCCACGACGAGCGGGTGGACGAGATCTCCCAGCAGGGCGAAGGCCGGCACCCTCAGCAGGCCGGACACCGCGAGTCCCCCGAGCGCGGCGAGGGACCCGCCGGCGAGCACCACCGCGGTGGGGGTGAGCGTCCACAGGGTGGCGACGGGGGTGAGGTGCGCCGCCGCCCGGCGGACGAGCAGCGGCATGACCAGGGGGATCAGCACCGGGACGACGAGGAGGGCGATCATCGTTCACCGGTTTCCAGCAGGTCCCGCAGGACTTGTTCGTCGTCCGTGCCCAGTTGGGCGACGAAGCGGGCCAGTGCGGTCGCCCGGTCGCTGTCGCGGTCCAGCTCGTGGTGCATGCGACGGGCGGTGAGACCGTGGACGTCGGAGAGCGGCCGGTAGGCGTAACCCCGGCCCATCTCCGATCGCGCGACCATGCCCTTCTCGTGCAGCCGGGACAGGATCGTGGCGACGGTGGTCCGGGCCAGGGGTGCGTCGAGCCGGCCTTGCACCTGTGCCGCGGTCTGCGGTCCGTCCGCCGACCACAGCGCGGCCATGACGCCCGCCTCCAGCTCTCCGGCCGGTCTGCGGTCCGCGGGGACGCCTGTCATGCAAACTCTCCTGCACATCGCACATCACGTCGTCCACGATGCCGCAGACCGTCTACATAAGTGTAGTCGTGAGATCGCGCCCGCTCACCGGCCGCGTCCGCCCTCTCGGCGCGTCCACGAGGGGCGGCGGCCGGCCCGCGCCTCGGCGGTACGGACTCCGCGGTGACGGACGGAATCCCGATCCGGGGACGATCCGGGGCCACCAGGAGCCTGAGCAACAACGCCTGATCCTGGCTGGAGGGTTCCGGTCGTACAGGCGGGTGAGGACGGTGAGCGCGGTCGTGTGAGGCAGGTCTCCGGGCAGTGCCGCCTCGCCCTCACCGACAGGCTGGACCGGGCAGCGGCGTCGCACGCGCGACGAGCACCACCCCGAGGCCGGTCCAGACCAGGGCCATGAACCATCCGGCGGCCACGTCACCGGCCCAGTGCACGCCCAGCCACACCCGGCTGATCCCCACCGAAGCGGCCCAGAGCACGGCCAGACCCGCCCACGATCTGAAGGCGGGTGGGCGCCGGGCGAGGAGCGCGACGACGACGAGTCCCGCCGCCATCGCCGAGGTGGTGGCGTGTCCGGACGGGAACGCCCAGCGCGATGCGTGCGTGAGCCAGTCCTCCGCCGGAGGCCGCGGGCGGGCGACCGCCGTCATGAGGGCGAGTCGCAGAGCCTGTCCGCACGCGAGCCAGAGAGCGAACGCCGCCGCGGGCGCGGCGAACCGTACGGCGGGGCGCCGCCCTCGATCCGGATCGAGGGCGGGAGCGGTCATCAGACCGGCGGCCAGGGCCACCAGGTAAGGGGTAGGGCCGGTCCCGGTGGCCGTCACGGCACGCAGCACGGCCACGAGCGGAGCGGGCCGGTGCTCCAGAGCCAGGGCGCGGATGCCGGCATCGAGCGGGTCCGGCCCACCGCCCCCGACGGTGACGGCCGCCGTCAGGGCCGCGAGGGCGACGCCGCCGAGCACGCAGAACCCGGTGACGCGACGCCCCCGGCCGGGCAAAGCGAACCAGGCGGCCGGGGCGCACCGGAGAACGCGGGCGGCCCTCATGAGACGACCAGAGGACGCAGGCGCCCCCGGGACAGGTGGCCGGCCACTGCCGAGGCGTACCGGTCGAGCGCAGCCCCGGTGAGGACGGTCACCAGGGCGCCGACCATGAGCGCGGCAACGACGTCGTGCGGGTAGTGGGCGCCGACCCACACGCGGGAGGCGGCCATCGCCAGGGCCGCGACCACCGCGACGGCGCCGAGCCGTGCCGAGACGAACCACAGTGCCACGGCCGCGGCGGCGGCGAGGGTGGCGTGGTTGCTGGGAAAGGACCAGTCGCCGGGGGCCGGACACGCCTCCAGGGTGGTCACGTGCAGCGCCTGGCAGGGACGGGACTCGCGCACCAGGTCTTTCAGTCCGCTGCTGACGGCGAAGGCGATCACCGTCAGGACCGGAGCGGCCAGAGCCTTCACCGCAAGCCGTGCGTCCTGGCGCCGGGTCTGCCACCACCCCACCAGCATCAGGACGGCGAACAGGGCGAGACCGTAGGTGGAGTATCCGGAGATGAGACCGTCCAGCCAGCCGGGGGCGTGGTGCGCGGTGTCGACCACGTCCAGGTAGGCGGTGCCGTCGATGCCCGAGCCGTCGTGTGCCGTGGAGAGGAGCCGCGAGGCGGTGGCGCCCATCAGGCGGCCCCGTCCGCACGGCCGCGGCGGGAACGGAGAAGCTCCAGTCCCACGGGAACGAGCGAGACGATCACGATGACGGCGATGATCGGCAGCAGGTAGCGGTCCACGTCGGGGACCGACGCGCCCAGGGCGTAGCCGGCCAGCACCAGGCCGACCGTCCACACCAGGCCGCCGATCGCCTGCCAGAGCGCGAAGGTCCGCACCGGAACACCGAGGGCCCCGGCCAGCGGGTTGAGGACGGTACGCACGATCGGGATGAAGCGGGCCAGCACGATCGCCTTGGCGTGCCCGTACCGCTCGAGGATCTCCGCGGCGCGGTCCGCTCCCTGGCGGATCTTCCGGGACCGGGTGCGGCCCAGCAGGGCCGGTCCCGCCCGCCGGCCGAGCAGGTGGCCCGTCTGGGCTCCGGCCAGTGCTCCGGCCGCGGAGGCGACGAGCACCCATGGCAGGGACAGGTGCCCCGGAGCGGTGGCCGAGCCGCCGGCGCAGAGCAGCCCGGCGGTGAACAGCAGGGAGTCGCCGGGCAGGAAGAACCCGACGAGCAGGCCGGTCTCGGCGAACAGGACGACGGCGATGCCCAGCGTGCCGAAGGCGGCCAAAAGGGACTGTGCGTCCAGGAGGTTCACCGCGAGGTGGACCGAGGGTGTGATGTGGTGCGCGAGTGTCATCGGCGCTGCCCCTTCGGTAACGGACTGTCGGGCGTACCGGGCGTACCGGGCGGTCGCGGTCCGGAGCACGGTACGGACGCGACACCGGACGACCCACTTCGTCTACAAGCCAGTAGTCGGTCTACATCACTGTAGACGATGAGGTGGAGGGGCCGATTCCACGAGCGGACCGGCGGACGCCGCGACGACCGGGACACAAGGCGCGACTCCCACCGACCGGCACCGTCGCGACCTCCACCCGGACCGGCCACACACCGCCCCGCCAAGCCCTCCCGAAGCATGCGGCGCGAAGCTCCCCGATCGGGTACGACTCCCCCGAGGCGCGGCCAAAAGCACCCGGAGGCCCGACGACCGGGCACTGGACCCCCTCCGCCCGCGCCCGGCTCTTCTCCGACTGTCTACACTTGCGTAGACTCCGCTTCGGTCGGACGGGGAAAACCCGCGTGTCCGTGGACCACCGATCGGACCGAGCGAGGAACGGGAGGCCGCAGTCGTCGTCCGCATCCTCCAGGCCAGATCGAGAACGGGTCGTGGGCCGTGCTGTCCGCGGCGCCCACCCACGGCACCGGCGCACCGCGCACCGGTCATCACCTCCTTGTCGGCGGAGTGACGGAGCGGCTCTCCGTCCGCCCGGAGACGGGCCTGGGCGAACCAGCCCCGATGAAGTGCCCCGTCGCTGAGGGCCGTTCACCCCGTCGCCGGTGTCCGACCGGCCGGCCGTTCCCGCGGCGACGCCATGGACCGGCCCCGCCGCACCACACTCGCCCCACCCCGGGAGGGACCCCATGTACGAGAACCAGGAGGCGGACGAACCGTCTGCCACTGACGCGGGGAACCGGGCGGAGCCGGCGACGGCATGGCCGGTCGAGCGGGTGATGGCATGGCTGACCGACCGCGGGGAAGCCGAGCGGGCCCTCCGCGCGCCTCTCGGCGAGGTACCCAGCGAGCGGGACGACCGCATGGCACGGATGGCCGACGTCCTTCAGGCCACCGCACAGGGGCTCGGGATTCAGGGCGCCGCCGTGTGGGCCGACGTGCCCGAGCAGCTCCTGCTGCGGTGGCTCGCCGACGACCAGGGTTTCGCCGCCGCCGTCCGAGCCGCCTCGGCTCTCGCTTCGGGGAACGGGCTCGTGCCCGGCGGAGCGATGACGCCCGCGACGGTCCGGGTCATCACCCTTTCCCTGATCAGGGGGGCCACCTTCGAGGAGGCCGCGAGGGCGGCGGGGCTCAATCCGCACCGGCTCCGCCGGATGTGGCGCGCTTCCGCCTCGTTGGCCACGCTGATGGCGGCCGCGCGGCACGTCCGGCAACAGCGGCGGAAAACGTACGCCCCTTCCATCGGCCGTCCCCGCGGGCAGAGCGGCACCGCCGCCACCCGCGGATACCGCCTCGTACGTCGTGACGGGGTGGCGGGCGAAGACCGTTGACGCCGACGCCGACACCGGGACCGCCACCCGAAGCGACGGCTGCGGGGCCCGACCGGGTCCCCGCGGCCCTTCCCCGTTGGCGCGTCAGCCGCCGCGCACGGCGACGGACGCGTACTCCACGTACTCGTGCAGCCCGTAGGCCAGCGCGAGTGCCGCCGGCCCGGCCACGGCCACCGTTCCCGCCAGGACTGCCACGCCGACCCGTCGAGCACCTCCGCGCGGGGTCGTGGGCTCCGGAAGGAGCAGAGCCTGGACCCTCCGGGGAACGGGCCCACTCGTCGCGGAGAGCAGCGGATAGCCTCCTGAACCGCCTCGGCCCCGAGGCGGTCCGGCCAGAGCGGCCCGCGCGATGGCCGAAGCCGTCACCCTTCGACTGCCCACGGCCGAGGCCGCCGCCTCGTCCGCCCACCGCTCCAGGTGGAAGGAGAGCGCCTCGCGCAGCCCCCGCAACGCGGGATGAATCACCGCGGCGAGATCGACGACTGCCGAGAACACGTGATGCCGTCCCGCCAGATGGGCACGTTCGTGGGCGAGCAGCACCTCGCGCTCGTTCGCCTTCATGGTCCGCACCATCCCGGCGGTCACCACGACCCGGCCACGGCGGCCCCGGTACCCCGGCAGCGCGAACGCGTCCACCTCGGGCCCGGGAATCACGAGAAGGTCCCCCTCGCCCGTTCCGCCCTCCACCGAGAGCCAGGCGTCCCGGAGCAGGGAGCGGTGCCGGCCGAGGCGCCGGAGCAGCAGTACGAGCTGCGTGAGCAGCGCACCTCCGGCCACGCAGGCCAGCGGAACCACGGCGGGCCACACTTCCAGCACGCGGGGCAGGGAGACCTGCTCCAGGGAGGCGAGGAACGGCACGTGGAACAGCCCGATCAGTGCGGCGATCGTCCCGCCCGCCGGCAGAACCGCCGCGCCCGCCAGCGCCCAGCATGCCTCACGCGGCGCCAGCACCCCGGCCAGTCGCCGGGCGACGACGACGGCGCCCCACGGAAACGTGAGGGCCAGCACGACCAGGACCAGTACGTACGTCACTCGGACTCGTCCTCCGCCTCCAGCAGCAGGCTCCGCAGCATCTCCTCGTCGGCCTCGGAAAGCGAGGAAACGAACCGCTTCAGCACCAGGTCGCGTCGCGGCTCGCTCTCCATCTCGCGGTGCATGCGTCCTGCCACGAGCCCCGCCGCGTCCTCCACCGGCTCATAGGCGAAACCACGGCCCGCCGGTGTGCGGCGCAGCGTGCCCTTCTCGTAGAGGCGGGCCAGGATGGTGGCCATCGTCGTCCTCGCCAGGCCCTTGTCGAGCACGGCGTTGACCTGCTGCGCCGTCATCGGGCGCCCCGACTGCCACAGCACCGCGAGCACGTCCGCGACGAGCTCGCCATGCTGACGCCTTTCGTCACGAGGTTTGTTCGACACGCTTCTCCGTCCTCACGCACCCAGGGCGCCGGCCCCACCGGCGACTACAGACCCGTAGACAAACGGTGCAGATCTTTCTTAGGCAGACCTAATCTACCGTCCCCGGGGATGCGGCCGAGGCTCGCTCCCGGCGAGGGGTCACCGCGCGGACGTGGTCGGGGCCCGCGCGGACGTGGTCGGGGCCCGCGCGGACGGTCGCGTCCGTGCGGGCCCCTGTCGAAAGGATCAGTGCGTGGTGCGGTGGTGGGTCGCGGTCAGGGTGATCGCGACGGCTTGCCCGGTGTAGGGCGAGTCCGTGCCGATCGCGAGGTCGGCCGTGTACGTTCCGGCCGCGGGAACGGCGTCGGCGTCCGCGGTGACAGGGATAGTGACCGAGTGTCCGGGCTTCAGGGTGAACCGGGTCCGGGTCTCGGACAGCCAGGACACGTCGTCGCCCTCGCACTGGTCGTAGCCCGGCAGGTACTCGGCACGTACGCCGCCGGTCAGGTACGAGCGGACGCTCTGCCCGCCACCCACCTCGTAGAGCCCGCACCCGGTGGCGCCCTGGTAGACGGGGTAGTTCGAGTCCGGGAGCGCGGACCAGGCTCCGCCGACCGGGTCGTACTCGACCGCGGTCGCGGTGGCCCAGGCGTCGTGGGTGAATCCGCCGATGACCTGCATCCGCCCGTTCGCCCCTGCCGCGGAGGCACCCGTCACGGCGGTGGGCATGTCGGCGACGCGCGTCCAGGAGTCGGCCGACGGGTGGTAGGCGTAGGCCGCGGCCGTCAGACCGTCGGTGTAGTCCATGCCACCGGCGCAGACGATCTCGCCGGGCAGGCCCGCGCACGTGGTGCTGTCCAGGGCCTTCGGGAAGTCGGCGACCCGGGTCCAGGTGTCGGACGTCGCCGTGTACCGGTAGACGGCCTTGGTGGGTTCGGTGCAGTCGTCCACGCAGCCCGAGACGACGTAGAGCTCGCTGTCGAGGACTGCCACGCCGGCGATCTTGACGGCCTGCGGGATGTCGGCGGCCCGGGTCCAGGTGTCCGTCGTGGGGTGGTAGGCCAGCACCCTGGTGCGCGCCTCGGCGTCGCTGCTCTGGCCGCCGACCACGTACAGCGTGCCGTCGACGAAGGCGGACGAGGTCGCGGCGAGCGGTTCCGGCAGGTCGGCGATCCGCTGCCACGCGCCGGCGGCCGGGTCGTACACGTACCCGTGCGTGGTCAGTGTCGCGCCGACGGCCCGGTTGAAGCCGCCCACGGAGTAGACCTTGCCCCGGTAGGTGCTCACGGCGTTGCTCATGACGGGTTCGGGGTAGTCCGGCAGGCTCGACCAGGCGGCGCCGCCGGCCGGCTTCGAGGTCCCTCCGGCGGTGCTCTGTTCGCCGAGGTCCACCTTCACCGGCGCGTTGCCGGTGTTGGTGAAGGTGACGGCCTTGGTCTTCTTCCGGCCGAGGGCGGCGTCGAACGAGATCTCCGGTTTGGCCGTCACGTGCCCGGCTTCGATCCTGAGGTCGAGCGGGTCGACCTGCCCGGCGTCGATCTTCACGGAGTGGGTACCGGTCGCGTAGCGAGGGGCGGAGACGGTGAGGGTCTGCTTGCCGGTGCCCGGTGCGAACAGCCAGTAACGGCCGCCCGGGTCGGCGGCGTTGCCGGTCGTCGCCGCGGTGGGGCCGGGGGCGTAGGGAGCGGCGGTGTCGGTGACGGTCGCGCCGTTGACGGGCTTGCCGGTGTTGCCGTCGGTGACGGTGCCGGTGATCAGGCCGCCGTCGAGGGCGCTGCACCCGCCGAGCTGGATGCCGTCGGTCTGCCAGAGCGCGAGAACGCCCGCGGCGGCGGCGAAGTGGAAACGGACCTGGACACGGGCCCGGCCCTCGGCCTGGGGAAGCTGGACGGTCTCGTGGCCGGCGGACATCTCCACCGGGTCGTTGACCGCCTTCCACACGGTGGTCCAGGTCTTCCCTCCGTCGCTCGTGAGGTCGACGGAGGCGGTGACACCGTCGCCGCCGGCGAACACGGAGTCGAAGTCGAGTTGGGCCGTGTGTCCGCGCAGGTCGGCCACGGGTGAGGTGAGGACGGTGTCCTCGGCCGCGAGGTCGTGGGCGGGGGTGTTGGCGGTGGCGAAGTTGCCGGAGCCGCCCGTGAGGTTGTCGAGGCCCAAGGGCGCGTCGAACTCCCAGCCGGGTGCGGTGGCGTCGGTACCGCTGACGGTCCATCCGCTTCTCGGGGTGGTTCCGGTCCAGCCCTCGAAGTCGGCCGCGGCTGCGTTGCCGTAGCCGGGGGCCGCGCAGACCGCCTTGTCGGGCACGGAGGTGAGGTTCCTCGTCAGGTCCGATCCGCCGACTTCGACGGTGAGGTCGGCCGTGTGGTAACCGGGGTAGAGCGGGGTGGAGTGCAGTTGGTAGGTCGCGCCCTGGGGGAGGTCGACGGAGTAGGCGCCGGTCTCCGGATCGGTGTGGACGGCGCCGCCGGGGTAGCCGTCGATGGTGATCCTGCTGGAGAGCGGCCAGCCGTGCTCGGCGCCGTCCTTGACCGTGCCGCTGACACGCCTGGTCGCGGTCTTGGCGAGGGACAGGTCGACGGCGGCGCTCGCGCCCTCGGAGATCTCGGTGGTGGAGCCGGTGGCGTCGGCGTACCCGAACAGCGAGGCGGTGACCCGGTAGCTGCCGGTCCGGACGGTCAGGGTGTAGCGCCCTTCGGCGTCCGTCGACGCGTGGAAACTGCGTCCCGTCGTGGCGTCGGTGGCACGCACCACGGCTCCGGCGAGCGGGGTGCCGTCGGCCTGCACGGTGATCCGGCCGGTGAGGGTGCCGCTCGTGCCGAAGGCGAGCGCCTGCACACCGTTGGGGGTGCCGAGGCCGGTCGGACCGTCGTAGCCGGGGCCCGCCTCGCAGGTGATGTCGGAACAGGTGTCGTTGGCGCCCCCGGTGACGTCGTTGAGCCCGCTGTCGCCGGTGTACGCGTACGGGTAGGTCACCGGGTAGGTGTTCGGCGCGGGGTCGCCGGCCAGTGCGTACATCGCCGCTACCAGCGGCGCGGAGAGGCTGGTGCCGCCCACCTGGAGCCATCCGCCGCTGCCGACGGTGTCGTAGATGCCGAGGCCCGACGCCGGGTCGGCATCGGCGGAGACGTCCGCCGTGGACCGGGTGTCGCAGCCGGTGTCGACGCTCTCCTGGTAGGCCGGCCGGCTCTCGAAGAGCGAGCAGCCGGAGCCGCCGTCGGCCCAGGCGGCCTCGGTCCAGCCTCGGGCCGTGCCGGGCGCGGCGGTCAGCCGGGTGCCGCCGACCGCGACCACGTTCGGGTTGGTGGCCGGCCAGCTCTGCACGTGTCCGGTGTCGCCCGTGGACACGGTGACGACGACGCCCGGGTGGTCGTAGTGGTCGTCGTAGAGCGTCTGATCCGCCGCCTCGCCCCCGACGCCGTAGGAGTTCGAGACGAACTTGGCACCGAGCCGGACGGCCGTGTCGACGCCCTCGCCGAGGCTGTCCAGCGAGTTGTCGTCGCCCTGGACCAGGAGGATCTTGCAGTCCGGGCAGGCGGCCGACACGGCGTCCAGGTCGAGCGCGGTCTCGGTGGCCCATCCGGCATCGTCGGCCGGGTAGTCGGCGCCGCCGCGCTGGTCGGTCTTGCGGAAGCAGCCGTTGGCCGTGGTGCAGGCCGGCAGGCCGTAGTGCTCGCGGAAGACGGCCAGGTCCTCCTCGGCGCGGGAGTCGCCGAAGGCGTCGACGACGGCGACCGTGCGGCCCTCGCCGCCGCTGCTCGGCAGGGCGTAGGCGGCCTGGATGTCCGCGGGGCCGAGGGCGGTGGCCGGCGGGCCGGAGGTCGCGGCCCTGCTCAGGGCCTGCCGGTCCGTGCGGGTGTTCACCATCGAGAAGCAGCGGGCGTAACCCGTCTTCTGGGCGGGGTTGTTGCATGCGGTGGGGGTGTACGGCTGGACGCTGGGGTCGGTGGCGGCGGGGGCGTCCGTCGCCGCGACGGCTGCGGGCGAGGCGGACAGCAGGCCCAGGCCGATGCAGGCTGCGGCGGTGTACGCGAACAGGTCGCGTATGCGCCTGCGGTGGCGGGGCGGTCGACGGTCGGATCTCGGGCTCACGAGGGGCCTTTCGGAGAGGGGCCGGGTTCAGAGGGGTTCGTATCCGTCCGCGGAGGGCGGCGGAAGTGCGGGAGGGGGCGGGGAGGAGTCGCGGGGCGATGGCGGCGGGGGGTCGGCCGGGGGCTCGTGGTGCGGCTCGGGAGCCGGGCTGCTCATGGGAAGGGGGTCGCTCTCGTGCGGTCTCGGGAAAGTTGGCTGATGCACGAGTCTGCGGTGCGGGCATGTCCGCTTGCGATTGGGCGGATGCCTCAAAAAATGCCGGGCGGGGCGGCGTTGGGACGCTTCGTGGCGGGCGCGGCGACGGCCGGCGGACCGCCCCTGACCAGCGCGGGATTTCCGGGGACTACCGGGCCGGGGTCAGGCCCGCCTTGGCCGCGCTCACGGCGAGTGCCGTGCGGGTGGTCACCCCGTGTTTGCGCATGGCCGACTTGAGTTGGGCCGCGACGGTCTTCGGCGACCGGTAGAGCGCGGCGGCGATCTCCCGGTTGGTCAGGCCGTTGAGGAGCAGCCGGACGACTTCGGTCTCGCGGGGCGAGAGCTGGTCGCCGTAGCCGCGACGGCCGCCGCGCCAGACGACGCGGGTGGCCTCGCCGCGTTCGCGCAGGGCCGCCGCGACGCGGTCCGCGTCACCGCGCGCGCCGAGCGCGTCCAGGTCGCGACGCACCTCGTGGAGCAGGGCGATGTCCGCTTCGGACGCGCCTGCCGCGATGCGGCAGGCGGCCTCGCGCTCGGTGGCGAGCAGCGCCTCGTAGGGCCGGGGCAGGGCGCGCCAGGCCGCGGCGGCGTCCGCCCAGGCGTCGGCGGCCCGGGCGGCGGGCCGGCTGACCTCGGCGAGGAGTGCGTGGCAGACGGCCACGGCAGCGGCTGCGGCGGGTATGGCGCGGCCCGCCATGCCCCGGGTGAACGCGTCGGCCAGCCGCTCGGCGTCATCGGGCCGGCCTGCCGCGAGCAGCGCCTCGACGCGCGCGGGCAGGAGTTCGGCGCCGAACACCCACAGGCCTTTGGCGGTCACGGTACCGGTCACCTTCTCGGTGGCCGCTAGGGCCCGGCCGGTATCGCCGGTGGCGAGGAAGAGGCGGCCGAGGGCCGCGGCGGGCTCGGCCTGGAGGAGCAGGTCGCCGCCGCGCAGGCCCTCGTCGAGGGCGGTGCCCAGCCGGTCCTCCGCGGTCCGTCTCTCGCCCGCCGCGAGGTCGTGCAGCCCGCGGAGCAGAAGCTTTTCGGCGAGGAAGCGCGGGTCGTCGTCGGATTCCGCGAGAGCCTCCACGCGGTCGGGGAAGCTTTCCCATCGGCCGCAGAACCAGTCCAGGTGGACCAGGTTGGCCGCGGTCATCATGTGCTGGCCGGAGATCCGGTGGCGGTCCGCCTGGTCGAGGGCGCGGGTGAGAAGCTGCCGAGCCAGGGCGTACCGGCCCCAGTTCATGGCGCCGGCACCGGAGTTGAGCAGTCCTCGGTTCAACTGGAGGATGTCGCCCGGATTCACGCGGGCCTCGTCACGGAGGAAGCCGTCGACGGGTTGCCAGCCGGCCTCGTCGCCGAGCTGGAGAAGGGCGTTGGACCAGCTGACGACGTAGAAAAGCTTTTTCTCGGAGGGAATCTCACTGTCCATCAACTGCGCGGCGCGGTCGAGCCAGCGGCGGTGTTCGGTCACGGGCAGCGGAGAGTCCGTCGGTACCCCGAGCAGGATCATCGCCCGTGCGGCTTCGGGGGGATCGTTGGCGAGACCACGGATGGCCTGTTCGAACTCGTGCTGGGAGGGGCGCAGTTCCCCGGCGGCGTGCAGGATCCTGCCGAACTGCATGCGGACGTCGGCCCGGTCCCGCGCCGGGAGGTCCTCACCGGCGAGACAGTCCCGCAGGGTACGCAGCACCTCGTCCCGGTTGTGGAAGCTTCCGTACGTGTGCAGCGGTACCTTGCGGACCAGCCGGGCGATGTCGCGGGCGGGGAGCCCGGGAACGGTCAGCAGGTCGTACACGAAGGACACGGCGGTCCGCTGGTCTCCCGCGGCGAGGGCCAGGTCGGCGGCCCGCTCGCCGTGGCGGAGCCACCGGGTGGTGTCACCGGCGCCGCGGAAGTGGTGCGCGAGGCGGGCCGGAGAGGGCTGAGGTTCCGCCTCCAGGGCGTCGGCGGCTCGGGCGTGCAGACGGGCCCGGTCGCGGACACCCAGGCCGTCGTACACCGCCTGGGCGGGGAGGGCGTGCCGGAAGGCGAGCCGTCCGTACGGGCCCTCTGCGAGCAGGCCGCTGCGGACGGCCCCGTCGGCGGCAGGGCGGGCCCGGTCGGCGCGGAGTCCGGCGACGGCGAACAGTACGTCCTCGGACACGGGTTCGCCGAGGACGGCGGCGGCCTCCAGCACGGTGCGGGCATCAGGGTCGAGGCGGGCGACGCGCTCGGCGACCGCGTCGCGGATGGTGGGAGGCACGGCGATGTCCGCGAGTGCGTGACGCACCCACTCGTCCTCGCGGCGCACCAGGTCGGCGCGGTCACGCAGCAGGTGGACGGACTCTTCCAGAGCGAGCGGGAGACCGTCGGTACGGGTGTGGAGAAAGGTGGAAAAGGCGTCGGAGACGTGGTCGTCGTGGAGCATGGACGAGACCAGTTCGGCGGTGTCCGGGACGTCCAGGGGGCGCAGGGCGACACGGACGTGCCGGACGCCGGCTGCCGGGCGGGAGGTCAGGCGGGGCAGCAGGGAGCTGGGCGGTAGGTCCTCGGGGCGGTAGGTGAGGACCAGACTGATGGTGCGCGTGGGACGGGTGGTGAGGAAGAGGAGGAAGTCGAGGGTCGCGTCGTCGGCCCAGTGGACGTCCTCGACGACCAGGACGCGCACGGCCAGCAGGTCGAGGAGCTCCGCCAGGGCGCGCAGCAGGCGGTGTCGGGCGGCACCGGGATCCGGCAAGGGCTCGGGTGCGAGCAGCAGGTCGTCGGACCACTCGGGCAGCAGTGGACGCAGGACCCCGGCCAGGGGGGAAAGGCCCAGCCCGGCGGGTCCGGCGGGACGGGCGTCCCGGACCGCGTCGATGATCGGCCCGAAGGTGAGTGCCTCCCGGAAGGGGGGACAGACGGCGACCAGCGTACCGCCGGCGCACCGACCCACTTCCGCCCCACGGCTCGTGCCGGTCCCACCACCCGCCTCGACCTCACGGCCCGGGTCCGTCTCACGACCCACCTCCGCCTCAAGATCCGCCAGCGCCTCACGGACCAGGCGACTCTTGCCGACCCCGGCCTCTCCCTCGACCACGACGAGGGCCGCCGGTCGGCCGGGCGTCAACGCGTCGACGACTTCGCGCAGTTCGCGCTTCCTGCCGACGAAGCTGGGCGGCCGTGGCTGCGGACGGTGGTCGGGCGCGTCACCGGGGCGGGGGGCCGCGGCGATCGGGGGGATGCCACCGGTGACCCGTACGACCGGGTGTGGTGCCGTGCCCCTGCCACCGTCCATCCGCCGCGCCACTCCCCTCACTTCCGCCCGCCGTGTTCATCCTCGCTCTTGAGCCCCCTTCGCACCAGAGGCGTCTCACGCTCGACGGAAGCGAAACGCCCCACCGCCGGGTGCGGCTGCGTGCACCGGGCACCGCGATGCCCGCTCCCGCCCCTCCTCCTTCCTGTTCTTCGTCGTGACGTACATGACCGGTCTGACGATGCTCGTCGCCACGAACCGGTGCGTGGCGGTGGCGGGTCTCCGCATCCGCCGCCCGGGGGCGGGGCCCGCACGGTTGGCCGGACCTGGACCACCATGGCGGTCGACCTGCGACAACAGGCATGATGGGCACTCAAGTTCCGTACACCCCATCTCATGCCGCGCGTCCCCGTCGCCCCACCGGCCCCGGGGGCCGGGAGGTCAGATACGTGTCACGCCAGATGCTCACCGTCGCAGTGGACGGTTCGGGCGATTTCCGCACCGTGGCGGAGGCCGTCGCACGGGCTCGTAACGGAGCCGTCGTCAGCATCGGTCCCGGCCGCTACCAGGAGTCCCTCACCGTTTCCGCCGCGATCACACTGACCGCGTCCGAGGGCGCCGGGACGGTGGAGCTGGCGCCCCGGCGCGGCACCGCACTGACCCTCACCGGCGACGCCGTGCTGGTGAGCGATCTGGTGCTGCGCGGCCACGACGACGAGCTGCCGGTCGTCGACTCACCGCGCGGGCAGATCGCGATGGACCGGTGCGAGGTGCACGGCTCGGCGTGGGCGGCACTGTTCGCGCGGGGCACCGGGTCCCTCGTCCTGCGCGAGTGCCGGGTCAGCAATCCGGCGGGCGCCGGTGTGGTCTCGACCTCCGGGAACGAGAGCTTCGTCGAGGACTGCGTCGTCGAACATCTGGGCACCTCCGCGGTGGTGGCCGGCGAGCGCGGGCGGATCACCGTGCGCGGCGGCAGGCTGCGCGACACCCGCGGCAACGGGGTACTGACGAACGGCCAGGCGCACGTACACCTGGAGGACTGCGAGATATCCGCGGCGGACAAGCCCGGGGCCGCCGTCGAGGAGGACAGCACGGTGCGCATGGTGCGCGTTTCGGTCCGGCAGTCGGTGGTCGGGGTGTACGTCAGCTCGACCGGGCAGACCGTGCTGGAAGAGGTGACGGTCACCGACACGAGCGGGCACGGCTTCGTGCTGGGCGCCGGCAGCTCCCCCGCTCTGACCGCCTGCCGTACGGAACGGACGTCGGGCCACGGGCTGTTCGTCACCGAACGCAGCCGGGGCACCTTCAAGGACTGCGTGTTCACCTCCGCGCGGGACGCGGGGATCCGCGTCAACGGGTTCGCCTCACCGGTGCTGACCGGGACCGTGGTGGCGGATGCCAAAGCCGTCGGGGTACTTCTCGACGAGGACTCGGCGGGTGAGTTCGACCGCCTGGAGATACGGGACCCGGGCGGGTCCGGCATCGTCGTACGTACCGGTGCCAACCCGCTGCTGCGCCGCGCCACCGTCACCCGGCCGGGGTCGCACGGGGTGGAGGTCACCAAGGACGGGCGTGGCCGGCTGGAGGAGTGCGTCGTCGAGGCGGCGGCCGGCTCGGCCGTGCACGTCTCGGGCCACGGCAACCTGCACGTCATCGGCAGCACGCTGCGGGCGGCGGCCGAGTCGGGCGTGCACGTCGGGGCGCTCGGCACGGTCACCCTGCGCGACACCGCCGTCGAGGGAGCGTCCGGTGCGGGCGTCCGGATCGATCCGGAGGGCGAGGTGTCCGCCGCGCGGGTGCGGGTCACCGGCTCGGGTGAGCACGGGGTGCTGGTCGCCGCGGGCGCGCGGGCTGCCCTGAAGTCCTGCGAGGTGTCCGGGTCCGGCGCCGACGGAGTGCGGGTCGAGGGCACCGACCCGGCTTCGCTGACCGGATGCACGGTACGGGACAACCGGGGCAGCGGGCTGCGCCAGGCGGTACCCGGCGACCGGCTCGCCGTCGATGGCCTGACCAGTACGGACAACGGTGCTCCGGACGCCTGGGGCAGCGCGGCGGGTGCCGAGGCGGCGGGCGGTGGACGGCTGCCGGGAGGCGCGGTCCCGACGGCCGCGGAACCGGACGGCGACACCGGCCCGGTGGCCGAGCTGGAGTCTCTGATCGGTCTCGCCGACGTGAAGCAGCAGGTCCTGACGCTGATCAACCTGAACCGGCTGGCACAGCGGCGCGCCAGCCTCGGTATGCCGGCCCCGCCGATGAGCCGCCACCTGGTGTTCGCGGGCCCGCCCGGCACCGGCAAGACGACGGTGGCCCGGCTGTACGGGTCGATCCTCGCGTCGCTCGGAGCGCTGCGCAGCGGGCACCTGGTGGAGGTCTCGCGGGCCGACCTGGTGGCCCAGATCGTGGGCGGCACCGCGATCAAGACCACCGAGACGTTCAACAAGGCTTTGGGCGGGGTGCTGTTCGTCGACGAGGCCTACACCCTGGTGTCCGACGGGGGCGGTTCGGGCGCGGACTTCGGCCGGGAGGCCATCGACACGCTGGTGAAGCTGATGGAGGACCACCGGGAGGACGTGGTGGTCGTGGCGGCCGGCTACCCGGAGGAGATGACCGGTTTCCTCGCCTCCAACCCTGGTCTGGCCTCCCGGTTCACCCGCACCGTGGAGTTCACCGACTACACCTCGGACGAGCTGGTCACCATTGTCGAACGGATGTGCACAGGGCACCGCTACGAGCTCGAACCGGCGGCCAGGACCGCGTTGCGCGGCCACTTCGACGCCATTCCGCGCGACGCGTCGTTCGGCAACGGGCGTACCGCGCGCAAGGTGTTCGAGGAGATGGTGGACCGTCAGGCGTCCAGGCTGGCAGGCATGGTGGAGGTCAACGAACGCGATCTGTCGGTACTGACCTCGACGGACGTCGGCGTCGGCGCGGCCGTGGACGCCAAGGCCGACGACGACCCGCTGCTGCGGCTGGACGCGCTGGTGGGGCTCGCCGCGGTCAAGCGGGAGGTGGGTGACCTGGTCAATCTGCTGGCCACCGCACGCCGCCGCGCCGAGGCCGGGCTGCCCGCACCTCGCATCAGCAACCACCTGGTCTTCACGGGCCCGCCCGGTACCGGAAAGACGACGGTGGCCCGGCTGTACGGGGAACTGCTGGCCTCGCTCGGTGTGCTGCCCCGCGGCCAGCTGGTCGAGGTGTCGCGGGCCGACCTGGTGGGCCGGTGGGTCGGGCACACCGCGCAGCTCACGAAGGAGGTGTTCACGCGGGCGCTCGGCGGTGTGCTGTTCATCGACGAGGCGTACACCCTCACCCCCGCCGGAAGCGGCGGTTCCTCCGACTTCGGCCAGGAGGCGGTGGACACCCTCCTGAAGCTGATGGAGGACCACCGCGACGAGGTGGTGGTGATCGCGGCGGGCTACACCGAGGAGATGGCGCGCTTCCTGGGCTCCAACCCTGGTCTCGCGTCCCGTTTCCCCCGGCATGTCGAGTTCCCCGACTATTCCTCCGACGAGCTGGTCACGATCGTGCGCCAGCACGCCGTCGACAACGGCTACGAGTGCGCGCCCGGCGCCGCCACCGCGCTGCGCGCGTACTTCGACGGGCTGCCCAGGGGGCGCTCGTTCGGCAACGCACGTCTCGCGCGGCAGACCCTGGAGGAGATGATGACGCGTCAGGCCGGGCGGCTGAGCGCGGTCGCGGCTCCGAGCCTGGAGGATCTGCAGCTCCTGCTGCCGGAGGACCTGACCGGCCTGCCGCAGCCTTCCTGAGAGCTGCCCGGCCGTCCCGCCGCGCAGTGCTTCCCGGACTCCGGATGCCCACGCATCCTGGACCTCACCGAACAGAGGAACGCCCCGCATGCACCGCCGTACGACCGTTCTGCTGCTCTGCACGGCTCTCACCGCACTGCCGGTCCGGCTCGCTCTCGCGGACGACGGCGACGGACAGGTGGTGCTGCCGGGGGTCCCTGAGCGACTGTCCCCGCAGCAGGCGTGTACGACCGCCGAGGGCCGTGCCACCTCCGACGCCCCCTGGACGCGCCAGGCGCTCGGCCTGGACCAGGTGTGGACCTTGTCGCAGGGGCGGGGCGTGACGGTCGCGATCGTCGGCACCGGGGTGAGCGACGGGCCCGCCGTGCTGGCCGGCCGGGTCGACGCGGTGGGTGACGCGGACGATGACTGCGTGGGACGGGGGACCTTCCAGGCGGGTCTCGTCGCGGGGGCGGCCACTCCCGGCCAGGGCTTTGCCGGGGTCGCCCCACAGGCGAGGATCCTGGCCGTACGGGGCACGGGCGTCCGTGGCGAATCCGATCCGGCACGGCTGGCGGCCGGGGTGCGGGCGGCGGCGGAGCGCGGGGCCGGTGTGATCGTCGTGTCCGCGCCGCTGAACGGCGCGGACAAGGCGGTACGGGCGGCTCTGGCGGTGGCCGAGGCAAAGGATTCCCTGGTGGTGGCCCCGGCGGCGGCGGACAGCGTGCCGCTGTCCACCGGCACCGATGCCCCCGCCGAACCCGCTCCCGCGCCTCCGGAGAACGTCCTCGCCGTACTGGACACCGGCCCTCAGGGCACCCGTCCGGACAGTGCCCCTCCCTATACGCGCGCCGACCTCACCGCGCCCGGTGACGCGCTCGTCGGCCCGGGCCCGGTGGGCGGCGGAATGTGGACGGGCTCCGGCGCGTCACTCGCGGCGGCGGTGACGGCGGGCGCGGCGGCGCTGGTGCGCTCCTACCACCCGGAGCTGAACGCGGCCCAGGTGCGGGAGAGGCTGCTGCGCACGGCGTACCCGGCGGACCTGCCCGCTCTGGACCCCTACGGCGCGGTGGCGGGTGCCCAGGCTCCGGCCGTGCGAGCGGCGGCGGACCGTCCGGACCCGGTGCGGCTGGTCCCGCCGCCGGACAGCGGGGGCGCCAGGAACACCGCGCTGCTGGTGACTGTGGGCGCCGCGGGGGTGGCCCTGCTCGTGGCGTTCCTCGCGGTGGTGCTTCCGCGGGGCCGGGCCAGGGGCTGGCGGCCGGGCCGCGTGGGCGCCGGGGACGCCCACGGGCGCGGCGGGACCGCCTGACGGCCGGGGTATGTCCGGCGGATCAGGACCGGACAGGACGCGGCGTCCGGTGCGGTACATCGCAAGGCGCTGGAATGCCCGCATCGCGGAGCGACTCGGGCGTTGGGCAACGCCACGAGGCGCCGTGCCGGACGCCGCGGACCCGGTCAAGATCCGCAGGACACACCCTATTCCTCCCGTTCCTCCTGTGTCGGCGCCACCTCGCGGGGCAGCGCTATCTGGACGAGCGCGGCCTTGCGGCGGGCGATCCGCAGCGCACGCCCCGGCGGCAGGATCCTCGGGTTGACGCTGTCGAAGACGTATCCCTCCGAGGGCGGGCAGGACAGCTGGATGGCCGTGGAGTTGACCTCCTGGAGCTTGCGCATCAGGGGGTCCATGCGCGACGCGCCGGTCGAGGCGCGGGCCACCACCAGGTGGAGGCCGACCTCGTAGCCGAGCGGAATGTGCGGCAGCAGCGGTTCGAAGGGGCCACTGAAGCCGGTGCCGACCATCTCGTAGTCGTCGACGAGCACGAACACGCGCGGCCCGGTCCACCAGTCGGCCCGCCGCATCCGGGCCGGGGAGATGTCCTCGCCCGGGGCGCGGATGACCATCGCCCGGGTGACCCCGTCGACGAGTTCGCGCAGCGGGTCCGCCGCCACCGCGTGGCCGAGCCGGTACTCCTCGGGGACCGCCTCGACGAGCTCGCGGCGGTAGTCCACGACCAGGATGCGCGCCTGCTGGGGGGTGTGGGTCGCGACGATCTGCTGGACGATCAGCCGCAGCGCACTGGTCTTGCCGCTCTCCGTGTCCCCGACCAGCATCAGGTGCGGGCTTTGGGTGAAGTCGTGCCAGACCGGGGCGAGTTCGGCTTCGTCCAGGCCGAACGGGACGCGCAGCGGCCGCTCCGGGTCCGCCGGCGGCAGGTCGGCGGCGGTGAGGTGGGCCGGCAGCATGCGGACGGGCGGGGCCGGCGGGGCGTCCCAGTTCTCCGCGACGGCCTCGACGAGGTCCGCGAGGGCGTCGGTGAGGTCCTCCGCGTCCTCGCCGCCGTCGATGCGCGGGAGCGCGGCGAGGAAGTGGAGCTTCTCGTTGCTCAGGCCGCGTCCGGGAACCGCGGGCACGGTGCCGGCCTTGCGGATGTCGATGGCGGAGTCCATCGGGTCGCCCATCCGCAGCTCCAGGCGGTTGCCGACCTGGTCGCGGACGGCGGCGGAGAGCTCCACCCAGCGGGAGGTGCTGACCATGAGGTGGACACCGTAGTTGAGGCCCCGGGTGGCGATGCCGTTGAAGACGGCCATGTCGTCGAACATGTCACTGCGCACCGTGGACCAGCCGTCCACGACGAGGAAGACGTCACCGAACGGCTCGTCCGGGTACTGCCCTTCGGCCCGCCGCCTGCGGTAGGTGGCCATGGAGTCGATGCCCTGCTCCTGGAAGAACAGTTCCCGCCGGTTGAGCAGCGAGGTGACCTCGGCGAGGGTGCGGGAGATCCGTTCCCGGTCGAGACGGCCCGCGACCCCGCCGACGTGCGGCAGTCCGGTGAGGCCGAGCAACGCGCCGCCCCCGAAGTCCAGGCAGTAGAACTGCACTTCGCGCGGGGTGTGGGTGAGGGCGAGCGCGGTGATGAGGGTTCGCAGCACGGTGGACTTGCCGCTCTGCGGTCCCCCTGCGACGGCGAGGTGTCCGCCCGCGCCGGAGAAGTCGACGGTGAGCAGGTCGCGCACCTGGTCGAAGGGCTTGTCGACGATGCCGACGGGGACGCGCAGCTTGCCCCGGTCGGCGAAACCCGTCGTGGTGAAGCCGAAGTCGGGGTCCGGGACCAGGGGCGGCAGCAGTGCGTCGAGGGCGGGCGGGGCGCCCAGCGGAGGCAGCCACACCTGGCGGGCGGGCGGGCCGCTGTCGCTCAGCCGGTCGAGGGCGAGCGCGAGGAGGGTCTCGCCGGAGTCGGGCTCCGATGCCACCGGTTCAGGGGCGACGGGCAGGGTGCGCGGCACCACCCAGCCGGTGCCCCACGGCACGACCTGGCGGGCGATCTGCGCCTGCTGGGCGGCGCCGCGCCTGCTCGTGTACGCCCCGGAGACGTACGCGGCGCGGAACCGGGTCAGCGCTTCGACGCCGCTCTTCAGGTAACCGCTGCCGGGGGTGGGAGGCAGGTGGTACGCGTCGGGGACGCCGAGCACGCCCCGGCTCTCGATCGCGGAGAAGGTACGCAGGCCGATGCGGTAGGAGAGGTGGGACTCCAGCTGGTGCATGCGGCCCTCCTCCAGCCGCTGTGAGGCGAGCAGGAGGTGGACGCCGAGCGAGCGGCCGAGGCGGCCGATCATCACGAAGAGCTCCATGAAGTCACGGTGTGCGGACAGGAGTTCGGAGAACTCGTCGACGACGATGAAGAGCGAGGGCAGCGGTGCCAGCGGGGTGCCGGAGGCGCGGGCCTTCTCGTACTCCAGCACGGAGGAGTAGTTCCCGGCCCGGCGCAACAGTTCCTGACGTCGCATCAGTTCACCATGCAGGGCGTCCTGCATGCGTCCGACGAGAGGGAGTTCCTCCGCAAGGTTCGTGATGACGGCCGAGGTGTGCGGCAGTTCGTCCATTCCGAGGAAGGTGGCGCCGCCCTTGAAGTCGACGAGCACGAAGTTGAGGGTCTCGGAGGAGTGGGTGAGCGCCAGGCCCAGCACCAGGGTGCGCAGCAGTTCGCTCTTGCCGGAGCCGGTGGCGCCGATGAGCATGCCGTGCGGGCCCATACCGCCCTGGGCGGACTCCTTGATGTCGAGTTCGACGGGCAGCCCGTCCTCGCCGACGGCTATCGGCACCCGCAGCCGGCCACGGCTCTCCAGCGGGCGGCTGTCCCACAGCTTGGCGGGATCGTGGCGGCGCAGGTCCACGATACCGAGCAGGGAGGTGAGTTCGGTGTCGGAGACGAACGGCTCTGCCGAGACCGCACCGCCGCCGAGGCGGTACGGGGCGAGCCGGGCGGCCAGCGTACGGGCGGCGGACGGACCGAGCGTGTCGGGTTCACCCAGCAGGGTGGACTGCTCCTTGCGTTCGCGGTCGGTGCGCACCAGATGGAGTCCGTCGTCGTCGATGCGCAGCCGCAGTGTGCCGCGGGCGGGCTTCCAGGCCAGCGTCTGCGACAGGTCGAGGACGACGGCGTTGCGGTACCCGGCTCCTTCGAGGCGGTGGCCGCCCGGCACGGTGCCGCCGTCCACGACGACGACGGTGAAGGGCTCGTCGCGGCCGGGCGCGGTCTCCGGGTCGAAGGGCGGGCGTTCGGTGAAGTCCGCACCGAGCAGCTCGTCCAGCTCCACGAGTCCCGCAGCGACGGTACGGGCCTGCCCCGCACCGTCGCGCTGGTAGGCGTGCTGGGTGTGCGGCAGCCACTTCACCCACTCCCAGTCGGCGCGCCGCGCGTCGGAGACGCAGAGCGCGACGGTGAGTTCCTCGGGGGCGTGGAAGGCCGCGAGCTGGGCGATCAGGGCGCGGGCGAGGGAACGGGCCCGCTCCTCGTCGCCGTGCACGAGAATCCGCGACCATGCGCGCAGGTAGAGGGCGATGGGCTGGCCGGGCACGGTTCCGTAGGCCCGGATGAAGCTGCGCAGGGCGTGCGCGGTGAGCGGTTCCAGGTCTTCGACGGGCTTGGTGGCCAGCGGGGCGAGCCGGGTGCCGAGCTTCTGCTCGCCGACTGCGACACGGACCTCCGCGAAGTCCTCGTCGGCGGGGCGGCGTTCCCACTGCCGGCTGGTACCGGTCAGCGCCCACAGTCCGGCCGGGTCCGGGTGACGCCACGCCAGGGCCTTCTGCTGATCGGCCACCGCGCGGCGGATCTTGCGCCGGGTCTGGGCCAGGTACCGCAGGTAGTCCCGTCGCTCGCCCTTGAGCTTGCGCTTGCGTTCGCCCGCGCTGCGCATCAGTTGTCCGACGAGCATCGCGACGGACGAGAGCAGCATCAGCCCGATGGCCAGGTAGCTGAAGGTGGTCGCCTGGCCGGGCCTGATGAACATCATCATCATGGCGATCGACGTCAGGCCCATGGGGAGGTACATCCACATGGCCGAGGTGTTCGGCTCCGCCTCCGGGAGGGCGGGCGGTTCCTGGAGACTTATCTCGCCGTCCGGCATGTCGGGGCCCCGCCTGCGGGCGGGACGACGGAACAGAACGGTGCTCACGCGGAATGTGCTCCTCGGGCTCGTCGCCTCTGAGGCGGTGGGGAGGCAGGGGATCCGGGGCGGTTCGGCACGAAGGACGTGAATGCCCCGCTCGGAACGGTCGCATCAGCGGCCGACGGCCTGACGCGAGATCAAAGGTAGTGTGCGGCCATCGACTTTGGTATCCCGCCCCTCGGAGAGGTGTGGCCCCGCCGCAATGACAGACATATCCACCCCCGGCCTGTGTCGGCTCTCGGTGAGAACCCAGGAACGGATCATCGATCTGGCGGTTCCCGCCGACGTGCCCGTGTCCGACCTGCTGCCCATCCTCCTCGACCACGCCGGCCACGACCTGGCGGAGAAGGGGATCGAACACGGCGGCTGGGTGCTGCAACGCCTGGGCGAGGAGCCCCTGGACGAGGAGCGCACCCCGGAGGGTCTGGCCCTGCGGGACGGCGAGACGCTGTTCCTCCGCCCCCGCACCGAGGCGCTGCCGCCGGTCCACTTCGACGACCTGGTGGACGGGGTCGCCGGCACGATGCGCGACCGCCCGCACGGCTGGGAGGCGCGGACCAGCCGATGGCTGCTGCGCGGCACAGCGGTGGTGCTCCTCGCGGCCGGGCTGCTGGTGCTGGCGCTGCCGGGCGGCTCCGCACCGCTGCGGGCCGCGGTCGCGGCCGGCACCGGACTGCTGGTGCTGTTCGGAGCCGCCACGGCGAGCCGGGCCGTGGGCGACTCCGCGGCCGGCGCCGCACTCGGTGTCCTCGTCGCGCCGTATCTGGGGCTGGCCGGTGCGCTGCTGCCCAGTGGAGACGCGGACGCGCACCTGACGGGGGCGCGGCTGCTCGCCGGTTCGGCGGCGGCAGCGGGCGGGGCGGTGCTGGCGGTGGCCGCGGTCGCGGCCTTCGTGCCCCTGCTGCTGAGCGTGGCGGCGGTCGCGCTCGCGGGCGCCCTGTGGGGTGCCCTGATGCTGGTCACCGACTGGCCGGCCGCGCACGCGGCGAGCGTCCTCGCGGTCCTCACGGTCGTCTTCGGCGGCCTCGTCCCGGGTATCGCCTTCCGGCTGTCCGGACTGCGGCTGCCCGCCCTGCCGACCAACGCCGAGCAGCTCCAAGAAGGCATCGAGCCGCACCCCAGCCAGGTCGTGGTGAGCCGCACCGCGCTCGCCGAGGAGTGGATGACCGCCATGTACGCGGGGACCGGTCTGGTCTGCGCGATGGTCGTGACCGCCCTCGTCGTGGTCCGCCCGGACACCGCCGCCGTGGTCACCGCCGCGGTCCTGTGCCTGCTTCTGATCCTGCACGCGCGCGGCATCGGCAACGTGTGGCAGCGGCCGGCGGTCATGCTCCCGGGCCTGTACGGCCTGGTCCTGATGGCGGTGCGGGCCGCCGTCTCGCTGGACGCCGGGCAGCGCCCGCTCCTCGTCGCGGCGCTCGTCGCCGCCGCCGTGTCGGCGGCCATCGCCTCGTGGACGGTGCCCGGCCGTCGGATGCTGCCCTACTGGGGCCGGGCGGCCGACATCCTGCACAGTTTGCTCGCCGTCGCCCTGATCCCGCTGACCCTGTGGGTGTTGGGCGTGTACACGGCCCTGCGCACCGCCAACGGCTGAGGGGCGTACGACATGCAGTCAAGGAAGGACCAGGTCCAGGCCCACCTCTTCGTCATGGGGCGGCTGACCAGCGGCATGCTGCGGAGCGACCCGGACTCCCCGGAGTCCCCGGTGGGCCGCACCAACCGGGGCATGGCCTGGGGCATCGGCCTCGGAGTCGTCCTCACCGTCGGATTCCTGCTCTTCGGCATGATCTCGCCCGCGGGCTCCAAGACCTGGCAGCAGGACTCGAACCTGATCGTGCAGAAGGACACCGGTACCCGCTTCCTGTATCTCGACAAGACGCTCCGCCCCGTGCGCAACTGGGCTTCGGCGAAACTGATCGCGGCCGACGGCCTCACCGTGGTCTCGGTGTCCGGGACGTCCCTGGCGGGCGAGCGGCACGGCACCCCGGTCGGCATCCCCGGCGCCCCCGACGCACTGCCCGGCCCCGGAGACCTGGAGCAGGGGGCGTGGCAGGTATGCGCGGAGGAACCGGACCGTACGGGCGCCGACCGCACCGGCCGGCGCCCCGTCACGTCGCTCCGCGTGGGCATGCCCGTCGACGGCGTCTCCCCGGGTGACGACCGCGCCGTCCTCGTCCAGGGCCCGGACGGAGCAACGCACTTGCTGTGGGGCGATCACCGGTTGCGGCTCGGCAAGCACGGTGCGGCCGAGGCGCTGGGCTACTCCGGGGTGACGCCGGTGCCCGTCTCCGCGGCGTTCCTCGACAGCGTGCCGGCGGGACCGGATCTGACCGCGCCCGAGGTGGACGGCCGGGGCGCGGCCGGCCCCCGGATCGACGGCCTCGTCGGTCGGACGGGACAGGTGTACGCACTGGCGTCGCCGGGCGCCGTCACCCAGCACTTCCTGCTGGAGAAGAGCGGGCTGCGCCCGCTGAGCACTCCCGCGGCAGCGCTCGTGCTGGGCGACGACCGGACGGCGAAACTCGCCTACGAGGGGTCGGTCCCGGTCGCGCTCCCGCTCACCGCGGACCAGTTGGCCCAGCACCGGGCGCCGGCCGGCGAGGCGGCGAAGGATCCGGTGGGCTGGCCGTCCCGTACGCCCGTCGTACAGGACCCGGGTCCCGGCATGTCGGTGTGCGCCCGGATCCAGCCGGAGGGGTCCTCGCCCCGGGTGGCCCTGGCACTCGTGGAGACGGCGGTACGGGCGGCTCCGGTGGCCTCCGGCCCCGAGATCCGACGGGCGTGCCTGGCCGTGGACGGTCTGGAGGTACGGCCCGGGGGCGGCGCGCTCGTGCAGGCGCTGGGCGCGGGCGGCTCGGTGATCGGCACGACGACGTACCTGGTCACGGACGTGGGCATCAAGTACCGGCTGCCGGACGCGGAGTCGGTGGAGCGGCTCGGCCTCAAGGGCGGGCACGCACAGGCGGTGCCGTCCCGGCTGCTGGACATGCTGCCGACGGGGCCGGTGCTCGACGCGGCGGTGGCCGGCGGTGAACGAGCGGCTTCCGCGGTCCCGTCGGAGAAGTCCTGCGGGTGAACCGCCGGTCGACGGACGGCGCCCACTTCTGAGCAGACGGTCAAATTCGGTCGCCCCCAGGGCCGTTAATGACTTCCCCGGTTAAGCAATGATCAATTCCAGCTCAGATCTCGACTCAGGGCATTGCTTGCGCCACACCGCCCTCCCTAGCATCGACAGACGCTCATGTTCCGGAAAGGACACCTGACATGTCGAACACCCCCGCCCCTCCCGGCAACCTCCAGACGTCGTCCCAGTCCGAGAACCAGAAGGGCTACCACGCCCTCAGCACGGTTCAGAGCGGGATCAAGCAGTCCCAGGAGGAGGTGCGCACGACCATGAGCGGCCTGATCCACGCGTACGGGGGCCAGGACGGCGGCGCCTACCAGCGGCTGCTCGCGGACTGGAGCGGTCAGGTCGACATCATCACCAGAAACATCAACCAGATGATGGAGCAGCTCCAGGAGACCGGCATGCTCCAGCGCGGACTTCAGGGACAGACCACGGCGGCGATCGAGACCAGCAGCCGGTCGAACGACGTACTCGCCCAGCTGACCTGATCGTCCGTCCGGCGCCCGCCGACTGCCCTCAAAGCCCCTTCTCTCCCCAGGAGTTCGCCATGACCACTCCGTACGATCACTCCAACAAGACCGACGGCATCATCCACGTCGAGTACAGCAGGGTGGACCAGGCCGCCGAGGACATGCGCCTCCAGACGAACCGCATCCATTCCCTGGTTCAGGCCCTCAACGAGGAGCTGGCCGGGCTGCACGGTGCCTGGCAGGGTGCGGACGCGGCGACGTACGCGGCTCTGCAGGAAAAGTGGAACCAGGCCACCACGCAACTGGGCCAGGTCCTGACGAAGCACGGCGACACGCTGAGCGACATCTCGGACCAGTACCGCAAGCACGAGAACCGCAGCGCGTCGGAGTGGGGGAACATCCGCGTCGGCGGGTGACCCACCGCCTGCCCGGACCGCTGCTTCCCGCCTTCCCGGACCGCTCCTCCCGCCTTCCCCGCCTTCCCCGCCTTCCCCGCCTTCCCCGCCTTCCCCGACGATTGTGAGTAGCCATGGCGGCCGACCCGACCAATCTGTCGCACCTGGACACGGACTCTCTCCAGAGGTTCATCGACACGGACGTGCAGGAGTTCATCGACCTGCTGACCGCGCTGGAGAAGGACGCCGAGAAGGGTGGGATCTCCTCGCTGAAGTTCCTCAGCGCCCAGATGGCCTCTCCCGGGGTGGGCCTCAGCAGCCATGTGCTCAAGCTCGGCAAACTGGTCGGGAAGGACGCGAGCCCGCTGAGCGCGCAGCCGCTGGTGGAGTACCTCACGGCCGCGGCGGAGTCCCAGGCGGGCGTCATCAGCAACCAGCTGAAGCTCTTCAACGACATCCAGAAGAACATGAGAACGGTGCTGGAGACGATGAAGAAGAACCAGGCGGACAGCCTGGAGGACATCAAGAGCCAGGAGTTCCTGAACGACCTGGGCGATGTCGACGGGGACCTCGCCCCGACCCAGAAGACCTGACCCTCACCCTTCGTCTCCACTCGTCTCCGCTCGTCGCACAAGGAGAGTCCTGCCCGTGGCAGTTGATTCAAGCTGGGAATCCGTCGTCAAGCAGCTCACCGGTTTCGACGGCGGCACCAGGGCCAACGTCGCGGCCGTGGGCGGTGCCGACGCGAAGACGGGTAACGGCAGCGAGTGGATGCGGGTCACGGTCAAGAAGGTCACCAAGGTGGGGGTGTCCGACGACCGCAACACCACGGGCGAGGTGGAGGCGGGCGAGACGCCCGAACGGGTCATCCAGTTCTACGGCCCCTCCGACGGGCAGTCCAGCACCTACCTCGACGTCTACAAGGCGACCATCTCACTCCCCTGGAGTTCGTCGAGCGGCGCCGACTGGAGCAACACCGGGAACGCGGGGGCCTACGACTGGGGCTACGGAAAGGCGCTGGAAGCGCTGCGGGACACCTACACCACGGACGGGTTCGGTGGTGGTTACGCCCACACCCCGGCGGTCGTCACGGCGGACGCGGTCAATCTCAAGGAATTCAGCCCCATCGCCGAGGCGTTCAACAGGGTCGTCGACTACTTCTCCGCCAAGTCCGTCGACCTCGAAAGATGGGTGAAGGAGCTCGACGGCGAGTTCTCGTCCTATCAGGGCAGCGGTGCGGACGTCTTCCGCGACCTGATCGACGCGGTGGGCCTCGGCTACAAGGACTTCCTCGCCCTGATCGCCCCGAAGACCGGCGCGGTCCAGCCCGGCGGCGGCAGGGAGTTCAAGAGCAACAAGGACTACAGGTCCCGCTCCGTGGTCGGTGACAAGCTCGTCGACGCCGAACTGGCGATCTGGACGGCCGCCAACGAGCTCGCCACGGCCTGGAACGGCTGGCAGAACAACTCGGATCCTGGCGTACAGACCGCGGTCAACTCGGCGTACGCCGGTCTCAGGGCCCAGCCGGCGAACGTATGGCTCGGAACGTCCCATCTCGACGCGCTGCTCGACGATCTGGCGTTGTGGCTCAACGAGAACAACATCATGAAGATGCGCCAGAACTACGGCAACAACAAGCCCGGGGACGGGTTCCTGCACATCCACCCGGTCTACGGCAACCTCACCGTCGAGAGCGACTGGAAGAACCTCGCCACGCGGGCCTGCACCAACTGGCTGGCCACCCTCGCTCCTCTCGACCAGGCCGCGAGCAAGGCCATGCTGGAACTCAACCAGGCCATGGTCGGGATGAACACGGATTCGTCCTTCCCGTTCAAGGCAGGTGCGGGCAGCCTCACGCAGTCGAACGCGGAGGACGAGGCCGCGCTCGCCAAGGAGGAGGCGGAGAAGGAGAAGGAAGCCGCGGAGGAGGAAGCGGAGAAGCAGAAGGAGGACGCCCAGAAGGAGATGGACAAGCTCAATCAGGACGCGGACGGCAACGGCGGAGCCGGTGACGTCGACCTTCCACCGCAGATCGGGGAGAACGGCACCGACGGCGAGTTCGGCGGAGGCGGGGCGGGCAGCGACCTCGGCCTGAACGGCGAGAACACCGGCAGCGGTATCGTCCCACCGCCCACGCTCGGCCTGAACGGTACGGGCGACGGCAGCGGCCTGGGCGGCGCGAACCTGCCGGTCACCAACCCCGACGGTTCCACCAGCCTCGTGAATCCGGACGGTTCGACCACCACCACCTACCCGGACGGCCACCAGGAGACCACGCCCGCGGGCGTCGTCCCACCAGTGCTCTCCCCCAACGTCCCGGGCGGCAGCAGCTACCCCGTCAAGACGGTCAAGGGCCCTGACGGCAGCACCACTTCGTACAATGCGGACGGTTCGCGCACCACCACGCACAAGGATGGCACGACCACCACCGTCAACCCGGACGGCACCTCCGTCACGAACAATCCCGACGGCTCGAAGACGGTCCTGAACAAGGACGGCAGCGAGACCATCACCTACCGGGACGGTACGAAGACCACGATCGGCCCGGACGGTACGACGGTCACGCAGTACCCGGACGGCACCTCGACGAAGCTCGCCCCGGACTCCACGCTCACCAGCACCGACGCCCAGGGCAACAGCACCACCAGCCGTCCGGCGGCCGGTTCGACCGTGCACAACGCGGACGGTTCGTCCACGGAGTTCGGCAAGGACGGCACGACCACCACCACGCACGAGGACGGCACGAAGACCTCCGTCTCCGCGAACGGCACCGTGACCACGGTCGACCCCGACGGCACCAAGACCGTCTCGCACCTGGGCAAGGGCACCTCCACCGTCCAGTACGCCGACGGCTCGGTGTCCCAGGTGGGCAAGGACGGCACGGTGTCCACCACGTACAAGGACGGCAGCACCACCAAGCTGAGCCCCGACGGCACGTACACCACCACCGACGCCGACGGCCACAAGCAGACCGAACACCTCAACACCACCGGCAGCGGCGGTACGCAGACGACGCACAACGCGGACGGCTCGTCCACGACGACCTACCCGGACGGCACCGTCGACAAGACGCTCAAGGACGGCGGCCACCAGATCAGTTACCCGGACGGGCGCACGGTCACCACCGACGCGTACGGACGGACGACCGGCACGACGGGCGGTACCGCCGGGCTCGCGGCGAACACGACCGGTGGCGGTCTCAGCGACTTCGACTACTACGACTACCCGGACGACGGAAGCGACGAATCCCCCCTGGGCGTGGGTGGTTACGGTGACACCGGCACCGGCGGAACCGGCAGTCTCCCGCTCAACCCGCTCGGCAGCCAGGGACTCATGCCCGGCAGCGGCACGGGCGCATCGACGGGCGCCGCCGGAACCGGGCTGGCCGCGGAACGTGGCCGGGCGATAGCCACGGGAGAGGCATCCGCGGCACGGAACGCCAAGTCCGCCCAGCTCGCCGCGGAGGAGGCCGCGGCGGCGAGCCGGCGGCCCAGCACCACCTCTTCCGGCAGCACCCCGATGATGCCGCCGATGGGCGGTGGCATGGGCGGCGGTGCGGGCGGCAACACCCAGAGCGACGAACGCGAGCGGTCCACCTGGGTGAGTGAGGACGAGGAAACCTGGGGCACGGACGAGGGCGGCGTCGCGGCGGTGATCGGCCGGTGACGGCCGTCGCCGGCCGGAGGAAGGGACCGAGTGGCATGAGCGGGACGAAGGGCACGGAACGCATATGAGCAACCCGATGGAAGAGCACCTGGCAGAGGCGCTGGCCGAGTTCGAGGAGGCCCGGACCAAACTGACCGAGGCCGGGGCCGCCGCCGCCCGGATCTCCGCGACCGTCATGGCGAAGGACCGCTCCGTGGAGGCGACGGTCGGACCGCAGGGCGAGCTGACGAACCTGCGCTTCCCCACCGCGAGGTACCGGACCATGCCCCCGGCCCAGCTCGCCGGCGTGCTGATGACCACCATCGGAGCGGCCCGCGCCCAGGCGGCCGAGCAACTCGCGGACGTGTACCGGCCGTTCGGCCCCATCCCCGGCCTCTCGCCGACCGGTGAGGGTGGCTTCCAGGAGCTGGACTGGGACGCGCTGTTCGCTCCGCTCCGCGAGGAGGGGCTGCCGGTACCCCCGTCGAAGGCGCCCACCCGCTCGTCCGGCGGCGCTCTGCTCGACGAGATCGTCGACGAGGACGACGCGGCCGGCCCGGACGGGGGAGCGCAGCGATGAGCGGGCTCGACGTCGACAAGGACGGGCTCGACCAGAGCGGCGAGAACCTGGACCAGGTGGCCGACCACATCAAGCTGATCCGCGACGACTACCTGGACAAGATCACCTCGTACCACGGGTGCTGGGGCACGGACAAGTTCGGCATGACCTTCGCGGAGAAGTACCTGCCCGCCGTCGAGGACGCCAAGACGGGCATCACCGCGCTGAGCGACGCGCTGATCGGCAGCGGGCAGAGCCTGCGCGACACCTCGACGGACTTCGGCAACCTCCAGACCGACATCACCGACTCGCTCGGCGGGCACAAGACCGGGAAGAGCTGACCCTTGTCCCTGGAGTTCCCTCCCGACTGTGCCTGGCTGTTCGCCGCGCTGACCGGTGAAGTACCGCCGAACGGTGACGAGGACAAGCTGTTCGCCTTGGCCGAGGTCCACAAGGATCTGCACGGCAAGCTGAACAACGACATGAAGCAGCAGATCGCCGCCGCTCTCGGCTACACCAGCGAGAGCTTCGACGGCGATGCCGCCGCGATGTACCAGGCGGCGATGAAGAGCTTCATCGGCGAGGAGGGGCTCAACTACTTCGACGCGGTCGCCGACCAGGCGCAGTTGCTCGCGACGTTCACCCGCAAGGCCGCCACCCAGCTCCAGTACACCAAGTACATGATCATCGCCCAGCTGGTGGAGCTGCTGTTCGAGGCGGTCGTCGCGGCGGCGCTGGCGTTCTTCTTCGGGGCGTCGATCCAGGCCTACCTGGCGAAGTGCGCGATCGTGCGGTTCCTGATCCGCTCGTGGCTGGGCCGGGCCCTGATGACGTTGCTGATGCACCAGCTGATCAACGTGGGCATGGGTGTCGCGATGGATCTGCTGGTCCAGTGGTCGCAGCTCAACAAGGGCACGCGCGACGAGTACGAGGGCGACCTGACCAAGGGTGCGGCGCTCTCCGGCATGATCCAGGGTTTGCTGGCCGGTCCGTTCCAGTTCCTGGGCAACAAGCTGGGCAAGAGGCTCGCCGACATCTTCGGCAAGGGCGGCGGGAAGCAGCTGGGCAAGGAGCTCGACAACGCGTTCCCGCAGCCTCCCGTGCAGGGCCCCAAGGGGCCGAAGGGCGTGGGGCCGAAAGCCCCGAAGACGTTCGGGGAGGACTTCGCCAAGAACTTCGCGTACGACCTTCCCCCCACCGTCGGGCCTGGTGGCAAGGCGGCCGGGGACAAGTTCGTCCGCAACATCGGTGAGACCTTCAGCAAGCACCTGGGCGGCGAGAAGGCGGGAGCGGTCGGCCGCGACTGGGCGAGGACGCTGCTGGAGAACACCGGCAAGAAGGACCTCCCGCAGCTGTTGGAGAACGCGCTCAAGCCGCTGGCCAAGGAGGGCAACGGCGCCTTGGGCAAGATCCTCGGCCAGGGCGCGGCCGACCAGCTCGGCAGGAGCGCCATCCGGGCGATGGCCCAGTCCGGCGTCCACGGCATCACGGAGGGCGTGTCCGAGGGGGCCCACGCGGCGGTCTCCGAAGGTTTCTACAACCTGTTCTTCAGCGACGACCACACGTTCAGCACCTCGGGCCTCACTTTCGGCTCGGGCATGGTGGAGGGCCGCGTCGGGCACATTCTCGAGGGCGCGGGCGGCAAACTCGGGGCCGATCTGCGCAATCGGACGCTGGAGGCCGGGTTCAAGCTGCCCGGCGCCGGTCTGGAGTCCTCGGGCGCACACACGGGGTCGGAGTCCGGCGGGGCGGGGAGCAATACGGCCGGTGGTCCGGGTGTCCAGCCGAACCCGATCGTCGTGAGCGACGAGCCGGCCCTCGATCCGAGCGACACCTCGTCACCGCTCTCCGCGGACGATGACAGCACCGAACCGGACACCTACTCGCCTCCGTCACCGCAGATGTACGACGACGAGGGCTTCGCCCTGCTCGACGTCTCCGGTCCCTCGCGCGACGACCAAGGCAACGTCGTCGGCGACGACGAGAACGACGAGAACGACGACACCGGCAAGGACGCGCGGCAGCCCGTCGTGCCCGCACCGCCGACAATGCCCCGGGGCACCAACGTCCCGCTCACGACGACGGCGAGCACTCCCCCGGCATCAACGGCGTCCGTCCCGGCCAACAGCACCTCGAAATCGACGATTTCCACCCAAGAGACCACCGCTTCGAGCCCCAGCGGTCCGGTGAACGGCCCGAACACGACGTCCACGGAGGCCGTCGCGGAGCAGGAGATGGAACGGCCGGAAGAGGACCCGAAGCAGGATCAGGAAAAGGGGCGGAACGAGGAGCAGGAGAGGACCTCCGCGTCCACGGGTCAGAACTCCACGCCGCGGACGCTCTCGCAGCCCCTTACCCCTTTTTCCGCCGAGTCCCGCCTTGCCGTCGACACGGGCGCCCCCAACCTCGCCACCAGTAACGCGCCGCGGGAAGAGCCGCACACGGCCATCACCATCGAACCCGACGTCTCCACGGCCCCCACCGCCGAAATCAACGCCAACTCCAGCACCAATGCCAACGCCAGCACCAGCACCAGCACCGACGTCTTCACCGACATCGCCAGCCACGCCCATGGCGGCGCGGACAACTCCACACCACCGCCTCCTCCTCCGCCGCCGCCCGCGTCGAATGTGTGGCTGTCCGACGAGGTGCGACGATTCGGCACGGATGCCTCCGAAGGCGTCAGCGGCGTCCACCTGGCGCCGATCCCGGACCAGGTCGCCGCGGCCCTCCAGCAGCAGGCGCTCGACGCCCTGGAGACGGCCTCCGGCACCCTCCCCGAGACAGAGCGCGCCGAAGTGCGCGCCCGACTGGCCGAGTTGCTCTCTCCGCAGGCGCTTCAGGACAACCGTCTGATGCTGCTCAGCCAGGACGGTCACCCGATCACCCTGACCGTCGACGGCAAGCAGCGCTCGTTGGCCGTACAGCTGCGACTGGAGAAACCCAAGCGCTCCACGCTGTTCGGTGCCGGAAGGCACACGCCGCCGCACAACAACGAGCAGCGGCACGCGGCCACGTTCGACAGCACCTCCACCGCCTCCACGACCAGCGTCCGTACGATCTCGCTGGCTCCGCTCTCGAACGCGTTCAGCGTGGTCGCGGGCATCCTCACCCATGTGCCCGTCGCGCTGAACTTCAACATCACTCATCAGCAGAGGACCCTGTCGACGACGGTGAGCAGCGCGATCACCTCCACCAGTCTGTTGCGCAGTTCGGAACCGGCCGCCCTTTTCGACTACACCGCGCGGGGCAAGGTGTGGGAGGTCACCTCGCCGTCGTCCCCGGAGACCGCGCCGGAGACGACGGAGGGGCGGACGCTCGGCACGGTGTCGGCGTGGTTCCCCGAGCATCTGGCCGTGCCCGGTTACAGCTCGGCCGGCCGCAAGGGCTTCAACCCCATGGAGCACGCCGACTTCCAGAAGCATCTCGACGATTCACCGTTGTGGGTGATGGACTCGATGTCCGATCCCGGCAGCCTGTTGCGCGAGGTCCGGACCCGGTTCGGCGAGCAGCTCGGCTCCCTCGACGCCGGCTCGCTGGCCGCCGTCGAGAAGTTCCTCGGCGCGGAGCACCTGCTCGGTGCTCTCCCTCTGCAACGTGCGACAGGCCGCCCCGGCGGCAGTACGGGCACATGGTCGCCGGTCCTGCTGGACACGAGCGGCAACGCCCTCGGCATGTTCAAGGTCACGGCGGAGGTGACCCACCGCACGGGCAGGGAGATCCTGGTCGGTCCGAAGTACAGCCTGGAGCGTTTCCTGGATCGTCAGCGGAAGACCGACTCGCTGTCGAAGGTCTCCCAGGCGTACGACATCGCGGGCGGGGTCGGCTTCGTGCTCAACTCGATGCCGGGCGAGGCGGACAAGGCTTTCCGGGACTTCCACCTCGGCGGCTCCCTACTGCCCAAGGGCGGCCACGTCTGGCAGAAGGACCGGAGTCTCGGGGCGGGCGCCACACACGGCGTGACACACAACATCCGCACCAACGGGGGGCACGTGCTCACCCCGGCAAACGTGGTCTACCGTGTGGAGTTCATCGCGGCGGACGGGAAGGCGACGGACCCTGTGCCGATGCCACCCACCCGGGTGCGGCTCAGGATGCTCACCCCGCAGACCGCGACCGGCACCGTGCCGACGGCAGCCACACGGAAGCAGGCGCCCCCGGAGGTGGCGCGGCTCGACGCCATCGGCCTCACCACCACCCCCCTGGCGGTGCACGGCGAAGGCGTCACCGAGGTACTGGAACAGGCACGGACCTGGCTTCTGGACAACGGCTACCTGCCACGTGAGGGCGAGCAGAACGGCAGGTTGATGGACGAGGGCCTGGTCAAGGCCCGTCTGGAGAACTTGCGTAAACTCTCCCTGCTGGGTTCGCAGCACGGCCTGCTCGGCGCCATGGACGAGCTGGTCGACGGCGGCATGGTCCTGTACTTCAACAAGCCCGGGTTCGGCGGCGGTGTGGACCACGTCCGGCTCCGCTTCACCCTGGACCGCGCGCCCGGGGACACCACCGCCCCCACCCATCGCACCTCGCTGAGCGATGTCCACCTGCCGAGCACCAGCAGTCTGTCCGTGCCCGGGACCAGCCAGCAGTCGTCGGGCAGTTCCTTCACCGTCCAGGCGGCCGGCCAGATAACCGGTATCGCAGGAGGTCATTTCAGGGGCGTGATCACGGGGGACTACAAGGGCACCTGGCAGACGACGAACACCTCGACCGCCGCCGCGGGAGTCTCGCACTCCCAGATGATCATCACGACCCAGCAGACGACGGAGGTCTTCCGGGTCCCGGCCGTGTTCGCGGTCGAGATCACCGACGGGGCCGGTCCGCTGCCTGCCGCCACGTTCACGTCCGCCACCCGGCCCCAGACCGAGGGCCAGCCCCGGCCCGAACCGGTGACCATCGACCTGGCGGTGCCGGAGAAGCGCACCGGGAACTTCTCGGAGGCGTACGGGGAGGCGGTGCTCCAGCCGCAGGGCACTCCGCTGCCTCCCGACGGGCAGACCTTCCTGCTGCCCGACAGCTCCCTCGTCGACGTCGTACGCGGCAGCAAGCAGCTGTACGAGGCGGTCAACGAGATCTTCGAGGGCCTCTCCGAGCCCCCGGTGGAGGAAGAGCGCACCGACGACGTCGAGCTGAATCAGCTGGGCAACGCCGGCGGTTCCGGCAGTGGCCCGACCCTGCCCGTTTCCAGCACGCAGGTTCCGGGGGACGCTGAATCGGTCAATACTCCCTCGACGTCGTCCTGGTGGGGGGCGGCGACCGAGGCCGCGAAGTCCGTCGCCGACTCGGTGCTGTCCATGGCCACGGTGATCCGGCAGACCGTGTCCACCGGGGACCGCAGCGACCAGAGCATGCTGCTGCACGAGGCGCTGCACGCGCAGCTGACGCCCGCCGCGCTGATGTCGCGCGCGCACCAGATGGTGAAGGGCGTCTTCGTCATCGACGACCTGTTCGTGCCGGGAGTGTCGGGCGGCACCGATCTGGTCGTCGAGGTGAAGGCCGTACTCACCAATCCGCAGGATCTGGGGACGGTCCGGCAGTACGGCGAGACCGACCTCGGTGCCACCGACAGCGCCTCCCACCAGGTCACGAGCACGGAATCGCACCAGGGCGGCCCCGGGTTCACGGGGAAGTACGGCCAGAGCCCGGAGGAGGCCGAACAGGCCGCCGCCGGGCCTCCCGTCACCGATCCGTCCACTCCCGGCGCGTCGAAGCCGACCACCGGCGGCCTCGGTGTGAAGGGCGTCTACGGGCGGGGAAACAGCAGCTCGGTGACCACGTCGGCGTCGACCAGCATGACGCGGGTCCCCACCGAGGGCGGTACCCAGCATCGGATCAGCGCGGACATCACCTACGAGGTGACCGTCCACCGGGGGCACCGGCGGGTATCGCCGCTGAACCGCACCGCGGACTCGGTGACGCGCACGGTCCACGTGCCGGGCGGCATCACGTTCCTCGCCACGGCCGATCAGCTCCGGCGGAGCGGCCCGACGCTGGAGCCGCTCGCGGGCGAGGAGACCGGGCCGCCCCGCCCCGACACCGAACGGCTGCCGTACCGCTTCGTCGAGTACGGCGCGCTCGGGCTGGCGGCCGTCCTGGAGGCCACGCCCCTGGCGAAGCCGCATCCGCATCCGGCCGAGGCCGACGAGAACACCTCCCAGGAGCAGAGCTCCGTCGAGCAGACGGCCGGGGAGCCGGAGCCCGCCAACGGCGACCCGCGCCGGCCTCATCTGCTGCGCGAGAAGCTCACCGGCCTGGTCAGGAAGCACGCGCCGGGCAGCCTCACCCCCGGTCATCGGAACTACGTGCCCGGGCTGGCCCAGCGCATCGCGGACTACACCTCGCCCGCCGCCCTCGGCGCGCTGCCCGGACGCGGCAAGGACGGATCACTGAGCTTCAGCTTCCCGTACGCGAACGGCGTGACCACCCGTAACGTCACCGTGCGGGTGCAGGGCGAGCCCGCGTGGACGAAGGACCAGCTGCGTCTCGTGACCGGGCGCCGCAGCGACGCGGGGGCCGGGGTGGAGAACTTCTCCGCCCACTCCCCCGCGAACGTCACCGAGAGCCGGGGGCGTACCACCCGCTGGGGCTTCACGGTGCCGGGCAGCATCGTGGTGCCGACGTCCGAAGAGACCTCCCGCAAGGCGACCCTGAGCCCGTCCGGCAGCGGCTCGACAACCCGTTCGGACACCGTGAGCAGGACGCTCACCGCCGAGGACCGGCTGTGGCAACGCGTCGAAGGCGGCAACGAGTTCACTCTCGCGTACACCTTCACCGTCGATCTGCACATCGAGGGCGATCCCGCCACCACTCGTCCGTACGAGAAGGTGGACGGACGGGTCACCCTGCGGTTCTCCGGGGACACCGACCAACAGCAGGCCCCGGAGACCCCGGCGGAGGAGCTTCTCCAGGGGATCGGCACCGAGGACCCGAGGCTCTCCGGTCCGCTGGCCACGGCGACACCGCTCCGGCCCACCGGCAACGAGGTCGCGTACGCGCTCAGCAACCAGCAGGACCTCCTGAACGCGGTGCGGGAGCTGGCGCCCGAGCTGGCCGGCGAGGGCGTCGGCTCCGGAAGCTCGTCGGAGGCGGCTGCCGCGCGGCTGACCGAACTGCTGCACGGCGGGAGCATCACCATGGACCCGGTTCGGGAGGCGGCCGGAGCGGGCGGGACCGTCACCGGGACCGCGACGCACCCCAGGGTCACCCTGTCGACGCAGGTGTTCCGGCCGCGCCTGATCGACACCACCAGGAACGTGGCGGTCGACCGGGTGCGGGTGACGGGCTTCAGCACGAGCTCCGGCTCCTCGATCTCCCGCAGCGGAGAATTCAGCCTGGGCGTGTCGGGAACCCTGGCCCCGGGGGGCGGCTTCGACGTCGGCGGATCGATACCCCTTCTCGCGTACCAGTCCGTCCCGGGCGGTCAGGGCGGCGGAGTGTCCGCACTCGCCCGGCACTGGGAGAAGACGGGCACCGCGGGCATGCCCGGCGCCGACCAGGGGCTGCGTACGCACGAGGTCGAGGTCGACACCGTCACCACGCTGACCGGTCCGAGCGGCGAGGTGCGGTACGCGACGGGCACCGCGTTGCTGCGGGTGCCCGAACGCGATCTGCTGGGCCTCGGCGTACTCCCCGAAGCACACCGCGGCGAGGGGGTGTGGGACCTGTCCGCACCGGACGTGCGGGACCTGACCGCCTCACAGGTCGCACAGCTGATCACCGACTCCGACGACGTGCTGCCGCCGGGAGCCGTGGTGCAGCTGTGGCTGGACCTCGGGAGGAACCCCACCACGGACGAGCGCTTCGAGGCGCTCTACCGGGCGCGGTCCATCGCCCGGGAGAGCGGGCAGACCCTGGAACTGGCGCTGCGCGACGGCGACGGCACCCGCGTCTGGACCCTGGCCCCGGACAGCGACGAGATTCCCGACCGGAACGGCGTGCGAGAACAACTGCGCCACGCTCGTGACCAGTTGGAGCTGTTCGAGCAGACGTACGGCCGCCCGTCCGCCCTGGACCCGAAGCCGCGGGAAACGCTGCGGCGGGCCACCGATCTCCGCACCGCCGCCGATCGCGAACTGCAACGGGCGCGGCAGGCCCACGCGGACCAGCAGGCTCTCGTGGCGGGTCTCGAACGCACGGAGACCGAGGCCCGGGACGCCCTGCGGACCGCCACCCGCATGCTGGAGTCCACCCGCGAGCGGCTCGCCGCGGCGGCCCCGGACCGGGGCGAGGCGCTGGCCCGGCGTCAGACCATACTGCTCGAAGCGGTGGCCGAGCTGGAGGGACACCTCACGGCGTACGACGAGCTGCGGGCGGCCGCCGAGTCCAGCCATGAGGCGGAAACCCTGTTGAGGCAGGCGGTGCGGGCAGAGGACACCGCGCGGCTGCGGCTCGAGTGGCAAGGACTGACGGAGGTCGTCGGGCTGGCGAACACTCGGCTCGTCGAGATCGGGGTGGAACAGCTCGTCCTCGGCGACACCCTCGCGCGGGCACACCGGGATGGCGCCGGGGTGTCAGGGCTCCCTGTGCCGCCGCTCTCGGACCCGACGACCCAGTCCCTTGCCTCGCTCACCCCTCAATGGCCCGTCCCGCAGTCCCCGTCGTCCCCGGACGACGGTTCGACACCGCCCCCGGCCGGGACGAACGACCCCCGCGAGGTGGGCGGCCGGACGGAGAATCCGGTGCTTCCGCACGAGGTGGCGGCGTTCCCGGAGACGAAGACGGCCGCCGTGCACAGCGAGCGCTTCGATCCGAAGCTGGTGCAGACGCGTGGCCGGGCGGGACTCCTCGACGGTTCGCTGACCCTGATCCGCAACCACGTGCGTCGGATCCGGATGCCGGACGGGCGGACGGTCCGGCAGTTCTACGTGACCCTGCCCGTGCGGCTCACCGACGGGCTGACCGCACAGGACCTGGCCTCGCTGCAGACCCGCCTCCAGTCGACCCTGGACGCCCATGTCAACAGCGGTTACATCCTTCCGGAGTCCGGTGACCAACTGCATGTCACGGTGGAGCTCGTGCAGTCGGCCGGACACAGCGAAGCGGTGACGCTGTCGCGGTCGGTCGGTCCGCCGGCCCGCGCCGACCAGCGCAGGTGGGACGTCGGGCACAGCGACGCGGTGCTCACTCACGAAATCCTGCACTACCTCGGCCTGCCCGACGAGTACTCCGACGCCCGGGAGCGGCCCGAGGACCGCCACCTGTTCCGGCGCGACGACCTGGCGAGCGGGGTGCGTCGCGAGGGCCTGATGGTGAGCACCCTCCAGGAGAACCTGGAGAACCTCCCGAACGACTACCTCGCCACGATCGAGCGGGTCAGCGAGAACGCGGTCGTCCCGCTGACCGCCACGACCGGCCGTACGACGCGGGAGGCCCTGAACGAGAACGGGAGCCCCAAGGAGAATCCGGAAGAGGAGAACCCGGAAGAGGAGGACCCGGAGCAGCAGGCCGTCCGGCAGCTCCGGATGGCGGAGCTCGCCGAACTGACCGCGCGCCGGGAGCTGGACCTGCTGCGTGCCGAGGCACGGATCGCCGCCGAGGACGGCGTCGGACCGCTCGGCGACGCGCCCTTCGCTCCCACCCCTGCCTCCGAACACGCCTCCGTCGACGACTCCGATGCCGCCGCGGAGCTGATGGCGATGGACCTCGACGAACCGGAGCCGACGGCATCGCAGGCGCCCCCGAACGCGACGCCGATGGACCTCGACGAGCCGGCGCCGGTCGAGGTGTCAGAGTCCGAGCCCACCCACCCCGACCAGGTGTGGTCCGTACCCACCCCGGCCAACGCCCCACAGCCCGCCTCGATCGCCTATGTGAACCGGGCGTTCAGCGATCTCACCCCACCGGTGAGCCTCCACGACCTGACCGAGAACGAGTACCAAAACTGGCTGCGGAACAGTCTGCCGGACGATCCCGACCGGTCCGGCCAGGCGTTTCCGGTCTCCTACGTCGTCAACGCGATCGTCTCCGAGAACGAACTGCGCGACCACCCCGAGCGGCTTCAGGAGTTCCTGGACGCGGTCACCGAGAAGCTGGACGGCTTCCCCGGACGGGTGGCGGTCGTCATCGGTGTCAACGCTCGGGTGGAGCCGCCCGCCGGCGGGGGGCGCCAGACCAAGGCGGCCAAGGCCCTCAGTGCCGCCGCGAAGGAGGCCGACATCGCCGTGACCGTGCGCCGGGCGGCGCAGCAGACCACCTTCGCCCGCCCGCTGGCCCTGGTACCGATGGCCATGACCTGGGGAAGCGGCGACACCTTCCCGTTCGGGACGGCCCGCAACAACGTGCTGGTGAGCCACGCCAACCGCCATCTGGTGCGATCGATGATGGACCGGCGGACACACCCGTACATCTCCTTCATGGACTTCGACACCTACCCGCACGTGGTGTCCACGCGCGACGGCACGACGACCCGGGACACGCACATCTTCAGCTGGTTCGAATCCCGGCTGGAGACAGGCGAGGACACCCTGCCGCTGCGTCCGCTGATGATGTCGGGCGGCTACCGGCTGCCGCGCCCCGACGAGACGGCAGCGATCGCACGGCTGAAGCGGCTCACCGAGAGCCGCTACGAGGCGCTGCTGGCCGAGATGGAAAAGGAGAGAACCTCGTCGTTCGAGGAAATGCTGGAGACGGTCCGGAAGGAGATCACCCACGACATGCGGGTACGGACCCGGCTGCGCGGCCTGCACCCGTTGTTGCCGTACTCCCCCGAGCCGAACCTCTTCGTGGACGCGGCAGCCGTCCTGCTCAGGGGTGCGCAGGACCGGCACGCACTGCGCTTCGGGCCGGGCGGGGCGGAGTTCCACAACCTGAGTCAGTCGCTGAACCGGATCAACGCGTGGGAGCTGCGGGAGGATCTGCCGCTGCCCGGCCCGCCCGCCCGGCACAGCGACCCCGTCACCGACCTCAGGCAGTGGTGGGCGCACCAGCAGCGGCTCGAAGCCCAGCACACCCGGCGCAAGGTCGCCGCCGAGAACCAGGTACTGCCGCGCCGCGGCACCGCCTTCGTCGTGGAGTTCGAGCAGGCGGCGCTCCTCACCGACCTGTCCCGGCTGGTCGCGGGCCGCTGGGCGACCGGGTCACTGCCCCAGGACCACGTGGGGCTCACCAACCCGTTCCAGCGGATGTTCCACCAGAACCAACCCGGACAGGGCAACATCCAGGCGGGCCGCAGAGGACTCGCGCTGGCGCCCTTCCGTGACATCTGGGGGCTCCCGGAATACCAGGACGAGGAGGTCCTGGAGCTCCCGACGTACCTGGCCGACGGGAGCCCGCACCCTGCCGCCCGGGTCTCCGGCATGAAGGGCCGGCCCCTGCGGGGCAACGCCACCCAGCGGGTGCACACCAACAATCCGCTGTGGCCGGTGCACCACACCGCCCCGCCGGCCCACGGCGCCCCCGTGCTCGACCGGGCCCCCGGACTGGCGGCGGGTCTCGACCCGCGCCTCGGGGTACCGGGAGTGAACCCGGTCAGCGTGTCCATCTCCGACAAGGTGTCAGGAGAACCGGACCCGCTCATCTGGGCGGGTCTCGACCCGAACAGCGTCAGGCTGTTCTCCCGCGCGCTCGCGCTGAGCGCGGACAACCCGTACTTCCTCGACCATCTGCGCTACTTCGCGCACGAGTACCTGCCGTCCTTCCGTACCGGCCACGTGCCGGCCGGGCAGCTCGTACCGGCGCTCGGGGCCTCCGGAACCCTCTTCCGGGCACTCGGGAACGTGCAGCTCGGGACGGGCGGCGAAAGTGCCCTCCAGTCGGTCTGGCGGGGGCTGTACACGAACACGAACTCCCTCCACCAGGTCGGCGTCCTGGTCGCGGAGGCAGGCAAGCAGGGCATCGGCGTCGAGGAACTCTTCACCCGGCTGGCCACCGGCGCCCTGCACTCCCCCGGCCAGAGCTTCACGGACCTGCGCGGCGGGCAGGGGTTCTCCCTGGGCCCCGACGCGCACTTCCTGCTCGACCAGTACGCCTCCGCCCTCGGCATGAACATCGAGGTGCGGCTGCCGAACGGCGAGACGTACGCCACGCAGTCGTCGAGGGGCAGTGTCTCCCAGCTCCTGGCGATCGAGTGGACCGCCCAGGGCCCGGGCGAGTGGGGCTGGAGTGCCCACCTGGAAGATCTGCCGGAGACCGGCTCCAAGCGCTCCTCGGACGGCAGCCACACCGGCCGCGTCCCCCCGCGACTGCGGCGGGGCGGTACGACCGGGCTCACCTTCATGATGCAGGGCACCGGCCTGAACAGCGGAGCGGGGGGCCCGACATGACCGGCACGCGGGGAGAGCGGGCAGCCATGACGGCGGGAGAGCCCGTGGACGGCTGGGAGCCGGCATCGCGGGTTGCGGCCGCCGAGTCCGAATGGGCGCTGCGCCAGGCGGAACTGCGCGTGGCGGGAGCCCGGTTGGCGGCGGTGCGGCAAGGGGCTGCGAGCGCCGGTCCGCCGGCGGCGGCCGAAGACGGCGCCACGCCGTCACCCGCCCCCGGCCCCGTGCACTCGGCGCTCTCCGACTTCACCCTGGAGATCCTCACCGGTGGGCCCGCCACCGGCCCTGCGGGTCCGGCATGAACACCCGGGAGCTATGGTCAGCGTCCCGACCAGGAACGATCGTTGATGGAGGGTCAGTGCAGCGCAGCAGCTTCACCCGTCGGGAGGGCTCCCGGTGAGCGGACTGGCCTCGCGACTGCCCCGATGGCGCGGACGGCACGCGGCGGCGGATCCCGCCCCCGGCCCTGCCGCGCGTGATCCGCAGGAACCCCACACGGTCCTCGACGAGTTCGGCGCGGGATCCGGTCCCGGCGGCGCCCCCTCCGGATTCCTGCTGCGTTCTTCGGCAGACCGCCGCACCTCCGTGCGGGAGTTGGCAGAAAGTTTGCGTGCCGAGCGGGAACGCCCGGTGGTCATCGTCGACGTGGCCGCGGACGCGGCGGGGAACCTCGGCGAGGAGCTGGGCGGCCTGCTCGCCAGGCTGCGGGACGAACACCGCTCCGCCGCCCGGCTGGTGATGTCCGGCGCCGCGGCGAGAAAGCCCGACGGGCAGCTCCCATTGGCCCAACGGCTGGCCGAAGCATGGGACTTCGAGATCGAGGCGCCCGACGCCGCAGCGGTCCTGGTGCCCGGCGGCGGACTGTACGTGAGCGAGCCGGCGAGCCCGGCGGGCGGCTGGTGGCGCTTCGCGCCGGGCGCGGAACCCGTGGCTCTCGGCGCACGCATACCCGCCCCGCGCTGGCAGCGCGCACTGGCGCGCGTGCCGCTCGGCGAGCTGGGCGACCTCACGGTCCGTCAAATCCCTGCGGGGCTGCTGCTGCACCGCACGGGCGCGTCGGCGCCCCGCCCCGGCGATCTGGCGTACGCCCTCGCCGTGCACCCGGACCGGCTGACCGTGCTGGTGGACGGCGCGGAGAGCCGGAACGACCTCGCGGAGGACCTGGCTACGCTGCTCGCCCGGCTGCCGGCGGAACTGCGCGACCGGGTGCGGCTGGCCCCGGGCGGCGGGCCCGATCTGCTGCCCGTCGCCCAGCGTGCGGCGGACCTGCTCGGCACGGAGGTGGAGGTCTGCACGGGCCTCCCGCTGTCCGTGCCGGACCCGTCGGGGGGTGCGCATCGGGAGCGGATACGGCTGGTGTCGGCCGAGGGCGAGTGCACGTGGCCCGCCCTGCTCGCCGTGGTGAGTTGCGTCCCGGCGGAGGCGGAAGCCGAAGAGACCGAAGAAGCCGGACCGGACGCGCCGCGGCCTGCCCCGGTTCCGGTGCACTGGCTGCTGCCCGACGCCGTGACCGGCCCGGACCAGGGACCCGCCGTGGGCCGTCTGCCCGGCGGATCGTACGTGGCGGCGGTGCGGTCCGGCCTGTGGGTGGGCCGCACCCCCAACCCTCCGGCCGCGGTGCGGGAGCGGCCCCCGGAGGCGCGGGCGATGCGCATCGAGGTGGAGGACACGGGAGGTGACGGGCGCGCCCGGAGCACCCTCCTGAAGGCACTCGCCGCCCTGCTGCCGGAGCTGGACGGTCAGGTCCGCGAGTACGCCGAGATCGCCTCGCCCGCCGGCGCGGGGGCCGAAACGGTGGACGCGCTGCGGCGCTTCGCGGTGCGGAACGCGCTGATGTTCGCCGCATCGTCGCCGCGTTCCGCACCCGCGGCGGAAGCACCGGCGCCCGCACCCGACGCACCCGTACCCACCACGCCCGCGCCCGCGCCCGACGCGCCCGTACCTGCCACGCCCGTGCCCGCGTCCCGGCCGGTCCCCGCCGAGGCGCGCGCCGCGGCCACACCCTCGGCCCAGGCCCCGGCAGCAGTCCAGGCCCAGGCATCGGCCCCGGCATCGGCACCTGCCACCCGCCCGCCCACCAGCAGCAGCCACGCCGGACCGTCGAAACCCCGCGTGCCGGGAGCCGGAGTGTCCCTTGAAGCTCCGCAGCAGCGCACCGTTCCGCGGGCCGCACCAGCGCGATCAGCTACACGCACACCTGCGCCCCCGAGCCCGAGCCCGACTCCGGCTCAGACACCGACACCGACACCGGCACCGGCACCGGCACCGGCACCGACACCGACACCGACACCGACACCGCATGCTCCCGCTCCTGCGGCTTCCTTCGCCGTTGCGTCCCGCCGGCTCCTCGCCCCTGCCTCGGCTCCGACCGGCTTCAGCAGCGGCGCGGACCGGGCCGCCTTCCGCGAGCTGGCCGCGTCGGTCTGGGAGGAACACACCGGACCGGTCAACCGGACTCTCGTGCACCTGCCCGCCCTGCGCGGCACCGAGGAGGAGCAGGCACAGGTCGACCTCGTCGCCGTACACCTGTATCTGACATCGGCACCCGACGGACGGTTCGGAGCGCTCGCGCTCGCGGCCGACGCGGGTGCGAGGGGCGGCGAGCTGGCGCCGTACGCCGCCTGCCTCGCCTCCGGACTGCGGAGGCTGCCCGCGCTGCGGGGGACGCTGGTCCGGGCCGTGCCGGGGCCGGGCATCACGGACGACGCCGTTCCGGGAGCCGTCCTGCGCTGCGACGCGCCGCTCGACGTCGTGCACCGCGAACAGAAGGGTGCTCCCACGCCGCCGGACGGCCATGTCCGTTACGTCATAAGGCCGGTGACCGCGCGTCGTACGTCGGTGCTCGCGGCCCCGGGTACGGGCGGCGCGACGGCGGTCTTCGCGGGGGGTACCGAGTTCTCCGTCCTGGCCAGGCACGAGGCGTCCGAGGAGGCCCCGGCGCGGGTGCTGCTGGCGGAAGTCCCGGTCGGGACGACGCAGTTCCGGCCGCCGTCGGCCGAGGCGGTCGCCCGGCTCGACGAGGCGGCCCGCCGGGACGCCGACGGGCCGGCCACCGGCTGGCCGGCCCGCTGCACCGGCCCTTTCCCGTGCCGCACCTGAGCCGGCGACCGGCAACCGCACCCCGACGCCCGCTTCCCCCCGTCCCCCTTCCTGATCCGTCCGAGAGGTGTCCCATGGCAACCAGCCAGTCAGCCGCAGCCGAGTCAGCCCCAGCCGGTGCGGAGTCCGGCGCTCCGGGCTCACCCGTCCTCCGGGCCGCGGCAGTCACGGTTCTGGCCGAGGAGCCGTCCACCGGGCTGTTCCCCGCGAAGCCTGCGGCCGGAGCCGCCCAGGCACCGGTCGCCAGCGGTGTACCCGCCACGGTGTCCGGCTCCGCCGCCCCGGCAGGCACCGAAGGCGAGAGCAAGAGCCAGGAGGAACCGCCCCCGGCACCGGCCAAGGCCCAGTCCGAGGCGAAGTCCGAGGCGAAGTCCGAGGCGGAGACCGAGGCGGAGACCGAAGGGCAGCCCGAGGCGGAGACCGACCCGGAAGCCGCCACTGGCGAAGCCGGCTCAGCCGTCCCCGCTGCCGCCACGGCCGCCACGGCCGCCACGACGAGTACGGCCGCCTCTGCGGGGAGCGACACCGCGACGGCGACCGCCACCGCGACGGGCGGCGCCACGAGCACCCGCCGTACCGGAGTGCTCCCCCTGGGCCGCCCCGGCAAGCCGCTGATCGCCGCAGCCGTGGCCGGCGGGCTGGTCCTGGTCGGTATGCCCTTCCTGATCTCCGGCCTGTCCGGATCCGGCGACAACTCCTCCGCGCCCACCGCGCTCACGCCCGCGGGCAGCCGGATGGGCCCGGACGGCTCCGGCCCGGGTTTCGTGCCGGGCCGGCAGAACGCCCCCGGTGGCGACCCGCAGAAGTCCGGCAGCAAGTCCGACGGCAAGTCCGCCACCAGTTCCGCGGCAGGCGGCGCCGGTACGGGCGGGACGACGACGGACGCACTCCACGAGAGCGGCACGAAGAACGTCCCCACGGGCAGCGCCCGAGAGACTCCGAGCCCCGGGGCTGAGAACGCCACCTCCGGCAAGGGCGCCGAATCCACGACGTCCGCCGCTCCGGCACCGACGAAGAGCAGCGCCGCCAAACCCGCGTCGCCCCAGCAGGAACCGGTGGCCGCGGTCACGTACAGCCACCTCATCGGGCCCGGCTGCGACACCCCCGGCTTCGCCACGTCCGACCAGTGGCGCGACGGCCTCCAGGGCTGGGTCGGCAGAACCGGCAGCCAGACGTCCTACGGATGCAGCGGTTTCTACTACAGCGTTCCGCTGTCCAACAGCACCACGACGTCCAACGGCTACGCCCAGTGGAAGTTCCCCACCGGGTCGGTGACCAACGGCACCTGCCAGGTCTCTGTCTACATCCCGAACGTCAAGGACATCACCCGGGTCGGCGGCAACCCGGCCCACTACGCCGTCCACCGCTACTTCGAGGCCAAAGCGAGCACGCAGATCGGCACCTTCGAGATCGACCAGCCCTCGCACCTGGGCCAGTGGGTCAACGCCGGAACGTTCACGGTGAGCACGGGCAAGATCTCCATCGTGCTGGATAACCGGGGCAAGACCTCGGGCAACCGGCACGCCGCCGCCGCTCCGATCAAGGTGAACTGCACGGCATCGTAACCACGTGCCGTCGCACCCGCGTGCCAGGGGACCCGCGTGCCAGGGGACGGCCGTCAGGTCCCCGGACCGCTCGATGACGTGCGGTTTGCCGGACAGTTGGACTTCCAGAAGGCAGTGACGGACCTTCCGCAGCACCTCAGGATGGTCTCCTGGTCCCAAGGACAAAGTTCGGTTGCGGCCCCGCCGAGCAGCGCATATCTGTTCGGCGGGGCCGGACTTGCCCTGTGCTCGTGCGTGGTGGACGAACTGCTCTCGGTTCGCTCGGAGGCTTCGGACACGGAGCCACTCCAGGCGGAGGGTGTCGCGGGGCTCGGCCCGGACGACGGATTCGCCATGGTCACACCGGGCGCGATCCACCGGAGTGGTTCCGGGCTTCTGATTCAGGTGAGCACATCAGGGAGGGATCTCGGCCCCGTGCCTCCACATGTCGCCATCCGCCGAACGAAGATAAAATGGGACCGGCCGCAAAACCTCCGAGTACATTGCCGCTTCACGGGAGCAGCCATGGTCGACGTCGTTTTCGCCAACGGTGAGAATCCCATTACCCCGAGCATATCGATCATCCATGACGATGAGTCGTTCCGTGTCGAGTGGGTGGCTTTCAACGTCGGCGCCCAAGACCTTCCCTCCTTCGTCGACCGGCTGCTCGTCGAGAGGATTCCGGAAGGCTGCCCCGGTTCCGACGACGTCGAGCACGAGGCCGTCTTCGACAGCGACGTCGACGGGGACCCGGCGGACTTCACCGAACCGGATCTGCTCGCGGGCGAAGCGGGCCCGCTGATGGAGCCCCAGGTGGGGCCGTTTCCGGTCGGGGACTACCGGCTCACCGTGACGCTGGCCAACGACCTCGGAGTGGGACACACGACGTTCCTCTGCGTTCCCGTCGTGGCTGCGGTCTGAATTGCGTACAGGAGCGGTCCGAGTCGGCGGCGAGATCCGGGCAGAGGCAGTACCGAGGGCAGAACCGGACAACGGATCCGGACAACGGATCCGAAGAACAGATCCGGCGATACGAACGAGCCGAGGAGAGATCATGCCGTACGGCGGAGCAGCCGCGGGCCCAACGTGCCCGGGGGTGGCGACAGCGGGCACCAATGTGCCGTTGAGCAGTTCCCATTGGTACGAAATCGTCAATGACACGGACGACCCGATCGTCGTGGAAACCGTCTGCGAATTGGCCGATTCGGAGGGAAATACCGCGTCCGAGGTCCGTCGGGAGTCGATGGCGCCACAGAGCGACACGACCGCCACGCAGACGCTGTACCTGGTCGCCGCCTATGCCTCGCCGGGTCCGGTGACCGTCACGGCCACCACCACGCTGTCGGGCGATGTGGCGACGAGCGGGTCCAACATGTGCACCTTCAGCGTTTCGGAGGACGCGCTGTTCACGACGTCCCTCCCCGTGAACGCGAGCGGCCCACGACGATTCCACCGCGTGCGGCGGACCCACGCCTCGCCCCGGAATCGCCGTCTGGCCTCTGCCGCGGCCCGCAGGAGCCGCTCGCTGGGGAGCCGGGCCCGACCCCTGGGGTGAGTCCCTTGATTTTCAGGTGAGTTGACGGCTCGTCGGGCCAGGTGTTCGCATGCGCCGCCGCCTGTCGTCGGCGTGAGCCGGGGGCAATGCGCCGCCCGTCGACGACCCGCCTCCCGCTCTCCGTTGGGAGATGTCAGCGTCGTGACCGATTTCGATCGTTCGGCCTTCCACCATCGGGTGGCCGTGCTCCCCCGGGATCTCGGTGAGTTCACCGCTTTCGTCCGCGGGGACGACGGAACGGTGGAGCATTACGAGGTCTTCGAGGGCGTTGTCATGTCCGGCCCCGAACCGCTCGGAGGCCATTTCGACTCCGACCCGGTGGTGACCGTGGGCGGGGACGGACGTCTGCACCTGCTCGGCCGGTCGGGGGTCAGGATCGTCGACTGGTCCTGGCCGGACGCGGGTCGTGTCCAGCTGCTGGGACCGCCCACCGAGGAGTCCTTGCCCGGCTTCTGCGTCACCGATCCGGAGATCGTCCACGCCGGAGGGCTCCAGCTCTTCGCCCTCGGCGTCGAGGGATGCATCAGGCAGTGGACGCTCGGTGCCCGTGGCTGGAGCGCCCCGCGGAGGCTGACCCCGGACGTGGCGGCCTCCAGGCCGACGGCCATCAGCCGTGCTCCGGGCGCATTCGACGTGTTCGCCGTCGACGGCGAGGGCGCGTTGCGGCACTGGTGGTGGGCGGAGAACCGCTGGAACACCGAAGTGCGAGGCGGTCAGTCGCTCTCGGGCAGGCCCACCGTGGCCTCGTACGAACCTCGACGGCTCGACCTCTTCGCGGTGCGGACGGACGGGGTGCCGCTGCACTGGGGCTGGGACGGCGTCCGCTGGTTCGACGCCGAGGAACGGCTGGGCATGGAGCTCACCGCTTCGGGGAGGATCGCCGCCCGGGACGTACAGCTCGTCACGTTCGGCCCCGAACTTCTCCTGCTGGTGGCCGGGACGAAGAACAACGGGACCGTGCGCTGGGTTCTGGAACCTGCGGTTCCGGGACGCCCCGCCGCCTGGCGCGGCCCTTCCAGGATCTCGACCTCCCCCTTCCCGCCCAGCTCCTGGTCGACCGGGGAACACGCCGAGGTACTGGTGCGCACCGCCGACGGCGGCTTCAGCCGGCAGGACTTCGCCCTCGACCCGCAGGGCGGCATGGGGGAGCCGGTGCCGCTGACCGGGGAGTCGGCGGAGGTGTTCCCCACCGAGCCGGCGCCGGAGCCGCAATTCATGAACCCCCTGCCGGCCGATCCCGACATGCTGCTCATCAGACCGGACGACTTGGTCCTCCTCGGAGTGCGCTGGAGCGGTTTCGAGCTCCGGACCCCGGCGGGCGAACCGGCCGAACTGGTGCCGGGTCCGGCGGCGGAACTGACGGTCCTCTTCCCTCCGCAGCACGTGGTCGAGGAGGTCGTCGTCGGCCGGGGGCCTGCCGTGCCCGCGGTGGACCCGTCCCTGACGGGCGGGTTCCCCACCTGGCAGGCAGCCCTGGCGGGGGCGAGCCGGCTCGTGGTGGGATTCCGTACGGACGATCTTCCGGTCCGGCTGACGGCCGAGGGCGTCCTGGACGCCGTACGCCGGGGCCGTCTGGTGCCGGCGAACGGGGTCCAGGACGAGAAGACGGCGATCGAGATCCCCTACGGGCTGGTGCTCTCCCCGCACCCACCCGAGGGGCTGGACGCGCGCGCCACGCATCCGGCCGACGCCGTCAGGTCGGAGTCGAGCACGGTCGGCCTCTGGCAGACGACCGTCGCTGCACAGGACACGGCTGCGGGCGCGCCGGCCGGCCTGCGCCTGCACCCGGTCGACATGACCTCCGACGATCCGTTCCCCGTGGCGCTGCGCGGGGGCTCACGCGCGCGGATCATGCTGGAGGAGCCCACCGCGCGGATCGACCGGCTCAGCCTGAGCTCACTGGGCGGATCGCTGACCGCCGCCGGGTCCTGGGACTCGTTCGAGTGGGAGCATCTGGCCGCGCTCGGCCGCGACCGGTACGTCCGTACGGCGACCAAAGGGGTGCTGTACCCCTTCGGCCACCGGGCCGAGTTCGTCGAGTTGACGGAGCGCGTCTTCGAGGGAACCCGCGACGGGGCCGTGGCGCACCTGCGGAAGTCGACGATCCTCAAGGTCACCGAACCCGCCCGGAGCGAACCGGCCGACGCCGCACTCCGGGCCGCCTTCCCCTTTCACGAGGTGGAGATCGAGCGCACGTTCTACGAGGGGCTCGACAGCGAGCCGTGGGGGACCCAGGACTTCCCCGTACCCGAACTGACCGGCCTCCAGGAGGTCCGTGGCCAATGGTCGGTCCGTGCCGGCGACCTCTACGAGAAGTTGTACGGCGACATGGGGCCGGGCGGAGGCGAACCTCCGGTCGAGGATCTCGCGGCCGGCGTCACCTCCGACGCCGACGAGCTCCTCGACGACGCGTCGTTCGGCCCCGGGGACCCGGAGCCCCCCGTGACCCGCTCCTCTGCGGCGCGTTCCTATCTGGATCTTCAGGAGCAGATCGCGCACGTCGACGCGAAGATCGACGCCCTGCCGCACGGTGGGGTCGTCCCGCTCCCCGTCTACATCGTGCCGCGTGTCGGTGGTGTACCCGTCGACTTCCCGGTCCGCGCGGCGGGCCGGGCCGGTGACGTCCACCTGGCGATGCCCCTGGTGTTCGTGTCGGACATCGACCGCCCCCAGGGTCTGTTCACACCGCCTTTCAACTCCCTCACCGACAGCGAGATCGCACGCAGGGTGGCGGAGGCCTACCGGGAGGTGGGCGACGGGGCGGTGGCGGCACACGGCGCCCGGATCGACCTCGTCCGGTCGAGCGCGCCCGTGGAACAGGACGTCTGCGAAGTGGAGCGCCTGCACATCGTGGGCACCTCGCACGAGGGCGGGTTCCGCCCGCGGCTCGGGGCGGCGCCCGGGCCGGACGAGCGGCGCGGGCCGGGCGGGCCGGGCGGGCGGCGTCGGCCGGGCGTGGACCGCTGGGCGTTCGACACCGCGCTTCCGGCGGTGCGGGCGCTGGTGGGCGCGGACCGGCCTCCGATGCGGCTGGCCCTCAGCCCCGCCCTGCTCGATTCGGTGCCCGATGTGAAGGTCCCGTTCGAGGTACCCGAGGGGGCGGAGGCGCTCGTCACCGACTTCGCCCGGAACACCGCGCGCAGCGGCGGCATCGTGGCGCCCGACATCGTCGCGGACGGCGTCTCCCGCCTGAACGGACCGGTCAACGTGGCTGGTCTGCTCGACCAGGCCGGTGGCCACCTGGACCCCAAGAAGATCCTCGGCGACGGAGCGACCCTCCTCGGGTACCACCTGTCCGACCTCATCGACGCGACCGGGCTGGAGGAACCGCCGACGATCCTGAGCGACGCGACGGCAGGCGGCCCTCCGCGGATCACCCTGCAGTGGCACGACGTGCGACTCGGCACCGAAGAAGGGTCGTTCGTCACCGGCGACGATTCTGTGCTGGACCTCGACGTCCTGATGGCGCCGGAAGGGCAGACCATCAGCTGCACGGTGCGGAACGTGTCGCTGGCCCTTCCCGACCGGAGCGGCAAGCTCCTGGAGGTGACCTTCGGCAGCATCACCTTCCTGCAGAGCGGCGGGCAGCCGCCCACCCTGGGGGTAGAGGGCGTCGGGGCGGAGTTCTCCGGGCTGCTGAACCTGCTGAAGGAGTTGCAGGAGGGCGTCGACCTCGGGGGCTCCGGTCCGCACATCGAGGCCTCTTCCAGCGGGGTCTCGGCCTCCTACAGCCTGCCGGTCCCCGATGTGACCGCGGGAGCCTTCCAGCTGACCGGGCTGGTGTTCCACGCCGGGATCGACGTGCCCTTCGACGACCGGCCGGTCGCGATCTCCCTCGCCTTCGCCAGCCGGGCGGCTCCGTTCAACCTGTCCGTGCTGATGTTCGGCGGCGGTGGATACGTCGAAGTGGTCCTCGACCGGACCGGACTGCGACGGCTGGAGGCCGCGCTGGAATTCGGTGCCTCGGTCGCGGTGAACTTCGTGGTCGCCTCCGGCGAGGTCCATGCCATGGGCGGAGTCCACCTCCTGAAGAGCGGGGACCAGCTCGACCTCAGCGGCTACCTCCGGCTGGGCGGGCACGTCAGCATCTTCGGACTGGTCACCGTGTCCATCGAAGTGAAGATCACCCTCACCTACCGGAGCGAGACGAACGAGCTGGTCGGCAGGGCCACGCTGGTGCTGGAGATCGACCTGACGCTGTTCAGCGAGTCCGTCGAACTCGACACCGGCGACTGGGTGCTGGCCGGCGGAGAAGGCCGGCGGCAGCGCACGCTCGCACCGGTGGGACCGGGCCCACAGCCCTCCCCCGCCGACCCGGCCCAGCCGGTGGGACCGGGCCCACAGCCCTCGCCCGCCGATCCGGCCCAGCCGGTGGGACCGGGCCCACAGCCCTCACCCGCCGACCCGGCCCAGCCGGTGGGACCGGCCGCGGAGGAGTGGCGCGGCTACCGCTCCGCCTTCGGGGAAGGACCGACGTCATGAGCACACTCGGCTGGATCGCCGTGCCCGGGGGCCGGGTCGAGGCGGCGGGCGGCGCGCCCCTGCGCGTACTCGTCGTTCCCCGGCTGACCCGGCAGCTGGCCGGTACGCCCATGGAAGACTGGCCCAAGACCGTCAACGCGGCGAACCCGCTCGTCGAGATACGTGAGCCCGGACAAGTCGAACGCGCGGTCCCGGCCACGGCGCACCGCGACGCCCGCAGTGACACCTGGCACGGCTTCTTCGGTCACGGCATCGAGGTCACCCCCTGGCAGCCGCCCGAGGGGTATCCGAGACCGGAGGTCAGCCCGACACTGCGTGACCACGACGCCCTGGTCTCCACCTACGCGGCCGCGGCGAGCAGCCCGGGCGACGCGGGGGTGGTCCGGGACGAGTTGCATAACTGGCGCCGTCCACCGGATACCGCCGTCGGAGAGCAGCCTGTCCGGGATCCGGACTTTCCGGTGCTCGACTTCCACCGGGCCGTCTCCTTCCTGCGGGACCACCCCTACGTACTCCGGACGCTGGGGCTGGTCGTCCGGCTGGACGTGCCGGCCGACCAACTGCCCATGAGCACCGAGCCGCCGTACCCGCGGATCCGGGTGAGCTGGCCGGATTCACCGGTCACCGTCGAATCGCCCTGGACCGCCTACGAGTTCGACGGAACCCACTTCCTGCCGGCCTCCGGCGGCGACATCCGGTCCGGATTCGTCGACCTCTCGGACTCCGACACCTGGAAGGTTGTCACGGTCGACGTCGACGGAGGGGTGGACAGACTCCGGGACACCGCCGGCACAGCGGCCGCCGACGACGGGGACACGGCCGACGAACCTCTGGTGCTGCCCACGCTGAAGTCCGCCGGGCTGCTGCTGGCACGTACCGACCGCGAGCAGCAGTTGGCGGACCGCAGCGAACGCGGACGCTCCGGCGCCCGGAGCGGATCGCTCGCCGACCGGGTCCTCGACGCGGAGGACCTGGTCCTCGGCTACCGGCTCGACGTCCGGCCGCAGGACAGCAACACCTGGTTCTCCCTGCAGGACCGCACCGCCCGGTACACGATCGACGACCGCCCGGTGGGCCCCGAGACCGAAGTACGGGAAGAGGGCCACCTCAAGCCGAACATGATGGTCAAGAAGGAGGGCGGCCTGCACGCGGATCAGATCGTGGCCGGCTGGACCGGCTGGAGCCTGGCCGTCCCCCGCCCCACCCTGGACGGTGTCCCGCCGGCGTCCGCCCCCTCCGCGCTCGCCGCCGAACGCATCCCCTACCGGTTCGCCGCGCACGTCGAGGTCGCCGAACGGAGTCTGCCCGAGCTCCGGTTCGGCCGCGCCTACCAGCTGCGCGCACGCGTCGCCGACATCGCGGGCGGCGGGATCCTGCCGGACGACCGCCTCGCGGCTTCGCGCCCGACCGACGAGATCCCCTACACCCGGTGGGAGCCGGTACCGCCCCCGGACGTGCTGGTCCCCGACGGCCTGCTCGTCGAGGACCCGCGACAGCCGGGCACGTTCCGCGTCGACCACGAACTGCTCGGACCCGGCGGCACCCTGGAACGGCTCGTCGTCCGTACGTCGCCCACCGCCGACGGGCATTTCCGCCCCGACGCGTTCGAGGGTGACCCCGCGTACCCCGTGAACGACCACCGCACCTTCTCGCCTCCCGTGACGACCTTCCAGCTCGCCGAGCAGCACGGGGTCCTCAGCGACCCGGCGGAGGACGGCCGCGACCGGGCCGCCCGCGCCATCACCGCCGTACCGGGCACCGGGCTCCCCGACCCGGCCGCGCTCGGAGCCGCCGCCACGGTCATGCCGGAGCCCGCCGGTCCGCCCCGCCGCCTCACCGACGCCCGCCCCTGGGCCGGCACCTGGCCCGACCACCCGCCCAAACACGTCAAGCTCGTCCCCGGCGACGACCCCGACGACCCGGCGGGCCTGAACTGGACGACCCCGGAGGGAACGCCGGCCGAGGAGGCCTCGACGGTACGGATCTCCGTGCCGCCCGGGCAGCGCGTGCTGGTGGAACTGACCTCGACAGTCCTGCAGGACAAACTCGACTGGTTCGAGATCAAGCGGCTGGTCACCGCGGACACCGACGGCGATACGGACGCGAACGGCGTGGAGGACACCGACGACACCGACGACCTCGACGCGGGCAGCGCCGCCCTCAAGGGCCGGCATCCCATGCTGACCCCGCCGCGCCGGCTCGAACTCGTCCACGCCGTCCGCCGCCCGCTCAACGCCCCGTCAGGATCCCTGACCTCGTCGAGGCCGCCCGGCAGCACCCATGCCGTCCTCGAACCCCACGACGGGATCTTCGGCGTGCACACGCCGAGCACCGCGCAACTGGACATCCACGCGCACTGGGACGAATGGGGTGACACCGCCGACCCGGTGCCCACCTCGCTCCCCCTGACCCCGCTCGCGGTGTCCCGCGGAGCACGCGCGCTGGCCGAGATCCGCCCGGAGTTCGGCGACACCAAGCACCGGAACATCCGCTGCTCCGTCACCGCGATCAGCCGCTTCCGCGACTGCTTCGCGCCGACCGACGACGAGGAACAGTTCCGCGCGAACACCGTCCTCGGCCCGGTGTCGGTCAAGAGCAGCGCCTTGCCCCCGCCCCCCGTGATCGTGTCCGCCGTCCCCGCCTTCCTCTGGTCGGAGGAAGCAGGCCCCGGAGGGGGCATCGTACGGAGGCGCTCGGCCGGCCGGCTGCGCGTCGAACTCGGCCGGCCCTGGTACACCACGGGCGAGGGCGAATGCGTCGCTGTGATCGTCCTGCCCGGCGACGAGGACTCCGTCCCCGACGAGGACCGCCCCCTGGTGTCCTGGATCAACCGCGACCCGATCCATTCGACGCCCTCCCCGAAGGCGCTGGCCGACCCGTCCCTGTTCACCGGTGCCGTCGCCCCGGTCGACGTACCGCTCGTGGAGACCGGCCACCGCGTCCGGGTCCTCCCCTACCCGGTGTTCCACGACGAGGGCCGCTGGTACGCCGACATCGCGATGCCGGGGGCGGCCTCCTCGTCCTACTGCCCCTTCGCGCACCTGGCGCTGGCCCGCTACCAGCCCGAGAGCCTGGACGGCCTGAGCCTCTCCCGTGTCGTCCGCACGGACATGGTCCCGCTCCTCCCCGACCGCGACTTGGAGGTCAGGGAGGAACCCGACGGCCTGCGGATCGCCCTCACCGGTCTGAGCCGCGGGGGAAACCGGCCCAACCGCGTCTTCGCGTCGGTCGAACGGTGCGACGCGCCGGACCTGCCGGGCGCGCCCGTCGACCTCACCTCGCTCACCGGAACACCGCCGGGCTTCCCCGCATGGGAACGCGTCGCCGGTGCGACGGTCTCCGGCCACACCGGTGAGCCTCTGCCGCTCCTCACGGCTCCGGCCGGTCCCGGGCGCCTGAGGGTCCTCGTCCGGGAGGTCGAGGACATCACCCCCTCCTTCGGCGCGGCCGTCGGCACCACCCGCGAACTCGCGGACCGTACGGTGTACACGGCCGTCGTGCCGCTGCCGCTGGTGTGAGAACGGTCCGTCCGGGGCTGGCGCCGGGCGCGCAGGAACCCGTGCGCCTTGCGGAAGGTGTCGGCGCGCTGGTGGAGGGTCGGGACCGGGTGGACCGGGTGGAAGTCGCCGCTCGGTGGAGGCGGTCGGACGGACGAGCGCGTCACCACCGTGCGAACCGCACCGTACGCCGCGGCACCTCGTGCACATGGGCGGATCACGACATCCTGACAGAGCACCCTCCGTGCAGGATCCGAGTCCTGGGAAGTCGATCTCCTGCCAGGTGCGACGACTCGCGAACTCACCCCTCTTGTGGCCGTAGTTGGAAGCGGCTTGGCGTGCAGTAGGCGTTCAAGACTTGAAGCTTGTGCATCTTCTTGACGGGTCACCGCTGTCACTCAACACTTCCTTGACGAACCCAGCACCTCGCCCATCCGAAAATTGAGAGCGTTTTCAAGAGGTTGATTCAAAGGTCTGCAGAGTTGTCAAGGCGATGCTCTGCGCAGACGAGACCGTCTGCGCCCTGTCTTCCGCGTTGATCCGGTGTTCACTTCACGAAACCAGGTGAAAGGACTCTCCCCCCATGCGCACTACCGTCCCGCCCGGCCGCACGAGACCCCTGCCAGGTCCGAAGCACCGCGTCATCGCTCTGCTGAGTGCGCTCCTCCTCGCGCTCGTCGGACTGCTCGGGCTCGATCAGAGCGCCGCTCCCGCCTCGGCAGCCGAGCCTGACTACACCCAGAGCGTCACTCAACTGAGCTCCACGCAAGCTCAGATCTCGTTCACACCGACCACGTCCGCGGTCTACGTCGATGTGCACTACCTGGTCAACAGCGCCAACCAACAGAACGTCCGTATGACCAACAATGCGGGCACGTGGACCCAGACCGTCGGCTCGCTCGCCGGCGGAACGGTCCTGGAGTACTGGTTCACCTACGAGAAGAGCGGGCCGCAGTACGACACACCCCACTTCACGTACACCCAGGGCGGTGGTGGAACCGGCACTGTTGCCACACCCACCTTCACTCCCGCAGCGGGCACCTACGCATCGGCCCAGAGCGTGACGCTCGCCGACGCGACCGCGGGCGCGAGCATCCGCTACACGCGTGACGGCTCCACCCCCACCGCGACGTCCACTCTGTACAGCGCGCCGATCAGCGTCACGGCCACTTCCACCATCAAGGCCATCGCCATCAAGTCCGGACTCGCCGACTCCGCCGTCGCCAGCGCGACTTACACGATCGGCGCATCGGCGAGCTGCCCCACCCAGTCGGACACGCCGGACTTCGGCCCGAACGTCCACATCTACGACCCGAGCATGTCCAGTGCCACCATTCAGGCGCAGCTCGACGCGCAGTTCGCCCAGATGAAGGACACCGCCTCCGCGCAGTTCAGCGAGAACCGGGTGGCACAGCTCTTCAAGCCGGGTACGTACGCCGTCGACGACAACGTCGGCTACTACACCTCGGTGGCGGGTCTCGGGCAGAATCCGGGCGACGTGACGATCAACGGGCACGTCACCGTGGACGCGTTCAACGCCTCCGACGCGGGCAACGCGACGCAGAACTTCTGGCGCTCGGCCGAGAATCTGGCCATCAATCCGGTGGGCGGGAACCGTTGGGCCGTGGCCCAGGCGGCCCCGTTCCGCCGGATCGACGTCCGCGGCGACCTGCAGCTCTACCCGGCCAGTTACGGCTGGGCGAGCGGCGGCTACATCGCCGACACCAAAGTCAGCGGCCAGGCGGCGTCCATCTCGCAGCAGCAGTGGTACACCCGGGACAGTAACGTGGGCAGCTGGGCCGGCGGCGTGTGGAACATGGTCTTCTCCGGCACCGCCGGTGCTCCCGCGAACACCTTCCCCAACCCGCCCGAGACCACCTTGGCCACCACCCCGGTCTCCCGTGACGTGCCGTATCTGTACGTCGACGGCGCCGGAAAATACCGGGTGTTCCTTCCGTCGCTGCGCACCAACGCGTCGGGGGCGAGTTGGGCGAACGGCAGCACTCCCGGCACCTCTCAGCCGATGAGCCAGTTCTACGTGGTCAAGGCCGGCGACACTGCCGCGACCATCAACAACGCCCTTTCCCAGGGCTGCAACCTGTTCGTCACGCCGGGCGTCTACCACCTGAACCAGACGCTGAACATCACCCGGCCCAACACGGTCGTCCTCGGCATCGGTTACCCGACCTTCGTCCCGGACAACGGCGTCAACGCGATCCAGGTCGCCGACGTGGACGGAGTCCGTCTCAAGGGCCTGCTGATCGACGCCGGAACCACCAACTCGGCGGCGCTGCTGACCGTCGGCCCGTCCGGATCGTCCGCGAGCCACGCGGGCAACCCGACGACCATCCAGGACGTGTTCTTCCGGATCGGCGGCCAGATCGCCGGCAAGGCGACGACCAGCCTGATCGTCAACAGCAACAACGTGATCATCGACCACATCTGGGCCTGGCGGGCCGACCACGGCAAGGCAGGAAGCTTCGGCTGGACGACCAACACGGCGGACACCGGCGTGATCGTCAACGGCGGCAGCGTTCTTGCGACCGGTCTCTTCGTCGAGCACTACCAGAAGCACGAAGTCGTCTGGAACGGCCAGAACGGCAAGACGATCTTCTTCCAGAACGAGATGCCGTACGACGTGCCCAATCAGGCCGTGTGGATGAGCGCGGCAGGGGTCAACGGATACGCCGCTTACAAGGTGGGCGCGGGCGTCACCACCCACGAGGCGTGGGGACTCGGCAGCTACTGCTACTTCAACGTCAACCCCGCGGTGAACAGCTACCACGCCTTCGAAGTGCCCAACACTCCCGGCGTGAAGTTCCACAACGCTCTGACGGTCTCACTCGGCGGCGTGGGCACCATCACCCACGTCATCAACGACGTGGGGGCGGTGACCGCCTCGGACACCACTCCCAGCAACGTGGTCGCCTACCCATGAGGCAATGACCTGACATGAGAAGTGGGCCGGGGCTCCTCGCGGTTGCGAGGGGCTCCGGCGTTCGCGGTATGCGGCGCCGCCGAGGGCTGCGACGCTGACGGCATCGTCCTCGTCGAGAACGAGGACGCCGTCCAACAGGTCTGCAATATCCCCGAGATCGTCGACCACTGGCTGTGCATCTGGGGCGCCGGATACGCCACCGACGGTCTCGTCGAATTCCTTCGCACCATGACTTCGAGCAGGCTGGGAGGCTCCAAGGCGACGGTCGCAGCGGCCTCGACTGATACGCGTCCCTGCGGAATCGCCGGCAACCGCGGTGCCTCCGGGGGCGGATGGTGCCTCACCACCATGATGCGAGAGTCAGCGTCCCTCGCGCGCCGGACGAGTCCCTCTGGAACATCTGCATGCCACACCATCTCGGGATATTTGCCGCAGTTCCTGACGGGCTGATAAGCGCCTCGTACCAACTCCTGAAGACAGTTGACCAATACGCGAGTGTCACGGACAGCCTTGGGATCACTGCCATCGCGTACTGCCCGGCGTACCATCACATCCCCCAAACGCCCGCCACCGTGGCAAGCTTTCCAGAGTTCGTGAGTATTACGAGTTAGGCAATGCGGCAGACCTCCGCCACGACGCTTTCCAGACACGCGGCGGATGACTGCTCGACCCGATTGGCCTGAGGAGCAGAGCGGGCGGCTACTGCAGGAGAACCGCCAGCACGAACGCTAGAGGAGTTGAACCCCGGCCCGCGAGGCCACCTCTTCCCCGGCTCCGAGCCCGTATCCGTCCGCGGTTTCAGCACCGGCAAGTTCGCCCACTTCGCCCACATCGACATCCCGCGCTCACCTTCACCTCAAGGCCGGACGAACCACTCCGGGACACCGGTTGGCAGCTCTGCCCTCAAACACGCGGCATGGGCCATCCACCTGTCAGCCTGCGTCGGACTCGACGCCCTCGCCAAGCTGGCCGACTGCACAACCCAGCTCACTGGCGCCGCCGACGACCGGACCACGCGACAGCCCGCTGCCATCCGACCGATGCAGGCACCCTCGCTCCGGCACCCGCGACTCGTTCGCGTCCCCCCGTCCGTTGACTTAGGCGCTGTCTCTCGGATCACGAGCCTTGGCCCCGAAGCAGCAAGGGCTTCCCAGGCCCAACTCCTGGCGCGCTCGCGACACCTGCCCCCGTCCGGGTGTGTCCAGTAGACGGCTGATCCAGTTTTTTTGGGGGGGTTCAGTTGGCGGCCGGGGTGAGCCGGCCTTCGAAGGCGATCTGGAAGGCGTTCAGGGGTGCCTTCCAGCGCATGGTCCACCGCTTGCGGCCCTTGCCGGTGGGGTCCAGGCTCATCAGGGCCATGTAGACGCACTTCATGGCTGCGGCCTCGTTGGGGAAATGCCCGCGGGCGCGGACGGCCTTGCGGATGCGTGCGTTGACGGACTCGATCGCGTTCGTCGAGCAGATGACCTTGCGGATCTCGACGTCGAAGGAGAGGAAGGGCACGAACTCGGCCCAGGCGTTCTCCCAGAGCCGGATGACCGCCGGGTACTTCTTCCCCCAGGCTTCCTGGAACTCGCTGAACCGCTCGGTCGCGGCGGCCTCGTTCGGGGCCGTGTAGACGGGCTTGATCGCCTTGGCGATCTTGTCCCAGTCCTGGCGGGCCGCGTGCCGGAAGCTGTTCCTCAGCAGGTGAACGACACAGGTCGGGACAATCGTTCGAGGCCAGACGGTCTCCACCGCTTCCGGCAGGCCCTTCAGCCCGTCGCAGATCAGCATTAGAACATCATCAACGCCCCGGTTCTTCAGATCCGTGAACACACTCAGCCAGTACTTCGCACCCTCGCCGCCGTCGCCGGCCCAGATCCCCAGGATGTCCCGGTGGCCCTCGGCGGTCACTGCCATGACGACGTAGATCGGACGGTTGGCGACCTGCCCGTCCCGGATCTTGACGTTGATCGCGTCGACGAACAGGACCGGATAGACGGAGTCCAGCGGTCGGTTGGACCATTCCGCCATCCCGTCCATCACCTTGTCCGTGATCGTAGTGATGGTGGCCTTGGACACGCTCGCGCCGTAGACCTCGGCCAGGTGGGCGGAGATCTCGCCGTGCGTCAGGCCCTTCGCGGACAGCGACAGCACCATCTCGTCCACCCCGGACAGGCGCCGCTGCCGCTTCTTGACGATCTGCGGCTCGAACGAACCGGCCACGTCCCGGGGGACCTTGACCTCGACCGGGCCGACATCGGTCAGCACCGTCTTCGCCCGGGTCCGGTTGCGGCTGTTGCCGCTGCCCCGGCCCTCGGCATCGTGCTTCTCGTATCCGAGGTGATCGGTGATCTCGCCCTCCAGGGCGGACTCCAGCACCCGCTTCGTCAGCTGCTGGAGCAGCCCGCCCTCCCCGGTCAGCTGCAGGCCCTCGCTGCGGGCCCGGTCCACGAGCATCGCGACCAACTGCTCGTCACTCGCCGGCACGGCCTCCGCCGCCTCACTGCCCGGTATTTGCTCGATGGTGGTGTCGCTCATCTGGCGTCTCCTTGATCATCGGATCCGCCGATCATTGAACACTCCCGGGCCAGGAAGTGAAGTTGTCGGGGACCTCTGCGACCTTCACGCAGCAACTCATCCTCGTCCCAGTGGAGATCGACCCGAAATTCGTCTCGGTGACACTGGACGTGCGGTTCGATTGCATCACGGCTGACGTGTGTTCGAACGGTTCACAATCCTGGGATGGCGCGCTGGAGTGGTCGGCTGCCGATCCGTTCTCGCACACGGCGATCGGGAAGATCGACCACACCTGGAGCGCCGCGAACAGCGCAGACACGCTGGACCTGTCGACGAAGATTAGCGCCTACTCGCCCGTGGCGAACGCGTCTGCCACTCGGTGGCAAGCTGATGGCGCGCAGATCCGCTGCGACAAGATTTCATCCTCCACTCCGGGATGCGCCTTCTACAAGTACATTCCGACGTGGGTGATGAACTTTGACAAGACGCCGCCGGCAGTGGCACACGCATGGTTGATCCAGTCCAAGCTTCCCACCCACCCGGGGAGCAAGACAGCCAATAAGCCCCTGTTCTTCCTCCCGTCCGCGGACAAGAACGCACCTGGCCGCGACCCGGACGCCAACCGGAAGGTGATCTGCCCCGACGGATGGGCGGCAACCTACGACAACCCGGACGCCACCACCGTTCCGGAGATTCAGTCGACCGACAAGGCGTCATGTGACGAGTTCGCTTACGCCTCCACCTACAACTCCGGCGGCATGCCCGGTGGCACGAACGAAGTCGATACCGGCAACGACTGCGTGCAGACCTATGCCACCCGAGTCGCGCAGGGCCAATGGCACCTGTACGACGACGTCCGCCAGGCCGCGCCCTCATGGACGGAGAAGTGCGGCCGCTCAGCCATGTCGGGATGGATCAACTCCACCTCGATGGGCGGAGCTTTCAGCGGAGGCTTCTCGGGCAAGTACCGGCTGTTGGACAAGGACCCGTACTGGGTGGACTTCCCCCAGTTCGCGCACTGCGATGCATCCAAGACGACCGTGACCTGCACCGTACCCAAGGCGTGACAGGCTACTGACCGCTGGTGGGGCACGGCACCGCTTCACACCGTGCCCCACCAGCCCCGCCCTGCAAGAGAAAGAGGTAACAACCATGCCCGACGACGGCCTCGCATGGATTGCAGCAGCCTGGCGCGGAGCGAACGTGAGCGCCAACGAGCTGTACATCACCTGCGCCCGGGGCCTGAGCCCAGAGGCGCTCGCCGAACGTATGGCTGACCACGAACTCGTCCAGGCCGCCCCCGCCATGACCGTCGCGGAAGCGTCAGCCATGGTCGACCTCGCGCACATCTACTGCGTTGGCCGTCTTGGCCGAAGCGGCGACTGGTCGTTCATCGTGGAGAGCGGGGGGAGCGAAGGATGGGCCCTGGATCCGGCCGTGTCTCGTGGCACCGAGGTCCTTATCTTCGACCCGCGACCAGATGACCCGCCCTCCATCTTCCGGTACCTGGCCGACGGGGACGTTCAGCTGCACTTCGAGTTGGGTGCCGGCTATGACCCTGCCGGAGCACAGCCCGACCTCCTGCGTCCGGCGCTGGAGGTGGCCGGGGTCATCCCTCCGGAGGACTCCATGGACGACCTACTCGGTGCCGACGAGGAGTTGCCAACCAGCGAGGAGAAGCGCCGAGTGCTGAAGGTCATTGGAGATCACTTCGGACTATCGCTACCGCGGCACGAGATTGAGAGCGGGCGACTTCCCGGCGTCGTCACTCGCACCTCGCCACCAACCTCTTGGTGATCACGAGTACCTGGAGAGGTCTGGTCACGCCCCGAGGCATCCAGGGCCCCGTCAAAGTCGTTTTGTAGACCTGTGACGCGGGCCTTTCAAGGCGAGCCCGGGGCCGAAAGATGGTCCCCGCAGGCCGCAATCGATGGGCGGGCTGCAACCATCGGGTCGGGCGCCGTGTCCTTTTCGGCATTGGTGCGGCCGGACATCGCTCCTACAGTGACGGCAGACGCAGCCCTACCCGAGGAACGACAGACGGACCTGCCGGTTTACATTGTCGCGATTCGTGTCCACCAACATCCGTTAAGACAACCCCACACTATCCGGATCGGGACGCCCTCCAAGCCCGTGCTGAGGTCAACGCCGTGCGCGTGCTGGTAGGGGTAGGTGCGCTGGTGCTCGCGGGTGTGGTGGTAGGCGAGGTCACCGTTGGCGTGGACAGCGAGGAGTTTGCGTACGGCTTCGGCGCCGGCAGCAAGCTACACGTGCGGTCCGAGGCTCAGGGCCTGCCCTTGGCCGTGGCGGTGTCGGGTGCGAACCTGCACGACAGTCAGGCGTTCCAGCCGCTGATCCTCGGGATACCCGCTGTCCGCTCGCGGCGCGGACCCCGCCGGAGGAAGCCGGTGGTGAAGATTCGTGCGGACAAGGCGTACCACTCAGCGGAACACCTCCGCTGGCTCCGCAGCCGGAACCTCGCCCCACGGATCACCCGTCCCGGAATCGAGTCAGGCGAACGGCTCGGCCGGCACCGCTGGAAGATCGAGCGGTCGATCTCCTGGCTCCTTCGGCTACCGCCGCCTCACCGTCCGGTACGAACGAAAAGGCAGCCACTTCCTCGCCTTCCTCGGCCTCGCTGCAGCCCTAACCTGCTACAAGAGACTCGCGAAGCTCACCACGTGAGACACCCTCTAAGCTACCTCACTCGACATTTCCAAGCGGCTCAAATTTAGCAGCACCTTCGATTATCGGAATAAATAGCTCCCCATTCAAGGCCGCCCAGAGGAAATCACTGAAGCCCTGCTCAATCATTGCCCAACCCCCCATTTCGACCGCTACACCCCATCCCGCGCCGCTTGCGCTGGCCGGCGAGAGGAAAACGAGGTTGCCGGAAATTGATCGAGCGATCGGCACAAGCCCACCATCAGCAGGATAGACTGAATATGGATATAGATCCGGGTCTAGACGGGAAAGCTCTTGATGCGAAGATGCCACTTGGCTCCATAGAGAGAACAACCGCAACCCCTGCTCCCCCCTCGACGCCCTCGGATGAAAAACATAAAGCTGGTCATTAATGCAGCCAGGGCCGTAGGCCGACACGAAATTCTTATAATCTTCGGGCAATCCAGCACCATACACGGATTCAACCTCCCTCCAGTCTTGATCCACGTCGCCGTTGACCATAGGTGCACCCAACATTTCACGGAATCGCGAGAGCTCCACGTGAAGACCTTTCCGTACAAGAGTACCCACCAGTGGGTCGATTACATACCACACAGTTTAGACGGTATCCCTGATCGCCCACCGCATACATGCGTATCTCGCTAGGAATCGCCGGATCTTTTCCGTTGTAAATTGGCAGAACACCTAGAGTTACCCTCTGGCCCGATTTCACCGCACCAGTGATGTCATTTCCGAGCCCACGCATGTCTGGCGAGTTTGCTGGAGATTGATACCCCGCGACGAAATTCCGCAGAGTATCTCTAGCACCCCCCATCTGGTTTCCTATCAAATGAAGAGCCGCCCTATTCCCCAATGGAAGCCGATCATATCCCGCCGGTTTCCACTTCGGATCGAGGCGCCACGGCCGAAGATCGAAAGAATCGATATGAGCGACCGCGCCTGTGGCCCTGCAGTCATCCAAACCGGGGCCAAATCGAGTCATGGGTGCATAGTAAAATGAGGGATCCTCGGACGCAAAATCTCGTGAGCACTTACTACTGGTCCTCTTGGCATTTTGATTTGCTCCAGATGCCCCATATCCGAGGTCGGGGTAAACCTCTTCTCCAGGGAATAGGTCACCGAGAAGTTCGATACTCTTTTGATCTTCAGACGTATTCCGATTCCCGCCCGTCCTCGCCCTGGTTCGTCAGCCACAACCGGGCCAGCTGCTTCCTCGCCTTCGTCTGCTCCAGCGGCGCGTTGTTCGGAATATTCTTCTTCCTCACCCAATTCGTGCAGAACGTGCCGACATGAACCCCCTCCAGGCCGTACTGGCGTTCCTGCCAATGTCGCTCGGCATGATCGTGGTGCCGAGGACACTGACGCCACGGCTCGTCAAGCGATACAGCTCCAAGACCCCGGTGGTCATCGGGCTGCTCACGTTCGCCGCCGACACGATGTGGCTGCCCCGTATCTCCGCGTCGACCGGCTACTTCAGCGGGATCATGGCCCCGATGCTGCTGGCCGGCGCCGGTCGGCTCAACTCACCGCTCGCGGCGACCATCCTGGCCGACGTTCCGCCCAAGGAGGCGAGCGGTGCGTCCGGCGCCCTCCAGACCGTCGCCGTGTCGCGGTCCTACTCGGCGGCGCTGACATGCAGCTTGAGGATTCAGGTGAACCTCGGGACTCGAGTTGTCTAAGTTGGTGACCCTCGACTCCACCAACATCCGTTGAGGCAACCCCAGATTAACCGGATGTCACCGCGCACCGGGCCCGTCCGTCGTCAACGCCTTGCGGGGATACACGGCGGCTCAAGCCGTTACAGACTCAGAAGTTGGCCATGGCCCTTCCTCGCGTTGTCGGCTCGTCACTCTTTGCCGCAGAGCTGGCTGGGGGCGGTCACGCTCGCCACCGCCTGCCTTCATGCCATACCGGACCGCTCTGCCCGCGTCGACCGTTCCCCACCCTACGGAGTCGGGCTGGCCCCGAGGAACGGCGATCTGATCAGCCGCGGCGCTGCACCAGGCCGGTCTGACAACCGTAGGGCAGTCGGAATCAGTTTCTCGCCGCATTCGGCACCTAGCATTTCGTGATTCCGTCAGCGTTACTTGATCTTGTGTGGCAGGGTCTCTCGGCGTGGAGATCTCGTGGAACAGGATGCCGAGTCAAGGGAGTTGTTGAACAGCCGGGAGGTTCCTGCAGACATCGCTACGCGGGGGCGGATCGTGCTGTGGTCAAGCAAAAGACGCCGGCGCAAGGAAATTGCCGATCTGCTCGGGGTGTCACTGCCTACGGCGTGATGCCACTGGTTGTCGATGACGGTCGCGGTGGATGTCATGGCCGTCACGGTCTACCCCGTGATTTCGAACTGGCCGCGGAGCTCGCTGCCTGGCGTGACCAGCAGCGAACTCCATTGGTCCGGCGCGCCTTCGTCGAGTCTTCCGCCCTGGAATCCGACGAGGACACCCGGCTTGGCGGTCCTGCGCCACCGCTCGACCGCAAGGAAGGTCGACGCGTTGATCTGACCGTCAGGCAAACTGACAAGCCCTCATTCCTCGCTCCAAGGATAAACTCCTTCTTCCGCGAGGCGCTCCTCATCCCGGTCATGCAAAAAGCGCAATTTCGAAATTCCCACAAGTGAAGTGTCACTGATTGGGCATTTTTCGAAGCATCCCATCAGCAGCTTTGCTAGAAATTCGACCATCCCGCAAAAATAAACGCTCCAAGCCGCCTCGCTTCTCGAGTAGACGACTACAGGCCAGGAATCAGGGTCATCCCGTGAGGCTATCCAGCCGAGCACATCCGCGCTGTCCGTTTCGCCCCAGACAAGAATTTGATCAATTCCATACCCCCTCGCACGAGCATCATCACCTTCAGCCCATACGCGAAATGCACTTTCTTCACGCACAGCATCCGGCAAATGAGCGACTCGACGCACCATCGGATCAGAAGTTACAACAGGGACAAGGGTTGCAATGCTTCCCTCGATTGTCCCGGCGCCGAATCTTTTTACGAATTCCTTGTAGTCCCGGGGGAATTCGAAGCGATAGGCACTTTCAATCTCACCCCAATCAACATTGTCCCCTGCCTCCCCCTGAAAGTGAGTCAACGATTCGGACAAGATCTCAAAGTATGCGGTCACTTCAAATAACCTTCCGGGATTGTGCGACCCAAATTCTGGAACCGCTTGGTTCGCAAGCTGTACATCGTATTCGGCACTTCTTCATCAAAATACACCCCTGGCGTTCCGTCAACGAAAACACCACTGGCCTGCATTCGAAACGCGTACGGCACAACCCTGCTTCCCAAATAAAGAGGAGTGACCTTGTATCGCACCACCTGTTGGTCATCTATCGCGTTTTTGACCATGGTTTCGTAGTGCAGCATATTCTGACTTTGACCAGGGTCTCGCAAGTCCATCCGGGTCGCATTGGCCGATCGGGAGCATGTAGCCAAATTGTCATAACGCAGCCCGTCGCCACTTAGCTGCGCAGCCAGCAGATGGCAAGCATTGCGCCAGAACTTGGCCGGCCTGTTGCCGTTGTTCGAGGCGTTGATCGCCGCCCAAGTATAGCCCGGCGGAGCTACGGCCCTCGTATTTGGAGGCGTTCCCTTATTTGCGCTGATGAAGACGTTGTCGAGACACGCTTCCACACCTGTTGCTCGATTCCCGTTCAATGGATCCACACGCCCGTACTTCCTCCAACCTCCCCACGCGCTGCGGCAGTCCTTCGGGCTGTCCTCATCAAAATCGGAGTCGGGTTGCAGGGTCGGGCCCTGATCAGGCTCGTACTGGTCATGTCCGGCGAGGCCAAGCATATTCAGTGCGCCGACTACGGCCTTCCATCCATCACTGGGCTTCCAGTCGCCAGCCTTGGGGTTCCAGTCAGGCTTCGGCGTAGGGCGGGTGGGGGCGGGTACGGGATGCGGTCCGCTGTTGGGGTTCTGCGGAGGCAATGGGCGTGTGACGGTCGGTGCGGAAGGTCGGGCCGCGTACGTAGTGGTTCCGCCGCAGCTGTACGTGCATCGACCGCCTGCTGAGGTTGGCTGGCCGGAGGCGCCGCCGCCGGAGCCACCGCTCTGTGGTTTCGCGGTGTGACTGGCCTCCAGTCGTCGCAGTTCCTCTTGTATGCGCCGGTTCTGACTGCTGTAATTCGTCGTGCCATATTGCTGAGAGAGGGCTTCGGAGAACCGCTCCTCGATTTGCTTGGCCGCCTTGTTCAAGGCAGACGCTATTCTCGTGCCTACAGAACTGCCGCCCGCACCACTCTTCGAACTACTCGACTTGCTACCGCCCTTGGCGCTTCCGCCCTTGGACGGCTTCCCGCCTCTGAAGCCTCCGAACCTGCTACCCACGGGGGTGTAGGACGCCATTCCCATCGGGACTCCGCCGCATACGCATTGCGCGCCGTGTCCGGTGGGGTCGGTGCCGTTGAGGGGGTCAGCGTTGGCGTAAAGGTAGCGGTTCGCCTGGGCGGAGGGGTCGACGTCAAGTTGAAGGGTGTCCCGGGAGGAGAAGGCGCCGGTGCCGGGTTGGTACCAGCGGGCGGCCATGTTGACGTCGCCGGTGGTGGGGTCGGTCCATCCGGATTGGTATCCGAGGGCGGAGGTTGTGCCGTCGGTCGCGGTCGGCTGCCCGAAGGGGTCGTAGGTCGTGGAGCTGGTGACTGCCGTTCCGTCGGGTGAGAGGCCGGCGGTGACGTCGGTGTGCTGATCGGTGAGTGCCCACTGTCTGGTGGTCCCCTTGGCTGTGGCCAGGAGGGTGCCGTCCGGGGTGCGGGAGTAGGAGCTGGTGCCGTCGGAGGCGAGGTCGTTGGAGCCGCCGTCGTAGGTGAAGGTGGCTTGTCCACTGCCGCGTACGCGGTCGAGCGAGTCGTAGGCGAAGGACTCGACGCCGTCGGTGATCTTGCGTTCGAACGCGTCGAAGGCGAGCGGGCGAGTGGCCTGGGCGGGCCGGCTGGTGGAGGCGAGGGTGCCTCGCGGGGTGTAGGTGTAGGCGGTGGTGCCGTCGTTGAGGAGGCGGTTGCGGGCGTCGTACGTGGAGACCGTGTTGCCTGCCTTGGTGCGGTTGCCGGCGGCGTCCCATTCGTAGCCGGTCGTCGTCGTGCCGCGGGTCCAGGAGGTGAGCCGGCCTGCACGGTCGTAGCCGTAGGTGTTTTCGCCCGCGCCGGCGACACCAGCCGTGGTCTTCTTCGTCAGTCGGTCGTCGAGGTCATAGCCGTAGGTGGTGGCGGTGCTCTGGTTGGCTCCGGCCGGGTCGGTGACGCGGTCTCCGATGAGGCGGCCGAGGCTGTCGTAGTCGTAGGAGCGGCGGGCTGTGGCGGTCCACTGGGTCGAGCCCTCGGGCAGCGTCGCGTACCGCTCGCTGGTGGGGCGGCCTGCGGCGTCGTACTCGTACCAGATGTCGTTGCCGGTGATTTCGTCCCAGAGCCAGTCGAGTCGGCCGGCGCCGTCGTAGCCGTATTCGGTGGTCCAGTTGCCGTTGGTGCGCTGGGTGAGGTTGCTGTCGGCGTCGTATGCGTAGGACGAGGTGCCGCTCGGGCCCTTGGCCGTGAGGAGTTGGCCTCGGTCGTTGTAGGTGTAGGTGTCCTGGGCGAGGACGGAGTCGTTGCCCAGGGAGACCATGCGGTCGGTGAGGTCGTAGCCGAAGGTACGGGTGGTGGTGGGGGCCTCGGCGCCGGTTCCGGTCTCCTGGACGAGCCGGCCCAGGGTGTCGTAGGAGCGTTCCCGCTTGACTCCGCCGGGAAGTAGATCGGTCACGCTCTGGCCCGCGGCGTCGTAGAGGGTGGTGAACGTGCGGTCGGTGAGGTCCGGGTAGGTGGGGGTGGCCGGTTCGATGGTGGATTCCGGCTGGTTCCATGGGGTGAAGCTGTAGGTGGTGGTATTGCCCCGGCCGTCGGTGGTACGGGTGAGGTTGCTGTTGGCGTCGTAGCCGAACGTGGTGGTGATGGAAGTTGTGTCCGTGACCAGTTCGGTCTGCTGGGTGGTACGGCCCAGGGCGTCGAGGGTGAAGGCGGTGCGTGAGCCGGTGGCCGATGTAGTCGCGGTGAGGCTGCCGTTGGCGTCGAATTCGGATCGGGCGGTGCGCAGGGCGGTGGTGCCCGTGCCGTAGTCGGTGGCGCTCGTGATGTTGCCCAGTGCGTCGTAGGTGGCGACGCTCTTGCGGTTGGTGGGGTCGTAGGTCTCGGTCGTTCTGCCGAGGCGGTCGTAGGCGAACCGGGTTACACCGTCGGCAGGGTCGGTGAGGGTGAGGGGCTGGCCTGCCGGGTTGAAGGTTCCGTGGGTGGTTCCTCCGGCCGGGGTGGCCGATGCGGTCTGGTTGTCGGCGTCGTCCCAGGTGTAGCGGCTGGTGAGGTTCTGCAGGGACGGGTAGCGGTCGATGGTGGTGGCGGTGAGCTGCCGGCCGAGCTCGTCGTAGGTGGCTTCGGTCCGTGCTCCGGTGGGTCCGGTGACGGAGAGCGGCAGTCCGGTGGGTGTCCAGGTGGACCGGGTGACGCGTCCTCCGTCGAGCGCCAGGGAGCTGCCGGTCAGGGCGCTGGTGTTTTGGCCGAGCTGGGCGACGGGTGTGGCGACTGCCGGGTCGGTCTGTTCGATGAGCTGGCCGAGCTGGTCGTATCCGTACCGGGTGGTGCGTTCCAGCGGGTCCTGCGTGGCGGTGACCTGGCCGAGGGCGTCGTAGGTGGTCCGCGCTACCGCGGTGATCGGGGATCTGCCTGTGGGGGTGTATGTGGGCAGGGTTACCGAGGTGGTACGGCCGAGGCGGTCGAGGGTCGAGCGGGTGATGTTGCCCCGTGCGTCGCGGTTCTCGGTCGCTTCGCCGAAGGTGTTGTAGCCGGTGAGGGCCGTGGGCCTGCTGGTGGTCGGGGTGTTGCCGTTCTCGGCGACTTGGACGGGCGGGCTGATTGTCTCGACGAGCTGGCCGACGTTGTCGTAGCGGTAGTTGGTGGTGTGGTCTGTCGCGTTCGTGCCTGCGGTGTTGCCGTTGGGGGGCACGCTGGAGGTGACCAGTCCGCGCTGGTCGAAGGTGTTGGTCGTGACGTGGGTGGTGAGCCCGTCGGTGACTGTTTCCTTCTTGGGGTTGCCGGCGATGTCGTAGTCGACGGTGGTCTTCTGCGTCTTGCCTGACGCGTCGACGGCGGAGGCCTGTTCGGTGATGCGGTCGTCGTTGTCGTACGTGTAGGCGGTGGTCCGGTTGAGTCCGGCGGGGTCGAGGGTCTCGCGGATGGTGCGGGCGGTCGCGTCGACCTGGTAGTCGGTCGTGGTGGTGCCTCCGCCGACGGTCTGGCGGGTCAGGTTTCCGGCGCCGTCGTAGGTGTTGGCCTCGATCACGATGTCGTGGCGGGTGCCGTCTGCCTGGGTGACGGCCTTCGCGGTCGTTGTCGCGGGCAGACCGTCGTCGAAGTAGGTGTAGGCGACGGTGGCGCCCATGGCGTCGGTGGTGGAGGCGAGGCGGCCGGCGGGGTCGTAGGCGCTGGAGGTGAGGACGAGGTCGCGAGTTCCGCCGTCGGGGTGGCCGGTCCAGTCCTTCAGCACCGTCTCGGCCTGGAGTCCGCGGTCGGTGTAGGAGTGGGTGTAGGTGTTGCCTCCGGCGTCGGTCTCCTGAGCCAGTCGTCCGAACGCGTCGTGTTCGAACAGGGTGGTGCTTCCTTCGGCGTCGGTCGTGGTGTCGTTGAGGCCGTGGGTGTCGTAGTGGTGAGAGGTGATGCGCGCGAGGTCGCCGCCGGTGGTGTCCTCGGACTTCTCGGTGAGGACGTTGCCGTCCGCGTCGTAGAGGAAGCTGTTCTTCGTGGTGTGTGTGGCTGCGGTGATTTCGTTCTTGACTGGTGCGCCCGTCTCGCTGACGATCCGTGAGAGCTTGTCGTAGGCGTATGTGGTGGTCACACCGGCGGGGAACGAGTCGGAGACCTGGGTCTCGGTGATCTTCCTGCCGAGGCCGTCATAGATGTACTTGGTGACCAGCCCCGAGGGGGCCTTTGTCTCGGCGACGTCACCGTTGGACAAGTAGGCGTAGGTGGTCACGGCGCCGCCCGGGGTGGTCTGCGAGGCGACTAGGCCGGGCGGCGTGGTGCCGCCACCGGCTGCTGGTTCCGTTCCGGTGGTGTAAGCGAGGTCGGTGGTCCGGCCGTCGGCGAGCGTGGTCGTGTCGGGCTGTCCGATGTCCGTGTAGGTGAGGGTGGTGCGGTAGCGGTTGTCCTGCGGGCCGGTGGAGCGGGCGTCACGCACGGCCACGGGCTTGTCGTTGCGGGGGTCGAGCTCGTTTGTGGTGTTGAGGTAGTACTCCGAGAACGAGGTCCAGCAGGAGTCCGCGTCCCGGCAGGTAGTGGAGGTGACGGCGTTGCCCCGGGCGTCGTGGCCGGTGATGGTGGCATGGCCGTTGGCGTCGGTCACGGTGTGGACGAAGCCGCCGGTGTCGTAGGCATACGTCGTCTCGAAGCCTTCTGCGTCCACGTCCCGCGTGGGGCGCATGCCCCGCAGGGCGTCGTAGGTGGTGGTTGTCATCTTGCCGGCCGGGTCGGTGAGGGAAATGGAAGCCGCGAGGGCGGAAAGACCTGAGCGCTCCCGGGCCTCGTAGTGGTCGGCGACCTGGTCCTCGGTCAGCGGGTGGGTGTAGAAGGCGGCTTCGTCGAGGTCACCGGTGAAGTAGTAGGTGTTGTTCGCCAGGCCCATCCAGCCGGAGGATCCGAAGCCTGCGCCGATGTAGGTGTACTCCAGCGCCTGGTCGCTGATGGCACCGTTGAGTGTCCCGACGGCTACGCCGTCAAGGTAGAGGGTCTGTGTGGTGTCGGCACCGCTGAGGACGACGTGGTGCCATTTGTTGTCGTTCACCGCGGTGGGTGAGGTGATCGGGGTCGCCCCGGTGTTGGCCGTGAGGTAGAACTCGCCGCGCAGTTTGCCGCTGCCGTCGATGTTGAGCGCGGGCCGCCAGCCGGTGGGAACCTGTCCCAGTGGTGTGTTCTGCAACCCGAGAAGGACTTCGCTGGTCTTTGACGTGCGGAACCACAACTCGACCGAGAGACTGGTGTCCCCGCTCAGCATGCTGCTAGTCACGCGAGCTGCGCCGGTTCCCGAGAGGCTGGCGGCTGTTCCGTCGCCGGTTCCGAAGATGCCGGTGGCACCAAGGGTTGTATTCGTGTATGTGCCGTTGCTGTTGGTTGCAGCCACATCGCTGCGTACGGTGGTGCCGGTGGTTTCGTCGAAGCGCCAGTACGCGGCCGGTGCGTCGCCGGTGACTTCGCCCCGGTAGTGCGGGCCGTCTCCGGCGACGAGGGCGTTGCGCGCGCGGTAGTGCGCGGCAATTGTGGTGGCGGTGAGTGACTTGTTGTAGATCGCGGGCTCGTCGATTTGGCCGTTGAAGTAGGAGGTCGACGCTGCCGCGATCCCTGTCCAGCTGGCGCTGGCGTAGCCCGCACCGAGGTAGGCGTAGTCCAGGCCCGACCTTGTGAGCGCGCCACTGCGGCTGCCCATGGAGACGCCGTCGAGGAAGAGGGTCTGTGTGGACCCGGATCCGGTGAGGGCGACATGGTGCCACTCGTTGTCGGTGACGGTGGCACTCGAAGTGATGGGTTGCGCGGCTCCGCCAGCTGCGAGGCGGAGATGGCCACGCAGCTTGCCGTCTTCGCCGATGTTCAGCACAGGGTGATAGAGCGTGGGATTTTCCCCGAGAGGTGCGTTCTGCAGTCCCAGCAGGACGCCCGGCTTCGCGGTCCGGAACCACATTTCCACGGTGGTCGCCGTAGCTGACGAGGGTAGGTCACCGGGCAGCTCCACGTAGGACTCGGTCGTCCCGTCGAACGTCACGGCGGTGTTGTCGCCGTCGGCGAAGGCTCCGACCGATCCGAGCTCTGCACTGTCTGCGTACGAAGCGTCCGTTCCTGTATCGATGGCGCTGGCGGCGGTGGCTCCGCTGCGTTCGCCAAGTCTCCAGTAGCCCTCCGGTCCGGAGGCCCTGACCGCGTCGGCGTAGCTCACTGAGCCTGCCGAGTACGTGGGGTTGGAGACTTTCCACGTTCCGCCGTTGGCGTCGGTGTAGTCGGTGAGGCGGCCGCTGCTCTGGTCGTAGGAGGCGGTGGCGTGGAGTCGGCCCGAGGGGAGGGTGGACTTCGTCATTCTTCCGACTGCGGCGCGGGCGGCGTAGTGCGCGGCGACGGTGGCTTCATCAAGGGGGTGGTGGTAGAGGGCAGCCTCGTCGAGTTGGCCGGTGAAGTAGCGCAGACCTGCGTCAATGCCGTCCCATGTCGCACTCGAATAGCCTGCCCCCAGGTAGGCATAGCTCTTGTCGTAGTGGTTGATGGGGCCGCTGACGGTTCCGACCTTGGTGCCGTCGAGATAGAGAGACTGCGTGGTGCCGGCCCCGCTGAGGACTGCGTAGTGCCACTTGTCGTCCGTGACCGTCGCCGTGGAAGTCATGGCTGTCACGCCCTGGCCGGTGACTTCGAACTGTCCGCGCAGCTTTCCGTCGGCGGTTATGGCCAACGGGCTGTAGTGGGCGGGCTTGCCCTCGTCGAGCCGTCCTTCCTGGAAGCCCACGAGGACGCCCGGCTTGGTTGTCTTGAACCACAGCTCGACCGCGAGAAAAGTCGACGCGTCGATCTGTCCGTCGGGAAGTTCGACGTAGGAGTCCGTTCCGTCGAAGCCGGCTGCCGGGTCGGTGGTGCCACTGAGCGCGGACGGCTGCCCGAGTACCACGTCACGGTGGATCCCGTCGTTCAGACCTGTCCGGGACGGGGCCTCGCTCGCGGCGACGGACCCCTCCCGCTCTCCCAGCCGCCAGTACGACACCGGTCCCGCGTCCAGAACCATCGACGGGTAGAGCGACCCGTCCTCGTAGGTGTACGAAGAGCATTCCGTGGCCGAATCGGGCGAGCAGACCTTCGTCAGCTGATTTCCCGTGTACGAGTAAGTCCACGTCAGACCCGGCGTGCCGGACGTCTCGGCGCTGGTCGTCACCTGGGAGACCCGGCCACCGGACCAGGTGAACTTCAGGAAACGGCCCGACAACTGGTCCGTCACGACATCGAGGAGACCCGTCGAGCCGTAAGTGAGATTTTGCTTGCGCCCGGCTCCGTCGACGATCGAGGCAAGCCTGCCACCGGTCACGAAGTGATAGGTCGTCGCCGAGCTGTCCCGCAGTACCCATCCGCCGGTCTCGGCGGAGAGCGTCTGCGTGTCACCGGACGGAGAGGCGTACGTGCCGTTCGCGTTCCGTCCGAACCGGACCTGGGAACCGTCGGACCGCGTAATAAGTACGGTGCCGGTGAGCGGCTCTTCCCTCAGCGCCATGTCCCACCTCGTCGACCAACCGGAACCGAACGTGTTCGCGGTGCGGGGATCGAGCGAGTTGTACGTCCGGGTGACCGAGAGCTCCGGGCCGACCGTCACCATGGCCGCATCGGTCGCAGCGGTCACGTAGTTCCCGGAGCGGGTGCCCATCTCGCCGGAACCTTCCGCCCCACCCAGGTGGCTCGTCACGGCGGGCTGAGGAACCTGCGTGCTGAAGAAGCTCGCACCGGGGCGGACCGACGTCGCGTTCCCGTCGTACACATAGGCGTACCAGGCATACGTCTTGCCCCAGGACAACCAGCCGGAAGGCACCGCCCACGCCCGCTGGGCGCTGCGCGTACCGGACTTGCAGTTCTTGCGGGCGTCGCTGCCCGCCGTTTCGCACACCTCGAAGGTGTACTCGAGGGCCGACTTCGGGTACCGGTCGTCGTCCTTGCCCTGCGCCCACAACGTCGGCGTCAACGAGTCCGTCACACCGCCGCTCGCCGGCGCGAGGTCCGTCAGGTATGGAGGGATGTTGACTGCGGAAATCTTCACCGCCGCGCCCGGTACACCGGCCTGACTGAACAGGCTGACGCCCAGGTCGGTCATGGTCCAGAGAATCGTGTAGGTGCCGGGGGTCAGAGCGGGGAGTTTCGCGTCCACGGTCACTGAACCGCCCCGGGTCGAGTGGAGACTCAATTCCGTGAAAGGATTGAGTCATGGCACGCCCTTCCTCTTATCCCGTTGAGCTGCGCAAACGAGCGGTTCGTATGGTCGGCGAGGTCCGCGGTGACTACCCGAACGAGTCGGCTGCCGTGCGGGCGGTCGCCCAGAAGCTCGGTATCGGTTCGGCCGAGACCCTGCGGAACTGGGTCAGGCGGGACGAGATCGACTCCGGGCAGCGTCCGGGCACGACGTCGGAGGAGTCCGCGGCGATGAAGGCGTTGAAGAAGGAGAACGCCGAATTGCGCCGCGCGAACGACATCCTGAAGGCTGCGGCGTCTTTCTTCGCGGCCGAGCTCGACCGGCCACACACGCTCGTAGCGTTCATCGACGAGCACCGGGCCCGCTTCGGCGGTGTCGAGCCGATCTGCCGCGTACTCGCCGAGCACGACTGCAAGATCGCCCCCTCCACCTACTACGCGGCGAAGAAACGCGCCGCCGAACCTTCGGCCAGACAGGTGCGGGACGCCGTCCTCAAGGACGCGATCACCGAGGTCCACGAGGCCAACTACCGTGTCTACGGCGCCAGGAAAGTCTGGCGCGAGCTGCACCGACAGGGCCACACCGTGGCCCGGTGCACCGTCGAACGTCTCATGCGCGAGCTCGGCATCACCGGCGCCGTCCGCGGAAGGAAGGTCATCACCACGATCCAGGACAGCAGCGTCGAGCGGGCACCGGACCTGCTGGACCGCAAGTTCGTCGCGTCGGCCCCCAACCGCTACTGGGTCGCCGACTTCACCCACGTCAAGACCTGGTCGGGGGTCGTCTACGTCGCCTTCGTCGTCGACACCTTCTCCCGCCGGATCGTCGGCTGGTCCGCTGCCACATCGAAGGAGACCAAGCTCGTCCTGGACACTCTGGACATGGCCCTGTGGCAACGCGACCGCGATGAACACTCCCACCGGCGCGGCGAGTTGATACATCATTCCGATGCCGGGTCGCAGTACACGAGCTTCCGGCTCGCCGAGCACCTGGCAGCCGCCGGCATCGCCGCCTCGATCGGCTCGGTCGGCGACGCCTACGACAACGCCCTCATGGAGTCCGCGATCGGCCTGTTCAAGACCGAGCTGATCAAACCGGGGCGCCCCTGGAGGACTCTTTCCCAGGTCGAGCTCGCTACCGCGGAGTGGGTGGACTGGTACTGCCACCGCCGGCTCCACGGTGAAATAGGGCACATCCCACCCGTCGAATACGAGACCAACTACTACCGCGCGACCACGAAACCCCAGGTCACAACCGCAATATGAAGTCTCTACCGAACCCGGGGCGGTTC